>NZ_BAABHG010000006.1:0-482017 GCF_039541975.1 Amycolatopsis samaneae
TACCCAAACGCCACATCATCCGCTGCCTCAAACGCTACGTCACCCGAGAGATCTACCACGCCCTCACCACAGACATAGCCAACCTCACAACCACCACTTGACATCTATAGGAGCATCCTTCAGTGCATCGAGTGCGCTGAAGGCGTCCTTCATGGGACCGGCCGCCAGCTCAGTAAGCGACGGTGAAGCGCTGACGCGAGTGCGCCGGCCGCTCGATCTCGTCCACGAACGCGATCGCGTAGTCGTCGCCGCCGATCTTCGACGCACCGTTCTCGTCGCTCAGCAGGACGTCGCCGCCGAGCCGGAACTTCCCGGTCCGCTCGCCCGCGGCCCACGCCCCGAACTCGGCGGCCGGGCTGACGTAGAACCAGTCCACATCGGACGGAAGCGCGCGCAGCGCGGTCAGCACGTCGGCGTGGTTGCCCGCCTCCGGCTTGTACTCGTCCGGGAACTCCGGGGTGTCGATGAGCCGCGGCCCGCCCTCGGCCACGTGCAGGCTGCCCGCGCCACCGACGAACGCCAGCCGCGCGCCCTGGTCCGCGGCGGCCTTCGCCAGCGATCCGACGGCGTCCAGCAGCTTCTTGCCCTCGGCGTCCGGACGCGCCGGGGTGGCGACGACCAGCACGTCCGCGCCCTTGGCCACCTCGGCGACGAACGCCGCGTCGTGCAGCGACCCCGCCCGCGCGGTGAAGTCACCGGAGATCCCGTCGACGTTGCGCGCGACCCCGACGACCTCGTGCCCGCGCCGCCGCGCCTCGGCACCGATCCTGCCCCCGGCGTACCCGGTCGCGCCGAAAACCACCAGCTTGGCCATCGTCTGCTCCTTGTTCTTGTTCGATCCAGCGATGGCACCGATGCTAGGAACGCGGGTTCGGCTACTTCAACGGAAGCAACACACCTGGGGGTAGGCGTACAGGTCAGCGCGGGGACGACGTCCACATGCCGGGAACAGCCATGGGAAGGTCAGCCGCCGATCGTGGCGAAGTCCGCCTGCACCGCCTGCTTGGTTTTCTCGGCGTCGACCGGTACCCGCACCTCGCCGACCGCCGTCGGCTTCGCCAGTACCCGGTAGCTGGCGGTCCGGTTCGGCAGCTGGAACCGGACGTCGCACGCCAGCGTGAGCGGGGCGTCCGGCGCCGCGTCCCCCTCCGCCTTGCAGGTCTGCGCGCCGAGCGAATCCGCGCTGACCTCGACCGTGAGCAGGACATGCACCGAGGTCCCCTGACCACCACCGACGACGGAGCTGGTCAGGTCGACCGTGGTCTTGCAGGTGCCGTCGTAGTCCTTGCAGTCGAGCTTGTCACCGACCACCGTGACGCTGGCCCGCGCGAGCGCGTCCAGCGGACGGCCGATCGCGCCGATCGCGGCGTCCAGATCGCCGTGGAACTTCTTCAGCGCCTCGCCGGTGATCGGCTCGACCCGCAGCTCCGTCCCGAACTTCGCGCCCGCCCGCTGATCGAGCAGCGCCGGGGCGAAGCTGACCACGCGGTTCGGCTGGGCCGTGGTGACCCGGAGCTTGCCGAGGCCGGTGCCCACCTCGTAAACCTCGGTACCGTCGGGCAGCTTGGCCCGCACCGGCTCGCGCACCTGGTCCATCGTGGCCACCGCGGTGCGCAGCCCGGCGGCGACCTTCGCGGGCACCAGCCGCCCCGCCGGGTCCAGCGGCAGTTCCGACGGCGCCGAGCGCACCCAGCCCGTGCCGAACTGCACACCGTCGTCGGCCCCGCGCGCCTTCCAGTACTCGGGAGTGGCGGCCAGGTAGAGCTGGCCCGCCGCCATCGCGACCTGCACCGGCTGCCCCTCGATGGGCAGCACGCCCACCGCGCTGCCGCCCCGGGTGACACGCCACTGCTGGTCGCCGCCGGGCAGGGTGCTGCCGTAGGCCAGCGCGGGTGCCTGTTCGAGCGCGGTGAGAGCGGTGTCGACGGCCGCGCGCTGCTGGGCGCGCTTGTCGGCCAGCTGCCGATCGCCCGCCGAGAGCCCGGCGCTGCCCTGCACGGCCACCTGACATCCGCTCAGCAGCAACGCCAGCGTCGCGACCGCGGCCGTGCCCCATCCAGCTCGCATACCGTTCCTCCGCCGCACCGAACCCCAGCGCGGCGATGCGCGCCACGCAGGCGGAACCTTCGTCCTCACGCACGGATCCCCCGGCCGTCCGCCCGGCCCGTGGCACCCACCGCAACCTACCGGTACCCGCCTGGTCTACACTTTCCAGGTTGTCTCGGCGAGGCGGGTTCCTGCCCTGGTGCCCGGCGTGATCGACGCGGCGGCTTTGAGCCCCCCGTGTTTGTGCACGCCTGGACTCGCCGCCGAACGCAGCCGCCCCGTACAACCCATCCCCGCGCAGCATGTTTCCACCGAACATGTTGGTGAAAGAAGGAGTGCTCAACCGTGTCCGAGGTACGTCTTTCCGTCGAGCCGCGCACCGAGTTCGGCAAGGGCGCCGCGCGTCGTACGCGTCGCGCCGGCAAGATCCCCGCGGTCCTCTACGGCCACGGCTCGGACCCGCGGCACTTCGCGCTGCCGGCGATCGAGTTCGCCCGCGTCGTCCGTGAGAACGGCAGCAACGCCGTCATCACGCTGGACCTGGAGGGCTCCACCGAGCTCGCGCTGACCAAGACCATCGTGGTCCACCCGCTGAAGAACTACATCGAGCACGTCGACCTGCTGGTCGTCAAGCGCGGCGAGAAGATCACCGTCGACGTCCCCGTCGTCGTCACCGGCACTTCCAGCCCCGGCACCCTGGTCACCCAGGACCTCGACACCCTGCAGGTCGAGGTCGAGGCCCTGCACATCCCCGAGCAGATCGAGGTCTCGGTCGAGGGTGTCGAAGCCGGCTCCCAGATTCTCGCCTCGCAGGTCACCCTGCCGGCGGGTGCCAGCCTGGTCACCGACGCCGAGGCGCTCGTCGTCGCGGTGAACGAGGCCCGCGCCACCGAGACCGACGAGGCCGGCGAAGAGGCCGCCGCCGAAGAAGCCGCGGAATAAGACCCTTCGAGAGTTCGCTTCGGGGCGAGGTGTGTTCGCGGAAAACGCGAACCATCTCGCCCCGTTGTGTTTTCCGGGGGCGTCCCCGGACCCCCGACCCGTGGTCCGGTGTTCGCATCCGCTCGCCTAAGATTTTCCCGTGAGTGAAGACGTGCCGGGGAGCGGTGAGCTGGTCGTGCTCGCCGGGCTCGGCAATCCCGGGCCGCAGTACGCCGGAAACCGGCACAACGTCGGCTTCATGGTGCTCGACGAGCTCGCCGCCCGCGTCGGCGGCAGGTTCAAGGCCCACAAGAGTGGCGCCGAGGTGGTCGAGGGCAGGCTCGCGGGCTGCCGGGTCGTGCTGGTCAAACCCCGCTCGTACATGAACCTCTCGGGCGGTCCCGTCGTCGGTGCCGCCCGGTTCTACAAGGTCCCAGCCTCCGGCGTCGTCGTCGTGCACGACGAACTGGACGTCGACTTCGGCGCGTTGAAGCTCAAGCTCGGCGGCGGGGACAACGGGCACAACGGACTCCGGTCCATCACCAAGTCGCTGGGCACCCGTGACTACTACCGGGTCCGCTTCGGCATCGGCCGCCCGCCCGGCCGCCAGGACCCGGCCGACTTCGTGCTCAAGGACTTTTCGACGGTCGAGCGCAAGGAGCTCCCGTTCGAGGTCGACCGCTGCGCCGACGCGGTGGAGGCACTCGTCTCGACCGGTCTCACCGCCGCGCAGAACACCTTCCACGCGGGCTGACCCGCGACCCGGCGGGACAGCGCTCCCGGGAATCACCCTGTGAGTCAGGACACAGCGCGCTCGGTAGCGCCTGCTCACTCGATGGGCGGCTGTTGGCCGCCTGATCGGGGTGAGGTCCCGGACCAGGCCTTTCGGCGAACTCTTCGAGGGTTTAGGACGGATTACGGGATCCGTAACCCCACCCCTCAATCGGAGAGAGAGTCCCATGTCGTTCACCGCCGAAGACCTCGCCGAGGTCACCTTCGGTAACGCCCCGATCGGCCGCCGCGGCTACGCCAAGCACGAGGTCGACGCGTTCATCCGGCGTATCGCGAAGACATTCGCCGAGGAGGACGACCTGACCGCGGCCGAGATCCACCACGTGCTGTTCTCACGGCCGCTGATCGGCAAACGCGGCTACGACGAGCGCGAGGTCGACGAGTTCCTCGACGAGGTCGAACACCAGCTGGTCACCGAGTCCGGGCGGCACATCCCCGGCGTCCCCAGCGCCCGCGCCGAGGACGAGGCGACCGAGGAGCGAGCCACCCCCGAAGCCATCGAGGAGTCCTCCGAGCACGCCAAGAAGCGGTAATGGCCGTGACGGCGATCGAGGCGCGGACGATCCAGTTCGACCGCGCCCCGATCGGCACCCGCGGCTACTACGAACCCCAGGTCGACGCCTTCCTGGAACGGGTCGCCGCGACGCTGGACGGCGAAGACGACCTCACCGCCGCCGACGTCCACGACGTCGCGTTCAGCAGGGCACCACTGTCCAAACGCGGCTACGACCACGCCGCCGTCGACGCCTTCCTGCGGCTCTGCGAAACCACCCTCGCCGACACCGGCGGAAGCGGCACCTGCCATCTCGCGCCGCCGCTGGAACACACGCACAACCGCCGAGGTTTCTGGCGCCGCTGATCGATGGTCCGTGGGGGCCTCCTTGAGGGACCTAGAGTCCCTCAAGGAGGCCCCCACGGAACGTCACTCGGCGTTCTTGGCGATCCTGTCGGCGTACTGGGTGGCGGTGGCGGCGCGCCGGACCTTGCCGGACGGCGTCTTCGGCAGGCTCCCGGCCGGCAGCACCACGACCGCGAACGGGCGCATGTCGACGGCGTCGCGCACGGCCGCGACGATCTGCTTGGAAAGCGCCTTCTCCGTCTCGGCGTCTCCGGCGAGCTTCGACTCGACGACGACCGCGAACCGCTCACGGCGGCTGCCCGCGTCGAGCCGCACCGCGACCGCGTTCCCGGCCCGCACCCCCTCCACCGACGACGCCGCCCGCTCGATGTCGGTCGGGTACAGGTTCCGGCCGCCCATGATGATGACGTCCTTGCGGCGCCCGCAGATCACGATCTGCCCGCCCACCAGGTACCCGAGGTCGCCGGTGGCGAGCCAGCCGTCGGCGTCCTGTGTCGCGAGTGGACCGTCCATGGTCAGGTAACCCGGTGTCACCGCCTCGCCGCGCAGCCGGATCTCCCCCACCTCGCGCTCGCCGAGCCGGACACCCTTGTCGTCCACGATCTCCGCTTCGAGGCCGTCGAGCGGACGGCCCAGCAGCGCGAACGAACGCACCACGTCGGTACCGCGCCGCGGGTCGCCCTCGGGCACCGGCACCGCGCGGTTGTCCACCTCCAGCGCGTCGGCTTCGACGACGTCGAGCGTCAGCCCGGTGAACAGCGGCGCGAAGGACACCGCCAGCGTCGCCTCGGCCATGCCGTAGGCGGGGAAAACGCATTCCGCGG
Source organism: Amycolatopsis samaneae (assembly GCF_039541975.1). NCBI lineage: Bacteria > Bacillati > Actinomycetota > Actinomycetes > Pseudonocardiales > Pseudonocardiaceae > Amycolatopsis > Amycolatopsis samaneae. The sequence goes on from NZ_BAABHG010000006.1 coordinate 5,443, forward strand.
GCATCTTGAACCGCGCCCCGGCGTCCACGAAGGTCCGCACCGCGGTCTCGTCGATCGGTTCGGCGCCGTTGAGCGCGATCCGCAGCTTGGACAGGTCGTAGGCGTTGTCGTCGTCCACCCGCGCCAGCCGTCGCCCGACGATGGCGTAGGCGAAGTTCGGCGCGGCGGTCGTGGTCCCGCCGTACTTGCTGATCAGCTCGGGCCAGATCAACGGCCCGCTCAGGAACTCGACCGGGGTGACCTTGACCAGCTCGACGCCGAAGGTCATCGGCACCGTCAGGAACCCGACCATGCCCATGTCGTGGAAGGTCGGCAGCCACGAGACCATCACGTCGGTGTCGAAGTCGAACTCCGCGCGGTCGACCATGGCCTTCACGTTGGAGTACAGGTTGCCGTAGGTGATGCGGACGGCCTTGGGATCGGCGGTCGACCCGCTGGTCAGCTGCAACAGCGCGGTGTCGGACTCCTGGGTGGTCACCACCGAGGCCAGCGGTTCCGCGTCCACGAGCTCGGTGATCAGCCGGAACCCGATGCCGTGCTCGGTGAGCACCGGCGCCAGCTGGTCGAACGGCTCGCCCAGCAGCACCAGGTCGGAGCCGATCATGCGCAGCACGCGGACGGTGTCGGCGGCCCATTCCGCGAGGTCGGTCCTCGGTGTCGGCTGGTGCAGCATCGTGACGCTGCCGCCGGCCAGCCACACCCCCTGCACGGTGGGCGCGATCAGCGCGGGCGCGGCGGCGAGCACGGCGACCGCGCTCCCCGGCGTCATCCCGCCCTCGACCAGGCCGCCGGCGACCCGCAGGGCCCGCTGGTGCACCTCCGCCCAGGTGCGCCGGACGGGCTCCTTCGGCTCCCCGGTGACCATCCCGCGCTGCTGCCCTCGCCCCGCCGCGGTGGCGACGAGCGTTTCCACGAACCGACTCATGCGAGCAGATTACTGTCTGCCCGCGGCGACTCGGCCACCAACGCGGTAACCGGCTATTCAAGCGTTTCGGACGTCTCCAGCCAGCGTGCCTCGACGTCGGCGACCTCCGCCTGAACGGCCTTGAGCTCGGTGTTCAGCTCGATCAGTTTCGCCGGGTCGGTCGCCGCCTCCAGCAGCGCGGCGTGCAGCTTCTCCTCCTTGGCGTGCAACTGGTCCAGCTTCCGCTCCAGCCGCCCCAGCTCCTTCTGCGCCGCCCGCACCTCCGCCGCGCTCCGCTTGGCGGCGGCCTTCTCCGCCGCCGCGTCCGGCGACGCCGTCGCGCCACCCCGTACCGAGGTGCGGCCTTCCCCGGCGGCTTCCCGCCGCGCGAGGTACTCGTCGATGCCGCCGGGCAGGTGCGTGACCTTGCCGTCGCCGAACAACGCGAAGGTGCTGTCGCAGACGCGCTCGACCAGGTACCGGTCGTGCGAGACCACCACCATCGTGCCCGGCCACGAGTCGAGCAGATCCTCCAGCTGCTGGAGCGTGTCGATGTCCAGGTCGTTGGTCGGCTCGTCCAGCAGCAGCACGTTGGGCTCGGCCATCAGCAGGCGGCACAGCTGCAACCGCCGCCGCTCCCCGCCGGAGAGGTCCGCGACCGGCGTCCACTGCCGCGCCGCCGGGAAGCCGAGCTTCTCCCCCAGTTGCGAGGCCGACATCTCCTGCTTGCCGAACACGACGCGGCCCGCGACCTGCTCGATCGCCTCGAGCACCCGCAGCTCGCCGGGCAGGTCGTCGAGTTCCTGCCGCAGATGCGCCAGCCGCACGGTCTTTCCCTCGACCCGGCGGCCGGTCGTGGATTCGACGTCGCCGCCGAGCAGCTTCAGCAACGTCGTCTTCCCGGAGCCGTTGACCCCGACCAGGCCGACGCGGTCGCCGGGCCCGACGCGCCAGGTGAGGTGATCCAGCAGCACGCGATCCCCGGCACTGAGCGAGACGTCTTCCAGTTCCAGCACGGTTTTCCCGAGCCTGCGCCTGGCGAAGGCCAGCAGCTCCACCGAATCCCGCGGCTCCGGGACGTCGGAGATCAACGCCTCGGCCGCCTCGATGCGATACCGCGGCTTCGACGTCCGCGCCTTCGCCCCGCGCTGGAGCCAGGCGAGTTCCTTGCGTGCCAGGTTCTTCCGCTTCTCCTCCAGCGTCGCCGCCAGCCGCGCACGCTCGGCACGGGCGAACACCCAGTCCGCGTACCCGCCCTCGTACTGCTCGACCCGGCCACCCGCGACCTCCCAGGTGAGCGTCGCGACGGTGTCGAGGAACCACCGGTCGTGGGTCACCACCACCACGGCGATCCGGCGTGACAGCAGGTGCTCGGCAAGCCAGTGCACGCCCTCGATGTCGAGGTGGTTGGTCGGCTCGTCGAGCACGACGAGGTCCAGTTCGCCGGTCAGCGCCGCCGCGAGCGAGACGCGGCGCCGTTCGCCGCCGGAGAGGGTGGCCGTCGGGGTGTCCAGCCCGATCGCGGTGATCCCCAGACCGTCCACAATGGAACGCACGCGCGGGTCGGCGGCCCATTCGTGCTCGGCGCCGTAACGGGCGAGCACGACGTCGCCGACGGTACTGCCCTCCGGCAGCTCGGTCCGCTGGGTGACCACGGCCATCCGCAGACCGCGCACCTGGCTCACCCGCCCGGAATCCGGTTCGCTGATCCCGGCGAGCACCTCCAGCAGCGTCGTCTTGCCGCCCCCGTTGAGACCGACGACGCCGATGCGCTGCCCTTCGGCCACACCGAGGGAAACCCCGTCCAGCAGCGGGCGCACCCCGTAGGACTTGCTCACCGACTCCAGGTTGACCAGGTTGGCCATCCGCTCAGCCGATCCTTTCCAGTACTCGAAAACCACGTGCGACGGCAGGCGCCGCCACTATCCACAAAGGACGTCCACTCCAGACACCCAGGTATGTCTCATGCGTGCACCCTCGGCGGCGCCGAGCGGGGCGCGTCGTCCCCGCCGACCAGCCGCGCGCCGGGGACCGGGCCGTGCGCGACCCGCACGGTGCGGCACACCCCGGCACCGGACAGCTCGGCCGCGACCTCGACCGCGGACTGCGCGTCGGCGCACAGGAACGCACACGTCGGCCCCGACCCCGAGACCGTGCCCGCGAGCGCGCCGGCGTTGACCCCGGCCCGCAGCGTCCGGCGCAGCCCCGGCCGCAGCGACACCGCGGCCGCCTGCAGATCGTTGCCCAGCAGCAGCGCGAGCTGCCGGGGATCACCCGAGGCCAGCGCCTCGACCACGGGGGTGTGCGAGCCGATCCGCGGCGGCTTGCCCTCGGCACGGAGCCGGTCCAGCTCGCCGAACACGCGCGGCGTCGACAGGCCACGCTGGTCGAAGGCCAGCACCCAGTGGAACGTGTGCCGCGCCAGCACCGGCACGAGCTGCTCACCGCGGCCGGTGCCCAGCGCCGTGCCGCCGTAGAGCGCGAACGGGACGTCGCTGCCGAGCCCGGCCGCGAGCTCGGCGAGTTCGTCGCGGGTGACGTCCAGCTTCCACAACGAGGCCAGCCCGACCAGCGTGGCCGCCGCGTCCGCGCTGCCCCCGGCCATCCCGCCCGCCACCGGGATGCCCTTGCGGAGCACGATGCGGACCTTCGCCTCGGCCCCCGGCTTCCCGACGTGCGCGGCCAGCGCCTGCGCCGCGCGCCAGGCGAGGTTGTTCGCGCCGGTGGGCACCGAACCCTCGCCCTCGCCGTAGACCTCGATACCCGGCTCCTCGGTGGCCATGACGGTCACCTCGTCGGTCAGCGAAAGCGCCTGGAAGACGGTCACCAGCTCGTGGTAGCCGTCCTCGCGCAGGTCGGAGACCGCGAGGTGCAGGTTGACCTTGGCGGGAACGCGAACGGTCACTGGGGGCGGGACGACAGCGAGCACACGTCAAGCCTACGTGGCCCCGTCCGGACCGCTCGCGGAAGGAGAACACGCGACACGCTCCCGGCCCCGTAACGAAAAGGTCCGTGGGGGCCTCCCCGAGGGACTCCAGGTCCCTCAAGGAGGCCCCCACGGACCTTCCTATGCCGACGGGTCAGGCGGCGACGCCCTGCGGGCCCCGCACCGCGTGCGTGACGCGGCCGCCGCGCTCGGCGATCCACGCCAGCGCCGCGTCCGACCGCTCACCGCGGACACCGAGCCGGAACCGGCCCACCGGGGTGTCCCCGACGCGGGTGATGCCGCCGCCGATGGTGGCGAGCTCGACGTCGAAGCGGCCCGCCGCCTCGGGGAGCAGGGCACCGACCGACGCGAAGCCGATCAGCACGACGTCCACCGCGCGGTCGTAGCGCGCGGACTGCGCGCGGGTGGTCTCGATCGCGGGCAGCAGGGCCTGCGCGGTGCGGCTGGCCGGGTCGGAGATCAGGTCCAGCACGGTGCCGCGTTCGAGGACGGCGCCGTCCTCCAGCACCGCGACGTCGTCGCACACGCGCCGCACCACGGTCGTGTCCGGGGTGGTGACCACGATCGTGACGCCCAGCTCGGCCCTGGCGCGGTCGAGCACGGTCAGCACGGCGCCCGCCTCGTCGGCGCTGACACCGGAGGTCGGGTCGTCGGCCAGCAGCACCGACGGGCCCGCGGCAAGGGCCTTCGCGACGGCGACCCGGCGCAGCTGGCCCTCGGTCAGCTCGGCAGGGCGCTGGGCGGCGCGCGGGGTGAGCCCGACGAGGTCGAGCAGCGTGCCCACCCGGCTGCGGCGCTGCGGCCCGTCCACCCCCAGCTGTTCCAGCGGGGTGGCGATGTTGCCCGCGATGGTCCGCTCGGCGATCAGCTCCGGCTTGGTGCCGACCACGCCGAGCTGACGGCGGATCTCGCGAAGGCGCCTGCCGTCGAGCGTGCCGGTGTTGAGGCCGTCGAGCCGGACCACGCCGCGGTCGGGGCGCTCCTGCAGCGCGATGCACCGGGCGAGGGTGGACTTGCCCGAGCCGGCCGGGCCGACCACGCCGAAGAGGGAACCGGCCTGCACGTCGACGCTCACGTCCCGCAGCGCGACGACCGGATTTCCGTTGTGGGGAAAGGATTTGGTCAGGTTTTCGACAGTGATCACGAAAGGCTCCAGAAGCTGGGCGCAGCACCCCGCGGGCGCGCCGACCGTTCACCAATTGACCGTCCAAATTGGACGGTGCTCACGAAGTGGAATGCAGGCGGAAGAACTCAGGCGAGAACGGTGGAGCGTCGACACGCACAGACCGTGCGGCGACCTTCATCGACTACGCGCCGCCTGGTGAGCAGGAGCGGGCGGGCAACCCTCTTCATGGAAGTGGCCTCCATCGGTCCTGGCGGTAGCACCTGCCCGGTGGGGTGGTTGCTGCGACTTCGGCGAGCCAGGTCTCTCAGTCGCTCGGGATGGACGCATTGAGTAAAACCGATCCCATGGATTGAACGCAAGCCCATAGGCGCAGATCACACGACTGGCCGTGTCCGGAAACCGGGATCAGGCGGCCACGCGGCCCTTCACGGGAAAGCGGTCACGCACCGGATGCGCGCGACGCCGCCACGATGCGCGCGAAGTCGCCGACACCGAGCTGTTCGCCCCTGGTCTTCGGATCGATCCCCGCCGCGGTGAGCAGCGCGCCCGCGCGCTCCGCAGAACCCGCCCACCCGGCGAGCGCCGCGCGCAGGGTTTTCCGCCGCTGCGCGAAGGCCGCGTCCACGACGGCGAACAGGGCCTCCCTGTCCACCCCGCCCGACGCGTTCACTTCGTCCACTGTGGACTCGAAATCCGTGCGCTCGAAGGAAACCAGCGCGGAATCGACGTTGGGTACCGGCCAGAACACCGACCGTGGCACGGCGGCGACCTTGCGGGCCCTGCCGTACCAGGCGAGCTTGACGCTGGGCACGCCGTAGATCCGGCCGCCCGGCCCGGCGGCCATCCGGTCGGCGACCTCGGTCTGCACCATGACGAGACCGCGCGCGAGCGAGGGCAGCTCGGCGAGCAGGTGCAGCACGACGGGCACCGCGACGTTGTAGGGCAGGTTCGCGACCAGTGCCACCGGCTCGGCGGGCAGTTCGGCGGCCCGGACGCGGAGCGCGTCGGCACCGACCACCGTCAGCCTCCCGGCGGCCTCCGCGCCGCGCTCGGCGACCGTCACGGGCAGCCGCTCAGCGAGTACGGGATCGATCTCGACGGCGATCACCTCGGCACCGGTGCCGAGCAGCCCGAGGGTCAGCGAGCCGAGCCCCGGCCCGACCTCGAGGACGACGTCACCCGCCCCGACGCCGGCGAGCTCGACGATGCGCCGGACGGTGTTCGGATCGTGCACGAAGTTCTGGCCGAGCTTCTTCGTCGGCCGGACGTCCAGCTCGGCCGCGAGCCCCCTGATCTCGGCAGGGCCAAGCAGTTCCACCACCGGCAGATCGTACCCAGCGTCCGGTGGCCGGGACGTGCCGAGGGACGCCTTCGGCACGAACCCGGAGGTGGCGAGGGTCCGTGAATGCCACATTGAGGGACTCTGAGTCCCTCAATGTGGCATTCACGGACCACAAGGTGCACTGAAGGTCGATTCGTCACAGCGAGCGTGACAGAAGCCGCTGAGATGTCACCGGCTTCCGGGGTGCTGAAGGACGCTTTCAGTGCGTTGACCGCAGTGAAGGACGCCTTCAGCGCATCCGGCCACCGAGACAGCGGCAAAGGGCCCGAGCACTGGCAAAGCGAAGGCCCCCGGCGCAGCGCGCCAGGGGCCCTCACGGAAGACAGATGATCAGGGCTTGCAGCCCCAGGCGCTGTAGCCGCCGCGCGCGTCGCGGACCTTCTCGGCCACCGCGATCTGCTGCTCGCGCGAGGCCTGGTGCGGGTAGGCCGCGTACTGGCCACCGCCGTAGGCGTCCCAGGTCTGCTTGTCGAACTGGAGGCCGCCGTAGTAACCGTTGCCGGTGTTGATGGACCAGTTACCGGTCGACTCGCACTGGGCGATGCGGTCCCACACCGAGGTGTCGCCGATGGCGGGCTGCGCGGGCTTCTTGGTGCCGACGCGGGTGACCTTCGGCTTCGGCTGGGTGAGGACCTCCTCGGAGACGTGCTCCCGGGAGACCTCGGCGCCGTTCTTCTTGGTGACCTTGTAGGTCACCATCTTCTCGCCGGGGGTGCCAGGGTCCTCGACCTTGGTCTTGCCCTTCTCCAGCGTCGGGTCGTCGATCTTCTGCTCGGGCGGGTCGATGGTCTCCTTCTGGTTGACCATCGAGACGCCGGTGCGGCTGACGTGAACCTCGGCCCCGTCGGTCAGCTTGACGTCGAGGCCGCCCTCGACCGCGTCGTCCGGGCCGAGCGGCATCTTCAGCTCGCCAAGGAGTTCCTTGGTGGTGACGGCGTTGCTGGTGAGCTTCTTCGGCTCGTTCGCGCCGTCGTAGAGCGTGATGTTCTTGAGTGTCTTGACCTGGACGGTGGCGCCCTCGAGGGGCAGCTCGCCGTTCGACGGCATCGAGGTCCAGGCGCCGGGCTTGACGACGTCGGTCATGCCGAGCTGGGTGAGCGCCTCGCCGAGGGTGGTCGCGCGGACCCAGGAGGACCGCTCCGCGCCGTCCACGACGAGCTTGAGCTGACGGCCACGCTCCAGCTTGATGACACCGCCGTCGCCGACCGCGGCCTGCGGGGAGGGCGAGAGCGAGTCGTGGTCGCCGACCGCGAGGCCCGCGTCCTTGAGCACCTCGCCGACGGTGTCGCCGAAGCTGTGCACGGTGCGCTGCTGGCCGTCGACGTCGACGGTGACGCTCTTGTTCGCCGCGAGGGCGGCGGCACCGCCACCGGCGATGCTGAGCAGGACGCCGAGCGCGGCGCCCTTGAGGAATCGCTTCTTCCAGGTGCGGGTCGCCTCGCGCAGGCCGTCGTCGGCCTTGACCTCGATCGCGGCGGGCTTCCCGGTGTCCTTGCCGACCCGGTCCTCGGCCACCTCGTCCGGCAGGACGATGGGCGGGAGCATCGTGGTCTCGGCGTTGATGAGCTGGATCAGCTCGTCGACATCGACGTCCACCTCGGCCATGAGCGCGTCGGCGTCGGGGCCGAGCGCAGCCAGGATGTCCTGCTGGGTGATGCGCGGGTCGTCGGAGAAGTCGAGCTGCCCGTAGGCGGTGTCTTCCAGCTCACGGTCGAGTACGGCCGTCCTGCTACCAGTCACCGGGTCGTTCCCTTTCCCAGGACATCGCATTCGCTACGACGTCCTTCGCCTCGGCTCGCCGATCCTTCCGGCGTGCCTGATGAAGTCCGACACCCGCAGCCAGCGCCATCGTCACGGTTCCGAGTCGTACCAACCCCGGTTCCGCTTCCCCGACGTGCACTGACGTGACTGTGGGCGTAACAGCCGCCAACTGCTTTCGCAGTGTCCGACCGGCACGATCACGGGACAGTAACGGAGGTGAGCGGGTTGCGCAAACACCCCCCGGAGTGTCGTGATCTGCGTCACTCATCAGGTGGACGAATGTGACACCTCGAATGTCGCAGTCCGTTCAACACGATGTGACACTCGGCAGCCGGAAGACTCGTTCGGCGGTGGTCCGGACCGCGTCCGCGACCTCGTGCACCGCCTCGCCCCGCAGCCCCGCGAGATGCCGCACGGTATAAGCGGTGCAGAACGGTTCGTTCGGCCGCCCACGGAACGGATGGGGGGTCAGGAACGGCGCGTCCGTCTCGGCGAGGTACTGCCCCGGCGGCACGATTCGCGCCGCCTCGTGCAGTCCGCGCGCGTTCCGGAAGGTCACCGTCCCCGCGAACGACAGCACGTAACCCGCGTCGACACACCGGCGCGCGATGTGCTCGTCGCCGGAGAAGCAGTGGAAGACGACATCGTCCGGCGCGCCTTCCTCGTCGAGGATGCGCAGGACGTCCTCGTGGGCCTCGCGGTCGTGGATCATCAGCGGCTTGCCGACGCGCTTGGCGAGGTCGATGTGCCACCGGAAAGCGTCCTGCTGCGCGTCGTGCGGCGAGTAGTCCCAGTAGTAGTCGAGCCCGGTCTCGCCGACGGCCACGACGCGGTCCTGCCGCGCCAGACGCTCCACTTCGGACTTCTCGGCGTCGCCGAACTCCTTGGTACGGGTGGGATGGATCGCCACCGCGGCGAACACCCGGCGGTCCCAGGTGGACGCCTCGGCGGCCCACCGCGCGGCCGCGAGGTCGTCCGCGACGGTGACCACACGGGACACTCCGGCGCGCTCGGCGCGGTCGACCATGGCCGAGACATCGGCCGCGGTGACCGCGCCGCACGCGTCGAGATGGGTGTGCGCGTCCACCACCGACACGGGCAGCCGGTCCGGGATCGGGGGCAGCTCGCGCTTGTCGTCACCCATGCTGTTCCTTACTTCTGGATCGGCGCCCACTCCGGACCGGTCTCGCCGAGTTCCGGGTCGAGCTTGGCGAACAACGGGGTCGGCTTGTTCAGCGGCTTGCCGACCTCGATCGGGACCGACTCCCAGCGCGCCTGCTCGGCCGCGTAGTCACCGGTGAGGATCGGGTTGACGCGGTCCGGGATGTCGAGGTCCTCGACCTCCTGCAGCTCCGGCTGGGCGGCCCAGACGCCGATGCCACCGAGCGCCTCGTGCACCTTCTGCGCGGAGTGCGGCAGGAACGGCGTCAGCAGCGTGTTGGCGTCGGACACGACCTGCAACGCGGTGTGCAGCACGCTGTCGCGGCGGGCCGGGTCGTCCTTGAGCTTCCACGGTTCCTGATCGGACAGGTACCGGTTGGCCGCGGTGACCACCCGCATGGCCTCGCTCGCCGCCTGCTTGAACCGCGACCGCTGCAGGTGCCCGCCCGCGACGTCGAAAGCCTTGCGGGACAACGCCTTGAGCTCCTCGTCGGCGGCGGTGGGCGCCTCCGGACGGGGGATCGCGCCGACGTTCTTGTGCGCCATCGAGATGGACCGGTTGACCAGGTTGCCCCACTCGTTGGCCAGCTCGAAGTTGGTGCGCCGGACGAACTCGTCCCAGGTGAAGTCGGTGTCCTGGGTCTCCGGGCCGGCCACGGAGATGAAGTACCGCAGCGTGTCCGGGCCGAACTCGCGCAGGAAGTCGTTGACGTAGATGACGGTGCCGCGCGAGGTGGAGAACTTCGAGCCGCTCATGGTGAGGAACTCGCTCGACACGATCTCGTCGGGCAGGTGCAGCCTGCCGTAGGGGCCGGGCTCGCCGCCACGGTCGCCTTCGCCGTTGTGGCCGAACAGCAGCGCGGGCCAGATCTGGGCGTGGAAGGTGATGTTGTCCTTGCCCATGAAGTAGTACGAACGCGCGTCCGGGTTGTTCCACCACTCCTGCCAGGCGTCCGGGTTCCCGGACCGGCGTGCCCATTCGACGCTGGCGGAGAAGTAGCCGATCACCGCGTCGAACCAGACGTAGAAGCGCTTCATCGGCTGGTCGCGCCAGCCGTCGAGCGGGATCTTCACGCCCCAGTCGAGGTCGCGGGTGATCGGCCGGGGGCGCATGTCGTCGATCAGGTTCTTGGTGAAGTTGAGGACGTTCGGCCGCCAGTCCGTCTTGGTGGACAGCCATTTCCCGAGCGATTCGGTGAACGCGGGGAGATCGAGGAAGTAGTGCTCGGTCTCGACGAACTTCGGCGTCTCGCCGTTGATCCGCGACTTCGGGTTGATCAGCTCCGACGCGTCGAGCTGGTTGCCGCAGTTGTCGCACTGGTCACCGCGCGCGCCGTCGTAGCCGCAGATCGGGCAGGTGCCCTCGACGTAGCGGTCGGGCAGGGTGCGCCCGGTGGACGGGCTGATCGCGCCGCGGGTGGTCTTCGGGACGACGTAGCCGTTGCGGTGCAGCGCCAGGAAGATCTGCTGCGTCACCTCGGCGTGGTTGCCGGTGGTGGTGCGGGTGAACAGGTCGTAGGTGAGGCCGAGGCCCTGCAGGTCGGACCCGATCTGGCGGGTGTACTTGTCCGCCGTCTGCTGGGAGGTGAGCCCTTCCTTGTCGGCCTGGACGGTGATCGGCGTGCCGTGCTCGTCGGTACCGGACACCATGAGCACCCGGTTGCCGGCCATTCGCTGGTAGCGGGAGAAGACGTCGGACGGGACGCCGAATCCGGACACGTGGCCGATGTGGCGGGGGCCGTTGGCGTAGGGCCAGGCCACCGCGGTCAACACAGGGGTGCTCATACCTGTTTAGCCTACGGATGGGCGCTAAGGCATTGTTATTGGCAGGTACTTGAGCAGGAGGATGGGTGTCCGCGACGCGTTTGCTGGTGCTCGGAGTCGTGCGCATGTACGGCACGGCCCACGGTTACCAGGTGCGCCGCGAGCTGCTGACCTGGTCGGCCGACAAGTGGGCCAACGTGCAGCCGGGGTCGATCTACCACGCGCTCAAGAAGATGACCGCCGAGGACCTGCTCGAACAGGTGCCGGGGAACGCGGGCGGCCCCGGCCCCGACCGCGTCGCCTACCGGCTGACCGCCGACGGCGAGCGGGAGTACCACCTGCTGCTGACGACTGCGCTGTCCGATCCCGACCTCGCTCACCCGGAGATGTCCGCGGCGATCTCGCTGATGACCACCCTGCCGCGTCAGCACGTGATCGCCATGCTCCGGCAGCGGCTGGTGCATCTGGAGGCCGAGGAGCGGCGCGCGCACCTGCTCATCGAGGACGGCACCGGGTGGGGGCAGCCCGCGCACATCACCGAGCTGTTCCGGCTGTGGGGCGGGATCACGAGCGCGAGCCTGGAGTGGATCCGGAACCTGATCGCCCGGCTGGAGGCCGGGGAGTACGTCATGGCGGGGGAGGGCGAGCGCGCGTTCGGCGAACCCGCCTCGTAATCAAATTTGACTAGCGAACGATACCCCGGGCAGACTGCGCCATCCGGGTAGTCAAGTTTGACTAGCACGAGAGGGGTTCTCATGATCAAGGCACGCGGCCTCGAGCGGCGGTTCCGCCGCAAGGGCCGCAACGGCGGCGAAGTGCACGCCGTCAAGGGGGTCGACCTCGATGTCGAGGCCGGGGAGCTGGTCGGCTTCCTCGGCCCGAACGGGGCCGGGAAAACCACGACACTGCGCATGCTGACCACGCTGCTCAAGCCCTCCGCGGGCACGGCGACGGTCGGCGGCTGCGATCTGCTGACCGATCCACTGGGGGTACGCCGGAAAATCGGGTACGTGGCACAGGGCGGCGGGACCGCGCCCGAGGTGAAGGTCGCCGAGGAGATCGAGCTGCAGGGCAGGCTGTACGGCCTGAGCAAGGCGGACGCGCTCAGCCGCGGCGCCACGCTGGCCGGTCAGCTCGACCTGGCGGGCCTCGAACACCGGCTCACCAAGACGCTGTCCGGGGGTCAGCGCCGCAGGCTCGACATCGCGCTCGGGCTCATCCACTCGCCGGGGCTCGTCTTCCTCGACGAGCCCTCGACCGGGCTCGACCCGCAGAGCAGGGCGAACCTGTGGGAGCACATCCGGCGCCTGCGCGACGACCACGGCGTCACCGTCTTCCTCACCACGCACTACCTGGACGAGGCCGACGCCCTGTCCGACCGGCTGATCGTGATCGACGACGGCCGGATCGTCGCCGAGGGCACCCCGGACTCGCTCAAGGCCCGGGTCTCCGGCGACGGCGTCACGATCGAGGTCGAGGAGGCGTCGGCGGCCGAGGCCGCGGAGATCGCCGGGAAGCTCACCGGGGCACACGAGTTCGCGGTCACCGGCGGCACGATCCGCTTCCGGGTGCCGCGCGGCGACACCGCGATGCCGGAGCTGCTGCGCGCGCTGGACTCGCGCGGCATCACGATGGCCGCGATGCAGGTCCACCGGCCGACGCTCGACGACGTGTTCCTGACCCTCACCGGCCGGAGCCTGCGCGACGCCGAAGAGGGCACCCGGCCCGCCGAGGCCGAGACCGAGGAGGCGAGCCATGTTGCGTGACACCTGGCTGATCTTCCGCCGCGACGTGCTCGCGGGCCTGCGGAACCCGACCTGGGTGATGATCGGGATCATGCAGCCGTTGCTGTACCTGTTCCTGTTCGGACCGCTGATGGTCGACGCGCTCAAGGCGCAGGGGCTCACCGAAACCGACGGCTGGATGGTGCTGACCCCGGGGCTCGTCGCGCAGCTGGCGTTGTTCGGCAGCTCGTTCGTCGGGTTCGCGCTGCTGGCCGAGTTCCGCTCCGGCGTGATCGAGCGGCTGCGGGTCACCCCGGTCAGCCGGGTGGCGCTGCTGCTGGGCAAGGTGCTGGCCAACGCGCTGCAGGCGGTGGTGCAGGCCGTGCTGATCATCATCATCGCGTACCTGGTCTTCGACCTGAACGCGCCGTTCGGCGGGGTCGTGCTCAGCCTGCTGATCGTGTTCCTGCTGGCGATCGCGCTCGCTTCGTGCTCGTACGCGCTGGCGTTGACGCTCAAGAGCGAGGAGACCTTCCCCGCGCTGCTCAACGCGGTGCTGATGCCGTTGCTGCTGCTGTCCGGGATCCTGCTGCCGATCGTGTCGGGCAAGGCGCCCGACTGGCTGTACACGGTTTCGCGGATCAACCCGTTCCGGCACGTGGTCGACGTCGAACGGAACAGCTTCAAGGGCGACTTCACGATGGACGCGCTGTTCACCGGCAGTGTCGTCGTGGTGGTGATGGCCGTGCTCGCCGTGTGGTGGGGCGCCCGCACCTTCCAGCGCGAAAACGCCTGAGTCCCGCGAGCCGCCAAGGCCTCTGAAGGCCACCTTGAGGGAACTCAAGTCCCTCAAGGTGGCCTTCAGAGCACGTCCCCGGCGATCACGCGCTGACACGTGTCGTGCCGAAGTGTCACATTCCGCCGATCCGCGAGCTAGAGTGGGCTTTCACCCAGCTTGGGGATTGCGGGGACTGCGCGTGACGGAACCGGTAGGCGAACAGGGCATCACTCTCTCCCACCGCGAAGCGGTGGCCGACTGGACGGCCGTCCGCGGCGGGAGAGTCCGCTTCGCCTCGGTGACGATCAGCGAGAACACCAACTGGAGCAACTCGTCCGCCGAACGCAATCTGGCCGGCGCGCAACACGCCGGACTGCACACCGGCGGACGGCACTTCGCGCGGCCCGGCGCGGTGCACGACCAGGCCGAGCACTTCGTGCGGACGGCGAGCAGGCTCGGCGCGTTCGCCCCCGGCTCGCTCGCCCCGGCGCTGGAGGTCTCCGCCGAAAGCGTCGACGACCGGTTCGTCAAGACCTGGATCAAGCACGTCCGGCACGCCGCGAAGATCACCACGGTGCTGGTGTACGCCGACCACGACCACTGGGCACACCGGCTGCACCCGGATCGCTGGGCCGACAGCGACGTCGTGCTGTGGCTGGCGCGGCACAACGGGATCCCCGGCCGTCCCGGCTGGTTCCACAGCAGGCTCGGCATGCACGAGCACGCCTTCGGCACCGACGTGCCCGGGATCGGCTGCCCGGTCGCGCAGGACGCGCTCGTCTACCCGTTCACCCTGGCGGACATGCTGTTGTGACGCCGGGGCGCAGCTGCCGGACGGTTTCCCGCACGACGACCACCAGCACCGCCAGCTCCAGCGCCGCCAGAATCCGGAAGTCCACCGGCTCGCCCCCGTCCCCCGCGCGGAACAGGAACGGGAGATAGCTGAGCAGCGAGACGAACTGCACCACGACCGGGACGAACCAGAGCCGTCTGGGCAGGTGGAAGGCGAGCAGCACGGTCAGCAGATCGGCGAGGTAGAAGTACCGCTCGTGCATCGAGGGCAGCACGAACGGGACCAGCAGCACCGAAACCGTGCCGAGCAGCAGGATCCGGGTGTCGGTCGGTTCCGCCCTGGACAACAGCACGAGCAGGCACAGCACGAGCACCAGCAGCCCGGCGAAGAGCACCGCGGGCACGCGCATGCTGTCCATGCCCTCGTTGCCGCGGAAGAACTGCCAGATCGACGGCGCGTTCATGGTCAGCTTCGGCCAGATGTCGGTCTGCCGGACGTAGATCGTCAGCAGCTTGCCCGGGTCCGCGCCCAGCAGCAGCGCCGGGACGTCGAGCAGCAGGTACACCGCCGGGATCGCGAGCAGCGCCCGCCACGGCACCCGGCCGAGCAGCACCATGATCAGCAGCAGCGGGAAGACGAAGATCGCCTGGAGCTTGAACGCCAGCGCGAGTCCGAAGAAGACACAAGCCCAGTAAGGCTTTCTGCGCAACAGGTAGTAGACGCCGCCGAGCGCGAACGACGCGTAGATCGCGTCGCCCTGTGCCCACATCGAGCCGTTGAGCACGACGGTGGGCAGCAGGAAGACGATCAGCGCGGCGACACCGGACACCCACGACCGCGGCCCGAACCGCAGCGCGGTGATCCGGTAGGCGAAGAACGCGATGAGCAGTTCGAAGCCGACCGAGACGGCTTTGATCCCGATCAGCGGCGAGCCGGGCAACAGTGTCACGAGCACCATGACGTAGCGATAGGGCGCGTTCTGGTCCGAGAACTCGTAGCTCAGCGCCGCGAACCGGCCGTGCTCGACGACGAACTCGTACCACTGGCGGTAGTAGTAGAGGTAGTCCGTCGTCTCGTACCGGAACAACGAGATCCGGAGCACCATCGCCATCCCGATCACCGCCGAGAGCAGCACGACCACGTACCGCTGCCGGTTCCGCTCGTGGCGGTCCACCGGCTCCCCCGACGTCGATCGCGGACCGGCCGAGACTTCGTCGGTTACGCAGGTCGACATGGCAGCCGAGGGTAGCGGCCGATTCTGTGGATCGTCAGTGACCTCACTCTCGCTGTCCTTTCCCGCCCGCTATGGCCACAATGTCGACATGCGGCTGGTGCGACGGGTGCTCGACACGGACCTCACACCCGAACGCGCGCTCTCCCGGCTGGCCACGTCCGCCACGGCACGCGGGGCCGCGCCCCCGGCCGCGTTGTGCGGCGAGTGGTTCGGCGCCCGCGCGGTCATCGCGCCCAGCCTGGAACTGACACCGGTTTCGGACGCCGCGGCGGCCTTCGCGATCCCGGCCCGCCAGCCCGAGGTCGCCGACGCCGTGCCGGGTGCCGTCGGCGGCGGTTGGTTCGGCTATCTCTCCTACGACCTCGCCGATCCGGCGAAGCGGTCCGGCGCGCTGCCGCCCGCAGTGTGGGGCTGGGCCGATCACGTACTGCGCTGGGACACCGACGGACGGTGCTGGTTCGAGGCACTGGTTCCCGTCGACGCGCCGGATCCGCTCGGCCTGCTGTCCACTGTGGAGTCCGCGCTCGCCACGCCCGGAGCAGGGGAGACCTGGTCGGCCGGGCCGATGAACCGTCCGCTCCCGTCCGCCCACCACCAGGCGGTGAAGTCGTGCGTGCACGAGATCGAGGCCGGGGAACTGTTCCAGGCCAACATCTGCTGCCGGTTCACCGGCACGTTCGCCGGGAGCGCCACGGCCCTGTTCGCCGAGGGTGTCCGTCGGCTCGCCCCGCGCCGGGCCGCGCACCTGGCCGGCGACTGGGGTGCCGTCGTGTCGTTCTCGCCCGAACTGTTCCTCGCCCGCCATGGCCGGTCGGTGCGGTCGACGCCGATCAAGGGGACCCTGCCCCGGCGCGGCCCGGCCGACGACGGGAACGCGCAGCGGCTTCGCGAGTCCACAAAGGACGTCGCGGAGAACGTGATGATCACCGACCTCGTCCGCAACGACCTCGGCCGGGTGTGCGCGGTCGGGAGCGTGACGGTGCCGGACCTGCTCACCGTCCGCCCAGCACCCGGCGTCTGGCATCTGGAGTCCACAGTGGAGGGTGAGCTGGCGCGGGGGCTGGACGACGCCGGGCTGCTGGCGGCGACGTTCCCGCCCGGCTCGGTCACCGGCGCGCCGAAGATCCGCGCGCTGGATCTCATCGCCGGGCTGGAGCCGGACGCTCGCGGCGTGTACACCGGCGCTATCGGCTGCGCGTCACCGATCGCCGGGCTGGAGCTGAACGTCGCGATCCGGACGTTCGAGATCCACCGGGACACGATCGCGCTCGGGGTCGGCGGCGGGATCACCGCCGACTCCGACGCCGAGGCCGAATGGCAGGAATGCCTGCACAAGTCGGCCCCGCTCACGAAACTGCTGGCCACCCCGCCCCGCTGAGCACCGCCGGCCTCTGAAGGCCACCTTCAGGGACTCCAAGTCCCTCAAGGTGGCCTTCAGAGGCTTCGGTGCGGGTTTACTTCGTGGGGTCGAGCAGGAGTTTGCCGACGGTGCTCCGCGACCGGAGCGCCTCGTGTGCCTTGCGGGCGTCCGAAAGCGCGTATTCGCCGCCGGGCACGGCCCGGATCTTCCCGGCCAGCGCGAGGTCGAACAATTCGGCCAGCGCGGTGCCGAAGACGTTGCCCGGCAGGCGGAACACGTGCGGCAGCCACATCCCGGTGACGGTCGTGCTGTGGCCGAGCAGGTTGCGCAGCTCGACCGGCTTCGGCTGCTCGCGCCCGGCCATGCCGTAGAACGCGAGGCGCCCGAACGGCGCGAGCGCGGCGATGCTCTGGTCGGTGGTGACACCGCCGACCATGTCGAGCACGACGTCGATCCGGCGGCCGTTCGCGGTGAGCAGCGCCTCGGTCAGGTCGGCGGCACGGGAGTCGACGACCACGTCCGCGCCCAGCTCCAGCGCCAGCGCGCGCTTCTCGTCGCTGCTCGCGCCGGCGATGACCCGGCCGGCGCCCCACGCCTTGGCCAGCTGGACCGCGATCGTCCCGACCCCGCCCGCCGCGGCGTGCACGACCACCGACTCGCCCGGCTCGAGGTGGGCGTTCTTCCGCAGCAGCACCCAGGCGGTGGCACCCTGGACCAGCATGGCCAGCGCGGTCAGATCGTCGACACCGTCCGGCACCGCGAACGTCATCGCGTCGTCGGCGACCGCGCGCTCGGCGTACCCGCCCCCGCCGTTGAGCAGCGCCACGACCCGCCTGCCGTCGGCCGTGCGGCCGACGACCTCGCCGCCGGGCACGAACGGGAGCCTGGTCGGCGCGAGGTAGGAGTTCTCCGCCTGGTGGGTGTCCGCGTAGTTGACCCCGACGCGGTCGACCTCGATCAGGGTCTGGCCGGGGCCGGGTTCCGGGTCCGGCAGTTCGACGGGGGTGAGCACCTCGGGGCCGCCGAACTCGGTGACCTGCACTGCGCGCATCTGCATCCTCCTCGCGGTCGAGATGAGACATTCTGACATATGTCTCATGCCGTGACGGTACGTGATAGGTTGACCACATCGAAACCGCAGCCGTCTCCCGTCCCCAGCGGCCCGACGCCGCCCGCGCGTTCGCCGTCGCGCGCGACTGGTTCCTGCACGGACGCCGCATCGACATGCGCGATCTGGCCGGTGCGCTGGACATCAGCCGCGCCACCCTGCACCGCTGGGTCGGCAGCCGCGACCAGCTGCTCGGCGAGATCCTCTGGTCACTCACCGAAGCCGTCCTCGACGCCCGGTCCCGGCACGCGCACGGCCGGGGCGCCGAGGGGATCGCCGACGTCGTCGGTGCCTTCGCCCGCACGGTGAACGACTCCGCGCCCTTCCACGACTTCCTCCGCCGTGAACCCGAGCGCGCACTGCGGATCCTCACCACGAAGGCCAGCCTCGTGCAGAGCCGGACCATCGCGCGGGTGTCCTCGCTGCTGGAATCCGAGATCGCCGGCGGCCGCCTCGACGCGCCGCTGCCGGTGCCCGACCTGGCCTATCTGCTGGTGCGCATCGGCGAGTCGTTCATCTACACCGACATCATCACCGGCGGGACACCGGACGCGGAGAAGGCCCGAGCCGCCGCCAAGGCCCTGCTGGCCTGAACCTGTCCGGCCCCGCCAACGCGGGGAGCACCGTGATCCGCCGGGGATGTTGACCCGAATGGGAGGATCAGCCCCGCGGACGCGGGGAGCGTGTCGATCACCTGCTGGTCGACGAGTTCCATTAAGGAACAGCCCCGCTGACGCGGGGAACACGAGTCGTGCGTCATGAAGACCGCGTGTGACGCGGGACCATCCCCGCCTGCGCGGGGAGCACGGTCACTACGACGCTATCCCGCGCACGCTAGCGGGATCAGCCCCGCAGACGCGGGGAGCACGCGGTCCTGCAAGGGCTCGCCAGCGTCGGGAACGGATCAGCCCCGCTCGCGCGGGGAGCACCTGTCCGGCGCGTACGCAGGCGCCGCCGCAGTTGGGATCAGCCCTGCAGGCGCGGGGAGCACACTCGTTCACCTGCGGCTTTACCGCGAAGATCGCCCGTTTTACTTCACTTTCGCGCCGAGCCTAGCCCCGCACAACCGCGCCACGACGAACACGCGCGGATCCTGCGGCGGTCATGCGCCCCAATGTGGCGTTCGGTGCGTCCAACGCACCGAACGCCACATTCGCTGCGTGGAATCAGGGCCGGACGCGGAGCGTCTCCGTTGAGGGTGGCGGCGGGGGCAAGGAGCGGAGCACCCAATGCCACATTGGGGCGCTCGACGACCGTCACTTCCGGGACGTCAGGACCGCGTCGTACAGCTCCTTTTTGGACACTCCGGCCGCCTCCGCGACCTCGGCCGCCACCGCCTTCAGCCGCTCCCCGCCCGCGACCCGCGCGCTGACCTCCCCCACGAGGTCCGCGACCGACACTGACCGCGGCGCCGCCCCGGCCAGCACCACGGTGATCTCGCCGCGCACCCCGTCGGCGGCCCATGAAGCCAGCGACGACAGCGTCCCGCGCTTGATCTCCTCGTACGTCTTGGTCAGCTCCCGGCATACCGCCGCCTGCCGCTCCCCACCCAACACCGAAGCGGCATCGGCCAGCGTGCTCGCCAGGCGGTGCGGCGATTCGAAGAACACCACCGTCCGCGGCTCGGACACCAGCGTCGAAAGCCACTTCGCGCGTTCACCCGGCTTGCGCGGCGCGAAGCCCTCGAAACAGAAGCGGTCACAGGGCAAACCGGACAAAGCGAGCGCGGTCGTCACCGCGGACGGGCCCGGCAGGCAGGTCACCGGCAGGTCCTCCGCGACGCACGCGGCCACGAGGCGGAACCCGGGGTCGGACACGCTCGGCATCCCGGCGTCGGTCACCAGCACCACGGTCTCCCCCGACCGCAGGGCTTCGACGAGCTTCGGCAGCCGAGAGGTCTCGACGTCCTCGTAGAAGCTCACGACACGCCCATTCGGGGTGACGCCGAGCGCGGTGGCCAGCGAGCGCAGGCGGCGGGTGTCTTCGGCGGCGATGACGTCCGCTTCGGTCAGCGCCTCGGCCAGCCGGGGCGACGCGTCGCGCACGTCCCCGAGCGGGGTGGCCGCCAGCACGAGACGCCCTGCCGTCGGGGAGGAACTCATGGCCGCACTCTATAAGCCCCGTGACAACCCCGGCGAATCTCACCGATCCGCACGACGAGCGAACAGGCCCGGCCGTAGTATCAGGCCCCGTGACCGCACTGCTGACCCGTCCCGACGACGAGGGCGTGCGGCCGGATCCGGCCGAAGCGCTCCGGCCCCCCGCCGACCGGGAAGCCACCCTGCTCGGCCGAGGGATGCCGACCGACCGCCTGCGCGGCTGGATCGTCACGCTCGTGCTCACCGTGATCGGCGGCATCGTCCGGATCCAGGATCTCGCCGGGGCCACCGACGTCGGGACCCCGGTCTTCGACGAGAAGCACTACGTCCCGCAGGCGTGGCAGATGCTGCGCAACGGCGGCTACGAGGACAACGCGGGTTACGAACTGGTCGTCCATCCGCCGCTGTCCAAGCAGCTCATCGCGATCGGCGAATGGCTGTTCGGCTACAACGGCTGGGGCTGGCGGATCGTGCCCGCGCTGGCCGGGACGCTGCTCGTGCTGCTCACCATCCGTGTCGCGCGGCGGCTCACCCGCTCGACGCTGCTCGGCGGGATCGCCGGGGTGCTGGTGATCTGCGACGGCGTGCTGCACCTGCAGTCGCGGATGGGCATGCTCGACATCTTCATCGCGCTGTTCGTGCTCGCCGCGTTCTCCTGCCTGTTGTGCGACCGCGACCAGGTCAGGGAACGGCTCGCGGTCGCGGTCCGTGAGGGCTGGATCGGCGAGTCCCCGTGGGGCCCGAAGCTCGGATTCCGCTGGTGGCGGTTCGCGACCGGGATCATGATCGGCCTGACCTTCGGCGTGAAGTGGTCGGCGCTCTACTACATCGCCGCGTTCGGGCTGCTGTGCGTCGCGTTCGACGTCGCCGCGCGGCGCGCGGCCGGTGTCGAGCGGCCGTGGCTCGGCACGCTCCGCCGGGACGTGCTGCCCGCGTTGTGGGCGATCCTGCTCGTCCCGTTCCTGATGTACCTGGCCGCGTACTGGGCCTGGTTCGCCAGCGAGACCGGCACCGACCGGCACTACACCGAGATCAAGGACGTCGCTCCCGGTCTCTGGGGCTGGGTGCCGCCGGCGCTGCGCTCGCTCGGCGACTACGCGATGAACGTCCTGCACTTCCACGAGACGCTGCTGACCCCGAAGGACAACCCGCACCCGTGGGAGTCCAAGCCGTGGACCTGGCCGATGGGCCTGCGGCCGATGCTCTACTACACCAACGGCAACCTGAGCGGTTGCGGCGAGTCGCGCTGCACCTCGGTCACGATGCTCATCGGTACCCCGGCGATGTGGTGGCTGGCGCTGCCGATGCTCGGCTGGGGCATCTGGCGCTGGTTCTTCCGCGCGGACTGGCGCTACGCCGCGGTGCTCGTCGGCTACTTCGCCGGTCTGCTGCCCTGGTTCCTCAACGTCGACCGGCAGATGTACTTCTTCTACGCCACGCCGATGGCCCCGTTCCTGGTACTGGGCCTGACACTGGTGCTCGGCCAGATCCTCGGCGGCGCGAAACGCGGGTTCGAGCGCCGGGGCACCGGTCTGCTCGTTGTCGCGCTCTACGTCGGGCTGGTGGTGGCGAACTTCGCCTGGCTGTGGCCGATCCTGAACGGCGTGCCGATCACCAACGCGCACTGGCAGGCCGAAATGTGGCTGCCCTCCTGGCGCTGACCCCCAGCCTCTGAAGGCCACCTTGAGGGACTTATACGCCCTCAAGGTGGCCTTCAGAGGCTGGCGGCCAGGTGACTTGCTCAGCTGGACCAACTCTTGCTTGAGTGAGCAAGACGCGCTATGGTTTGCTCATGCCAGCAAAAAGCAGTTCGGACAAGCAAGGCGGCCGGACGTTCATCGAATCGGCCCGCCGGGCGCAGATCGTGGACGCGGCGATCGTGGTCATCGCCGAGCAGGGGTACGCGGGGGCCAGCTTCGCCAAGATCGCCAAGCAGGCCGGGCTGAGCAGCACCGGGATGATCTCGTACCACTTCAAGGGGAAGGACGACCTCATCCGCGAGGTCGTCGCCGAGGTGATGCGGGTCAACGGCGAGTTCCTGCTGTCCAAAATGGACACGGAGGCCAGCGTCCTCGGCCGGCTGCGGCTCTACATCACCGCCCGGCTCGCGCTGCTCGACGAGTACCCGAAGCACCAGCGTGCCCTGCAGACGATCGTGAACGCGGTCCACAACGAGGACCCGGAACTGCGCGGCCTCACCCCCGCCATGACCGCGCTCGCCACCGAGCAGGAGCGGCGGATCCGGGTGGGGCAGGAGCAGGGCGAGATCCGGCAGCTGGACCCGCGAGTGCTGGTACTCGCGGTGAACGGCGCCCTCAACGAAGCCACCAGCCGGGCCGCCTTCGACCCGGACTTCGACACCGCGGCGTGCGCGCGCGAGCTGGCCGACCTCTTCGACCGGGCCGCCCGGAAACAGTGACCGGCGCCGTGCCCACCCCAGACGACAAGGACGAAACCATGACCGTGGACGCATCCACCCAGGCCGTACCGGCGACGCGCACCCAGCGCGAGAAGACCGCGGCGTTGCGCAAACACCTGATACTCCAGGTACTTCTGGATCTGGTACTGCCGCTCGGCGGCTTCTACGCGCTGCGCGCGGCCGGGGTGAACCAGTGGCTGGCGCTGGCGGCGAGCGCGCTGCTCACGCTGCCGATGATCGGGTACACGCTGGTCAAGCAGCGCCGGGTCGACGCTTTCGCGGTGTTCACGCTGAGCATGGTGGCGCTCGGCACGCTCACCTCGACACTGACCGGGGATCCCCGGTTGCTGCTGGTCCGCGACAGCTGGATCTTCGGCGCGCTCGGGCTGTGGGTGCTCGGCACGCTGCTGACCCGGCAGCCGTTCATGCGCTCGATGGCGCGCACGATCGTCACGGTGAAGATCGGCGCCGAAGGGCACCGGCAGTGGGACGCCCGCTGGGACACCGAACCCGCGTTCCGCAAGCACCTGCGACTGGTGACCTTGGTGTGGGGACTGGGTTTCACGCTCGACGCGGTCGTCCGCGTGATCCTCGCCTACACGCTGCCGATCGACTCCGTCCCGCTGGTGAGCACGGTGCAGTGGCTGGTGGTCCTGGCCGGGCTGATCGCCTTCCACGTCCGGTACGTCACCAAGCACGGACTGAAGGTCTGAACCTCACATGGACGCCGATGTCATCATCGTGGGGGCCGGGCCGACCGGGCTGACGCTGGCCAACGAACTGCTCCTGGCCGGGGCACGTGTCGTCGTGCTCGACCGGCTGACCGAACGGAACCCGCAGTCGAAGGCGCTGAACCTCCAGCCGCGCACCGCCGAGCTGTTCGACGCGCGAGGCTGGCTGGCCCCGATCGCCGACCGCGCGCTGACCAATCTCCCCGGCGGGCACTTCGCCGGACTGCCACTGGACTACTCCGTCTTCGACACCCGTTTTCCTTACCAGGTCGGCATTCCGCAGGGTCTGGTGGAGGAGACGCTGGAAACGCGGCTCACCGGGGCCGGTGTCCCGGTCCTGCGGGGCACCGAGTTGCTCGGGCTGAGCCAGGACGCCGACGGCGTCGACCTCACGGTCACCGGCACCGGGGGCGAGCGAACGCTGCGCGCGGCGTACGCCGTCGGCGCCGACGGCGGGCGCAGCCGGGTGCGCAAGGAACTCGGCGTCGCCTTTCCCGGGCGGGACGGCCGGATCTCCCTGGTCGTCGCCGACGTCGAGCTGGCGGACGATCCGGCCCTGCCCACGGAATGGCGGCTGCCGAGCTACGAACCGGCGGAAAACACCACGACCTTCCTGACTCCGTTGGCGGACAACGTGTTCCGCTTCCTGTTCGCGAGCGAGGACCAGCGGGAGCCGGGCCGCGACCTGCCGATCACCGAGGACGAGATCCTGCGGGCCCTGCGGCAGGCGCGCGGGGGCGGGGTGCGGCTGGTGCGGGTCAAGCACGCCTCACGGTTCACCGACGCCTCCCGGCAGGCCGAGCGGTACCGGAGCGGCCGCGTCTTCCTCGCCGGGGACGCCGCGCACATCCACCTCCCGGCGGGCGGGCAGGGGCTGAATCTGGGCGTGCAGGACGCGGTCAACCTGGGCTGGAAGCTCGGCGCGGCGGTTTCCGGCTGGGCACCGGACGGGCTGCTGGACAGCTACCACTCCGAACGGCACCCGGTGGCCGCGCGGGTGCTCCAGAACACCCGCGCGCAGGGCGTGCTGACGGTGCCCGACCCGGACGTTCAGGCGCTGCGGGCGATCACCGCCGAGCTGGCCGCGACCCCGGACGGGAACCGGCTGCTGGCGGGCATGATCTCCGGGCTGGACATCCGCTACGCGATGCCGGACGGCCCGGCGCATCCGCTGCTGGGCGCCCGGCTGCCGGACGTCGAGCTGCGTTCCGGGCGCGGGCTGCTGCTCGGCGGGCGAGCCGGGATCGCCGCCGGATGGCGAGGCCGGGTGGATCACACGCCGGGTGACGACGCCGAAGTCCGCCTCGTCCGCCCGGACGGCTACGTCTGCTTCGCCGGGGACACGGACGGACTCGACGCGGCGCTGACCCGCTGGTTCGGCGCGCCCGACGGGCAGCGAACGCACTTTTCCTTGTCGCACAAGCTGCCTGTCGCCTCCACAGTGGACGGTCAGCCCGCGAAGTAGGCGCCCGGCGTGATGCCGACGGCGCGCCGGAAGGCGGCGACGAACGCGCTCGCCGATCCGTAGCCGATCCGGTCCGCCACCGCCGCGAGGGGCAGCCCGGCTGCGAGCAGCGGCAGCGCGGCCCGCAGGCGCACCTGGGTCCGCCAGGTCCCGAACGTCATCCGGCAGTCACGGGCGAAGATCCGGGCCAGTGTTCGTTCGCTCGCGCCCACCGCGTGGCCGAACTCGGCGAGCCCGCGCGGGTCGGCGGGGTCGGCGGCCAGCGCGGCCTCGACGTCGCGGGCCCTCGGGTCCACCGGCGAGGGCACCACGATCGGGATGACGTCGAGGGGTTCCAGCAGGTCGAACACCACCGCCTCGGCGCGGCGGCGCGGCTCGGCGGCCAGGCCGGGATCGGTCAGGTGGGCCAGCAGTTCGCGCAGCAACGGCCGGACGGTGAGCAGGCGGGGTCCCGGCCAGGTCACCGGGCAGCGCGGTGGATCGGCGTAGATCCCGAGCATCACCGCGTTGCCCACCGACCCGCTGCGGTGTGAAAGGCCCGCGGGCAGCCAAAGCGCGCGGGTCGGGGGCAGCACCCAATGCGCTTCGCCGACGTTCACCGCGAGCACGCCGCGGGCCGCCCAGACGAGCTGGTGGTGTTCCTCGTGCCGGTGCCACGGGGTCCAGGTCCCGGCCGGGAAGTCGAACGCGCCGAGCAGCATCGCGCCGGGCTGTCCGTGTACCCGGGCGGCGGCGGTCTGACCGTCCTGCGACATCACTTGTCAGGCTATCGCCTTCCGGTCAGTATCGCGGCTGCCTACCGTCGAAGTCATGCCGATGAACTACGTGCACCGCAAGCTCTGCAGCTCGGAATTCTGGGCCAGGAAGATCGGCGAGGTCCTGCCGGAGTTCCTGGACGGATTCGACCTCGGCGACGAGGTCCTCGAGATCGGCCCCGGTTTCGGCGCCACCACGAACGTCCTGCTGAAGCGGGTCCCGTCGCTGACCGTGGTCGAGATCGACGACGCCTCGGCCCGCCTGCTGCGGAACAGGTACGGCGACCGCGCGGAGGTCGTGCACGGCAGCGGCGCCGAAATGCCGTTCGAGGACGGGCGGTTCTCCGCGGTCGTGTGCTTCACGATGCTGCACCACGTGCCGACGGTGGAACTCCAGGACGCGATCTTCGCCGAGGCGGCGCGGGTGCTGCGGCCGGGCGGGCTGTTCCGCGGCACCGACAGCCAGCTCAGCCTCCCGTTCCGGCTGCTGCACCTCGGCGACACGATGAACGTCGTCGACGCCGGCACGCTGCCCGGCCGGTTGCGCGCCGCCGGATTCGCCGAGGAACAGGTCCGGCACGTGCCCAAGGAGTACGTCGAGTTCTGCGCGGTGAAGCCCGCGGCCTGACCCCGGCTTCCCTCAGCGGCGCGGTGGCGGCGGCTGCACCTGCCTGGTCCGCTGCGGCTGCGGCGGCTGGCGGGGCACCAGCTGGGTGACCGGCCCGTCCGGCGACTTGCCCGCGCGCGCCAGCCAGCCCTCGACCTCGCGGCGCACCGCGGTCAGGGTGGGGCGGCGCCGGGGCTCCTGGTCGAGCGAGGCGCCCAGGATCCGGGTGTGCGCGCTGTTGCGGGGCAGCCGGGACACCGGTTCGGCGCGGGCGGCGGCCATCAACGCGGCCATCGGCGTCTCGCGGGTACCACGCGGCGGCTGCCCGGACAGCGCGTAGCTGACCGTCGCGGCCAGCTGCCAGGCGTCCGACGCGGGGCTCGCGGGCGCGCCCATCGCGGTCTCCGGGGCGACGAAGTCGGGCGTGCCGATCATCATCCCGGTCGCGGTGAGCTTCGAATCGCCCTGGCTGCGGGCGATCCCGAAGTCGATCAGGTGGGCAAGGCCCGCCGGGTCGACGATGATGTTCGACGGCTTGAGGTCGCGGTGCAGCACGCCCTTCTCGTGCGCGGCGGCCAGCGCCCCGGCCATGGTCGACCACAGCCGCCCGGCGGCGATGTCGTCGAGCGGCCCCTGGCTGTCCACGACGTCGGCGAGCGAGCGGCCCTCCAGGTACTCCATCACCAGCGCGAGGCCGTCGGGCTCCTCGACGAGGTCGTACACCTTGACGCAGTTCGGGTGGTTCACCACGGCCAGCGCGCGGGCCTCCCGCTGCATCCGCTCCTCGGTGTCGCGGTCCGGGGCGTGCGCGATCTTCAGCGCGACGGTCCGGTTGAGCTGGGTGTCCACGGCCTGCCACACGGTGCCGAACCCGCCCGCGCCGAGCTGCCGGACCCGCCGGTAACGGCTGCCGCCCGCGCCACGCGAACCGGGCGGCAGCGGGACCGGCCCCGGCACGGCGGCCAGCGCCGGTGGTTCCGGGGCCTGCGCGAGCGCGGTGGCCGGGTACTGCCGCTGCGGGGGCGGTGGCGGCGGCGTGGGCTGGGCCTGCGAGGGCTGCTGCGGCGGGCGCTGCGGCTCCGGGTCGCGCTTTTCCTGCACCGAGCGGTGGATGACCGACCACGGCGGCGGCCCGACCAGCGCGACCGGGATCAGGCCCAGCACGCTGAAGGGCAGGAACCCGAGCCAGAAGTGGATCGCGGTGTTGGCCTCCATCGAGACACTGACCAGCACCAGGATCACGAACGAGATCCAGAAGAACCGGGACGGCCACTTCGGGCCGCGCCGGAACGCGGTCCGCGCCTGGAGCATCACGAACAGCAGCGAGCCGGCGGGCAGCGCGATGAGCGCGACCAGGTAGTAGACGTAGGAGATCTGCAGGCCGTGCGGGTAGAACAGCGTCTCGTAGACGTTCTGCCCGTCGCCGAGGTAGGTCTTCTGCGGGCCGATGAAGTCCGCGTAGGACTTGTCCATGGTCGACAGCTCGCTCGCGGACAGGCCGCTCTTCTGACCGGCGTTCACCGCGCGGAAGGTCGCCGAGACGCCGTTGGCCAGCAGCCACGGCAGCACCAGCACGCTGACCACGGCGATCCCGCCGAACACCGACAGCGTCACCGAGTCGTAGCGGTTGCCGGTCCCCTTGCGCATGATCGCGACGGTGAGCGCGCCGATGGCGGGTACCAGTGCGACGAGCGCGCCGGCGGTGCTCGTCGCCCATACCCAGTCACCGGGCCAGATTCCCGGCCCGAACAGGGAATGCGCGAGCGAGAGCAGTGCGCTCCCGAGTCCGCCCACTGCCTGGCTCCCCTCACCGTCTGTGTTGTGCCGTGACGTCCGCGTGACGCCACGGGCCTACTCCCCCGTGGTCCAGCTTAGGACGCGTACCGCTCCCGCGAGGTTGCCGGGTCTGTGGCACAGCCCATCCTCCGTAGCCGTCCTGTGACTCCGCTGATAGCGCCTCTCCAGCGTCCCGAGGTTCACCTGAATACCGCAACCTCGGCCGCGTCCCGGCTTTTCACCCGATGTCGGTGATTCCCCGACCGGCGACCCCGGCACCCCATGCCGCCACCGAGCGAACACGGAAAGTCACCACGACGCCGGGTGATCCACTGCCCCGCCGACCCGCGCACCGCCTGCCCGGGGCATCCACAGTGGACGCGCCAAGGGGCCCGGCACCTCGACAGGCCTTCACGGAAACGACGCCGAACACCCGGGTCACAGGCCGTCCTGGCCGGTCACCGGTCCGGACCAGTGCCCCTCACCCAGTGTTGTGTTCCACGCCACATTGGTCTATACCTCTTTAGCGACGCTCCCGATCCCCGACCGGAGGTGCTCCGTGAGGAAGCGCTTGTCCAGAGCCGTGCTGGGCGCGGCCGTCGTGAGTCTCGCGACTCTCGGCCTGCCCGCCATGGCCGGCCCGGCGACGGCCGCCGAAGCCGATCGACACCAGGGAAAAACCGAACGCGGCGTGACCGACGTCGTGCCCGCGCCCGTCCAGGCGAAGGCCGACGCCAGGGCGAACTTCTCGCTCTCACCCCACACCGTCATCCGCGCCGGAAAGGGCGCGGACCAGGTCGCGGAGTACCTCCGCGGCCTTCTCCGACCGGCCACCGGGTACCGGCTGCCGGTCGTGTCGAAGAGCTGGGGCGGACCGGCGATCTCGCTGGAGCTCGGGCACGCCGACCAGCGCGTCGGCACCGAGGGCTACCAGCTCAAGGTCACCCGCGACGGTGTGTCGTTGCGGGCCAACACCACTGACGGTCTGTTCTCCGGCGTGCAGACGCTGCGCCAGCTCCTGCCCTCGGCGATCGACGCGAAGACCGTGCAGCACCGCGCCTGGACCGTGGCGGGCGGCTCGATCCTCGACTACCCGCGCTTCGGCTACCGCGGCGCCATGCTCGACGTCGCGCGGCACTTCTTCGCCCCGGACCAGGTCAAGGCCTACATCGACCAGATCGCCCAGTACAAGATCAACACCCTGCACCTGCACCTGGCCGACGACCAGGGCTGGCGCATCGAGATCAAGAGCTGGCCGCGGCTGGCGACCTACGGCGGCCAGACCCAGGTCGGCGGCGGCAAGGGCGGCTACTACACCCAGGAGCAGTACAAGGACCTGGTGGCCTACGCGGCCTCTCGGCACATCACGGTGGTGCCGGAGATCGACATGCCCGGCCACACCAACGCGGCGCAGGCCTCCTACGCCGAGCTGAACTGCGACGGTGTCGCGCCGCCGCTGCGTACCGACATCGAGGTCGGCTACAGCTCGCTGTGCATCAACAAGGACATCACCTACAAGTTCCTGGACGACGTGCTCCGCGAGGTCTCGGCGCTGACGCCGGGCAAGTACGTCAACATCGGCGGCGACGAGGCACACGCCACCAAGCCGGAGGACTACCTGACCTTCGAGAAGAAGGTGCAGCCGATCGTCGCCAAGTACGGCAAGCTGATCACCGGCTGGCACGACATCGCCAAGTCGCAGCCGCCTGCCTCGGCGATTCCGCAGTTCTGGGGCACCGACGGCGTCAACGCCGACGTCGCCGCGGCCGCCGCGCGGGGCAACAAGATCCTCATGTCGCCGGCGAACAAGGCCTACCTCGACATGCAGTACAACAAGGACAGCCCGCTCGGCCTGCACTGGGCCGGGTACGTCGAGGTCAAGGACGCCTACGACTGGGATCCCTCGACGTTCCTGCAGGGCGTGTCGGAGAGCCAGGTCGCCGGTGTCGAGGCGCCGCTGTGGTCGGAAACGCTGGTGACCAACGACAACATCGAGTACATGGCGTTCCCTCGGCTCGCCGGGCACGCGGAGATCGCGTGGTCGCCGAAGGCCACGCACAACTGGGACACCTACCGCGTCCGGCTGGCCAAGCAGGGCCCGCGATGGACCGCGCAGGGCATCGACTTCTACCGATCCCCGCAGGTCGACTGGAAATAAGCCCCATCCCCCGATGGTCCGTGGGGGCCTCCTTGAGGGACCTAGAGTCCCTCAAGGAGGCCCCCACGGAACTTTCCGGGCGCGTTACGAGGTTTTGCGGCCGACGAGGTGGAAGACGCGGCTGAGGCCGCGGTAGGGGTCCCGGCGGCTCGCTTCGAGTTCGACCGCGGCGGTCGCGGCCACCTGTTCCGTGTCGCCGGGATCCAGCGCGGTCCCGCCGAATTCGAGCCAGTCGACGAACAGCCAGACCCCGTACCAGCGCACGGGTTCCACGCCCTCGCCGCGCAGGAGTTCACCGAGTTCCTCCACCGTGTCGGCCCGGCCGGGCACGCCGAGCACCCCGATCTCGGTCCTGGCGTCGAACGCGGCCAGCGCGTCGGCCCAGCGGCGTTCCATGGCCGGGCGCACCGCCATCGCCTTCGCGTTGCCCGTCATGATCGACACGACGCCTCCCGGCGCGACGCACCGGCACAACTGGCCCACCATCGGCTCCGGCCGCTCCAGGTAGCCGAGCACGCCGTGGCACAGCACGGCGTCGAAACGCCTGCCCTCGACCGCTGCCTCGGCCTTCTCGCCGTCTCCGCGCACGAGGTTCACCCGGCGACGCGCCTCCTCGGGCAGCCGCCGGAGCCGCTCCCCGGCCTTGTCCAGCATCGCTTCGGACGGGTCCAGCAGCGTCACGTCGTAGCCGGCCTCGGCCAGCGGGAACGACTGATGGCCCGCGCCGCCGCCGACGTCGAGCACCGTCGCCGGGGGTGGCGGCAGCTGTTCGAGGAGCTGCTGATGCAGCACGTACGTGCGTACGTATCCCTTCACCGAGGCGTACGCGTCGTCGGCGAATCGGTCGGCCAGCCCGTCGAAGATCTCCTCACCCATCGGACCAGGCTAGTTCGCCGGGCGCGGACCGCGCGCCGCGTCGAGCTGGGCGTGCATGCACTCCCGCGCGAGGCGGTAGGCGTCGGTGCCGCCGTGCAGCACCGCGTCGGCGTTCGCGGCCCGGCCCAGCGCGTGCAGGGTGAACGCCAGCCGCGCGACGTCGGTGCCGGGCGCGAGTTCGCCGAGCCGCACCGCGTCGGTGACGGTGCGGGTGATGAACCGGGTGAACGCCTTGCCCGCCACCGCGATCGCGTCGTGCACGCGGCCGGGGCGCGCGTCGAACTCCGCGCCGACGTTGAAGAAGAAGCATCCGCCGGGGAAGATCCGCCGTTCGCAGTAGGACAGCCAGTTGTCGCACAGCGCCCGCAGCCGCGCGATACCGGGCGTCACCTCGGCCGTCGGCCGCAGCACGTGCTCGGCGAAGATCTCGTCGGCGACCTTGATCGTCGCCAGTTGAAGGTCCTCTTTGGATCCGAAGAGCGCGAACACCCCGCTCTTGCTCAGCGAAAGCTCGGTGGCGATCCCGCCGAGCGAAAGCCCGTCGAGGCCGTGTACGGACGCGACGTCGACGGCGTGCCGCAGCACCGCCCGCCGGGTCGCGTCGCCGCGGGCGAGACGGCCGTCAACCGGCACGGCGCGCCCGCCACCGTTCCACAGTGGACTGGACACCGGCGCGGTACTGGGCCGAAAGCGCGGGCGCGTTCGCCACCCGGTCGGCCAGCGCGAACAACGCGTCGTGCCGCGACGGGTCCAGCTGGGCGAGGTTGGCGTAGGACACCAGGTACACCTCGGTGATGCTGGGCCCGTCGGCCCGCTCGACGAGCTTCATCACGCCGCCGGTCGGCACCGTACCGGGGCGCAGCACGCGGAAGTACCAGCCACTGCGCCCGGAGTCGATCATCGCCGGGACGACGTCCTTGCGCCCGGTCTTCATCGCCAGCTTGAAGCACGGCGTCCGCGGCTGCGAGACCTGAAGCAGCGCCTCGCCCCATTCCCAGACGTCGCCGACGCGGACCTCGTCCTCGGACGCGCCGGTCACCGACACGTTCTCGCCGAAGTCGCCGGGCACGGCGTCGAAGGAGTCCTCGGCCCAGGCACGGTAGTGCTCGGCGGGATAGACGTAAACCGCTTTGTCGACACCGCCGTGCACGGTGCGGTCGGCCTGGTCGTCCCCGTCGAGATTGATCTCGGACAAGGCCAGCTCCGGCGCCTCGACCCTGGCCTTCGCGATCGCGCTCAGCACCGGCTGCTCCCGCCGGTGCCCGAGCACGCTCGGCTTGCCCACGTACACCCCGGCCACCCCATACTCGGTCATGTCGCCGAATATAGCACGACCGTTCGTATAGTTAGCACGCGTTTTCAGCCGAGTTCGGCCACCTCCTCGTCGGTGAGCAGGCGGGAGCGGATCAGGAAGCGCACGCCTTCGGGCGCTTCGAGCGAGAACCCGCTTCCCCGGCCGGGAACCACGTCGATGGTCAGGTGGGTGTGCTTCCAGTACTCGAACTGCGGGCCGGACATCCACACCGGGACGTCCCCGGCACCCTCGACCGCCAGCGAGCCGAGGTGGACGTCGGAGGCCCCGGTGCGGAACTCGCCCGCCGGGTAGCACATCGGCGCGCTCCCGTCGCAGCATCCGCCGGACTGATGGAACATCACCGGGCCGTGGCGCGACACCAGCCGCCGCAGCAGATCCGCGGCGGCCGGTGCCAGGTCAACACGCTGTGCCATCAGAAAAAGCCCAGCGCACTGTCCGAATAGGACACGAGCATGTTCTTCGTCTGCTGGTAGTGATCCAGCATCATCTTGTGCGTCTCGCGCCCGATGCCGGACGCCTTGTAGCCGCCGAAGGCCGCGTGCGCCGGGTAGGCGTGGTAGTTGTTCACCCACACGCGGCCCGCCTGGATGTCGCGACCGGCGCGGTAGGCGGTGTTCCCGTCCCGCGACCAGACCCCGGCGCCGAGGCCGTAGAGGGTGTCGTTGGCGATCTTGAGCGCGTCGTCGTAGTCGGCGAACTTCGCCACCGACACGACCGGGCCGAAGATCTCCTCCTGGAAGATCCGCATCTTGTTGTCACCCTCGAACACCGTCGGCTCGACGTAGTAGCCGCCCGACAACTCGCCGCCGAGGTCGGTGCGCGCGCCGCCGGTCAGCACGCGGGCGCCCTCCTGCTTGCCGATGTCGATGTAGGACAGGATCTTTTCGAGCTGGTCGTTCGATGCCTGCGCGCCGATCTGCGTCTCGGTGTCGAGCGGGTTGCCCTGCTTGATCCTCTTCACGCGCTCGACGGCGTCGCCGAGGAACCGGTCGTAGATCCCGGACTGGATCAGCGCCCGCGACGGGCAGGTGCAGACCTCGCCCTGGTTCAGCGCGAACAGCGCGAAACCCTCCTGCGCCTTGTCGTAGAAGGCGTCGTTGGCCGAGGCGACGTCGTCGAAGAAGATGTTCGGGCTCTTGCCGCCGAGCTCGACGGTGACCGGGATGATGTTTTCGCTGGCGTACTGCAGGATCAGCCGCCCGGTCGTGGTCTCGCCGGTGAAGGCGACCTTGCGCACCCGGCTGCTCGACGCGAGCGGCTTGCCCGCCTCGACACCGAACCCGTTGACGACGTTGAGCACACCCGGCGGAACGAGATCGCCGATGATCGAGAGCAGCAGGTGGATCGAGGCCGGGGTCTGTTCGGCGGGCTTGAGCACGACGGCGTTGCCCGCGGCGAGTGCCGGGGCGAGCTTCCAGACGGCCATCAGGATCGGGAAGTTCCACGGGATGATCTGGCCGACGACGCCGAGCGGTTCGTGGAAGTGGTAGGCGACGGTGTTCTCGTCGATCTGCGAGATCCCGCCCTCCTGCGCGCGCAGCGCGCCGGCGAAGTAGCGGAAGTGGTCGATCGCGAGGGGGATGTCCGCGGCGAGGGTCTCGCGGACCGGTTTGCCGTTCTCCCAGCTCTCGGCGACGGCGATCTTCTCGAGGTTCTGTTCCATCCGGTCGGCGATCCTGAGCAGGATGCCCGCGCGCTCCTCCGCCGACGTCCTGCCCCACGCCGGGGCGGCGCCGTGCGCGGCGTCGAGCGCCTTTTCGACGTCCGGCGCGGTGCCGCGGGCGATCTCGGTGAAGGTCTTCCCGGTGATGGGCGTCGGGTTCTCGAAGTACTGGCCACCGGCGGGCGGGACGTACTCGCCGCCGATGTAGTGGTCGTAGCGCGGCTCGTAGCTGACGACGCTGCCTTCGCTGTTCGGTGCGGCGTAGAGGGCCATCGTTCCTGCCTCGTTGCTCGGAGTGACGGTGTTTGAAGGGACGGAGTCCGCGGCGACGGTAAGTAGGGCAACGTTGCATCGACGTTGCAGGCGCGTGAGCCCGGTCACTAGCCTCATGACCGTGGCAGAGGCGCCCGAAGCCGACCTGCTGCGCGACCCGGAGTCGTACGCGCGGCTGCTCGAACATGTCCGGGCGGCGGTGCTGGCCGGGACGCCCGCGCCCCGCTCGCCACGCTCCGTGGTCTCCGCGTCCTGGGACCGCTCGCTCGCCGCGCGGGTGGACCCCGACGCGGGCGAGGCGCCGGTCGTCTACGAGCCCGGCGAACTGCCCGGCCTGCGCGGGGAACACCCGCTCTCGCCCGTGCTGCCACTGCTGCGCCAGAACCTGGTGAGCATCGCCGACGACGCCGAGCACATGATGATCGTGACCGACGCGGACGGGCTGATCCTGTGGCGCGAGGGCGAGACCGGGGTGCTGCTGCGCGCGGACCGCGTCGCGCTCACCGAGGGCACGCGCTGGAGCGAGGCCGCCGCCGGGACCAACGCGATGGGCACGGCGCTCGCCACCGGCGAGCCGGTCCGGATCCACTCCGCCGAGCACCTGGTCCGCCGGTATCACGCGTGGACCTGCGCGGCGGCGCCGGTGCGCGATCCGGACACCGGGGCGCTGCTCGGCTCGATCGACGTCAGCGGCCCGCTGCGCACCGTGCACCCGGCGATGCTGGCGCTGGTCACGGCCACCGCCCAGCTCGCCGAGGGGCAGCTGCGGGCCCACCTCGCGGTCCGCGACGAGCGGCTGCGCCAGGCGAACATGAGGCACCTCGCGGCGCTGCGCGGACGGCCCGGCGCGCTGCTGTCGGCGAGCGGCCGGGTACTGGCCGCAGAATCCTGCGTCCTTCCCTCCACAGTGGACGTACGGAGGGGCGGCGGGACGGTCGCGCTGCCGGACGGCCGGCTCGCCACCGTGGAGCCGCTGCCCGAGGGGTATCTGCTGTACCTGTCCTCGCCCGGCCCGTCCCCCGCTCGCCCGCACCGCGCGCGGCTGGCGCTGGACTTCCTCACCGACGGGCCCGGATCGGCCACTGTGGACGGTCGCGAGGTGCCGTTCACCTTGCGGCACGCGGAAATCCTCACCCTGCTCGCGCTGGCCCCGGACGGGATGACCGCGGACCGGCTCGCCTGCCGGCTCTACGGCGAGAGCGGCAACCCGGTGACCGTGCGCGCCGAGATCCACCGGCTTCGGACCCAGCTCGGCACCTCGGTGGTGCGGACGCGGCCGTACCGGCTGGCCGCCGACGTCGACGCGGACTTCCTGCGCTGCCGCGCGGCCCTGCGGCGCGGCGCGGCGGACGAGGCCGTGCGGGCGTTTCGAGGTCCGCTGCTGCCGGAGTCGGAGTCCCCGGCGATCCGGCAGGAACGCGAGTCGCTGACGGCGCAGGTCCGGCAGGTGGCGCTGAACAGCGCCGACGCCGAAGTGCTGTGGGCGTTCTGGGAAACCTCGTGCGGCGTCGACGACCTGGCGATCGTGGACGCGCTGTGCGCGGCGCTGCCCGCCGGGGACCCGCGCCGCGCCGTCGTGCTGACGCACCGCGCCCGGCTCTGACCGAGCGGTCCGGCCACCGCTCCCTCCCCGGTGACCGGACCGGCGGTGGATCAGCAGGAGGCGCCGGGATCCACGAAGTAGACATGCGCGGTGACCTGGTTCCACCCGCCACCGGTGAGGTCCGGCCCCTCGGTGCTCGGGGCCTGCGAGGTGCTCGCGCCGGTGTCCGGGTTGACGAAGCACAGCGTGTACGGCGTCCGGTTGCGCACCGAGGCGGGCCTGGGCACGTTGCCCGACCCCACCGAGGCGGGCAACACGGTGATGATGTCGTTGAATCCGGTGCTCGCGTAGAAGCACGCGGCGCCCGAATCGGGGCAGGAAACCTCCGCCGGTGCCGCACTCGCCGTTCCCACGGACGCGGCGATCGGCAGTCCCGCCAGCAGGGTCACCACGGCCGTTTTCGCAATCCGATTCATGTTCAGTGTCCTCCCAAACCGTGAACACAAGGTCCGTCCGCGAAGGTCGCGGACCGCCATCAGCCCA
The DNA here is from genome assembly GCF_039541975.1 of Amycolatopsis samaneae. Classification (NCBI taxonomy): domain Bacteria; kingdom Bacillati; phylum Actinomycetota; class Actinomycetes; order Pseudonocardiales; family Pseudonocardiaceae; genus Amycolatopsis; species Amycolatopsis samaneae. The sequence continues at coordinate 41,668 of NZ_BAABHG010000006.1, forward strand.
GCAGCGGGCGACGGCCCGAGACCAGCGCTTCGGCCGTTCACGGACGAGCCCGAACGCGAACCGGGCCCCGGCCTCGCCGTTCGGCACCCGTTCACGGAGTCCGCCGAACGGGCTAAACCCGGTGTAGCGGAGGCACCCTCCTGGGCATCCTGGGTCTCGGGGAGGGGATCCCATGACATCAGCACCGACGGCCGATCCGGCCGACGCCGGCACCACCGCCGAACTGGCCGCCTGTCTGCGCACCCTGCGCGATCGGCGCGGCCTCACCTACAGCGCGCTGGAAAAGGCGGCCGAAGCACTGCCGAGGAAGAACGGCGAGTGCCGGACGCTGCCCCGCAGCACGGTGAGCGACATGCTCGCCGGGAAACGGCTCCCGTCGAAGGACCGGTTGCTCACGTTTCTCGCCTCCTGCCGGGTGCATCCCGACGAGTTCCCGCGCTGGCTGGCCGCCTGGGACCGTGCTCGCGTCACGAACGACCACGCTCCGCCGCCCACCGCCCGCGAACGACGGAGCCGGAAACTCCTCGCCGCCGCGGTCGTGGCCGTCGCGAGCATCGCGGCGACCCTGGCGGTCGTGTGGGCCACCGGACTGCTGGACCGCCCGGCCGTCACCGAGTACCGGATGACCACCACGGCCGCCACCTGGACCCACCGGTCACCGGACGCGCGGGACGAGACACACGAGGGCACCCTGCCCGCCGGTCAGCACGACTTCTCCTGCTGGACGGTGGGCGCCCCGCTCACGCACGACGGCTACCACAGCAGTACCTGGGTGAAGACCCACGACGTCTACGTCAACTCGCTGTTCCTCTACGCGGGCGACACCGCCGACCTGCCGCGCTGCTGACACCGGGTCATCGCGCGCGGCGCAGGGAAAGCCAGGTCGTGGCCGCGGTGAACGCCACCAGCACCGCGGCCAGCGGAGCCAGCGTGCCCGCGCCGAGACCGTCCAGCGCGACGCCGCCGACCACACCGGAGAGCGAGATCGCCAGGTAGAGCGCCGACTGGTACAGCGCGGTCACCACCGACCTCGCCGCCGGGGCCAGCGCGATGATCGCCTGTTGCTGCGGCGAGGTGACGGAGAACGAAAGGAACCCGACCACCGCGATCGCGGGCACCGCAGTGGCCACCGACACGCGCAGCACCGGGACCAGGAGCAGGGCGACCGTCAGCAGGGCCGTCGCGGCGAGGACCACCCGGCTCGCGCCGAACCGGTCGGCGAGCGTGCCCGCGACCAGGTTGCCCGCGGTCCCCGCGACGCCGAACACGAGCAGCAGGATCGCGAGCATCGCGCTGTCGCCGCCGGTCGCGGGCTCGTACACCGCGCTGAAATAGGTGTAGGGCAGGTAGATCCCGGTGAACACGACCAGCGTGGCCGCGAGCGCGGTGAGCACCCGGCGATCGGTGAGCGGCGCGAGCCGCTCGCGCAGGCCGGTGCCCGCCGACCCGGCGAGCGGCGGCAGCCGGACGGCGATCAGCGCGCAGGCGAGGCCGCCGAGCAGGACGACGAACCACAGGGTCGCGCGCCAGCCGAGCGCGCCGCCGATGACGGTGCCGATCGGCGTGCCGAGCACCAGCGACGAGGTCACCCCCAGCAGCACCACGGAGATCGCCTTGCCGTGGTTGCGTTCCCCGGCCAGCGTCGCCGCGGTGGCGCTCGCGCTCGCGGTGTACAGCGCCGCGCCCGCGGCGGCGAGCACCCGCGAGGCGAGGACGAGCGGATAGTCCGGCGCGAGCGCGGTGAGCGCGTTCCCCGCCGACAGCACGAGCAACGCCGTCAGCAGCGCCGAACGCCGGGACCAGCCCGCGGTGAGCACCCCGAGCACCGGCGCCGCGATCGCGTAGGCCAGCGAGAACACCGTCACCAGCTGACCCGCCGCGGCGATGCCGACCCCGAGCGAGTCCGCGATGGACGGCAGCACCCCGGCGATGACGAAGGCGTCCGTGCCGACCGCGAACGCGCCGAGCGCGAGCATCGCCGCGTGCGAACGCCAGTGGGGCGCCGCCTCGCCGGGCAGGGTCCGTGCGGGTGGTGCGGACACGGGCAGCTCCTCAACTTGGTACCGATCGGTTCCGTTTGCCGAGACGGTACCGACCGGTTCCGCCTGGCGTCAATCCGGGTATCGTGGCGCCATGCCAACGCACGCCCGGGAACGGCTGGTCAAGGCGGCCGAGGACCTCTTCTTCGCGGAGGGCATCCGCGCCGTCGGCGTGGAACGGCTCCTGCGCGCCTCCGGCGTCGGGCGGGCGTCGTTCTACCGCCACTTCGCGAGCAAGGACGATCTGGTCGCGACCATGCTGCGCGGGTACGACACCCAGCTCCGCGCCTGGCTGCGCGAGGTGATCACCCGGGCGGACGGCGATCCGCTGGCGATGTTCGACGGGCTGGCCACCCGGCTGTCGGCGACCAACTTCCGCGGCTGCGCCTCGATCAACACGATGGTCGAACTCGCCGACCCGGACGACCCCACACGGCGGATCGCGGTCGAGCACAAGGAAGCGATGATCCGGGAGCTGCGCGACCTGCTCGGCACCGCGCCGGACGACGACCTTCCCGAGCAGCTCCTGCTGCTGTTCGACGGCGCGCTGGTCAGCGCGCTCCGCGAGCACAGCCCGGCACCGGCGCGGCGCGCGAAGGCGGTCGCGGCGGCCCTGCTGGCGTCCCGGCCCGCCTGACCGGGCGGACGGGATCACCCCGGCGTTGTCCTTTTCGGACGAACCTCGCGGACGCCGAGCGTTGGTCATGGCTTGACCTGGAGTGCGCTCCAGTTCCTAGTGTCGGCGGCGTTCGTCAGCCCTCGAGGTACCGCCCGGACCGCCGGGCAGGAGGAGTGTCCGCGCATGATCACCCGAACCACGCTCGGCTCGTCCGGTCTCATCGTCAGCGCGATGGGCCTGGGGTGCATGGGGATGAGCGAGAGCTACGGCGCCGCCGACTGGGACGGCGGCCTCGCCACCATCGACCGGGCGCTGGAGCTGGGCGTCACGTTCCTGGACACCGCCGACGCCTACGGCACCGGGCACAGGCCGGGCCGTCCACGGCCGTCGAGACCGGGTGCAGGTGGCCACCAAGTTCGGCATCGACCGCAGCGCCGGCGACCGGGCACGCCGCATCCGCGGCGCCCGTGACTACGTGCTGCGCTCCTGCGACGCCTCGCTGCTGCGGCTGGGCGTCGAGGTGATCGACCTGTACTACGCCCACCGCCCGCCCCAGGACGTGGAGATCGAGGAGACCGTCGGGGCGATGGCCGAGCTGGTCGAGGCGGGCAAGGTCCGCCATCTGGGCCTGTCCGAGGTCGACGGCGAGCTGCTGCGCCGGGCGCACGCGGTGCACCCGATCGCCGCGGTGCAGAGCGAGTACTCGCTGTGGACCCGCGACGTCGAGACGGTCACCCCGGTGATGGCCGAGCTGGGGGTCGGGCTGGTGCCGTACTCGCCGCTGGGGCGGGGGTTCCTGACCGGCGCCCTGGACCGCTCCACGTTGGGAGAGAAGGACTTCCGGCGCACCAATCCCCGCTTCGCCGGGGAAGCGGGTGAGGCCAACGAGAAGATCGCGCGGACCGTGCGCGAGGTGGCCGACCGACTGGATGCCACCCCGGCCCAGGTGGCGCTGGCCTGGGTGTACGCCCAGGCCGAGCGGCTCGGGGTGGCGGTGGCGGCCATCCCGGGCACCCGCAGCCCGGCCCGGCTGGCGCAGAACGCGGCCGCGCTGGAGCTCACCCTGGACGCCGAGGCACTCGCCGCGCTGGACCCGCTGAGCGACCAGGTGACGGGCGAGCGCTACACCCCCGCGCACACCGCCGAGGTCGCTCGGGGCTAGCCGGTCCCGCTCCGGCCAGGACTCACCCGGACAGGACAGACGTCACCGGCCCATAGGTAGACAGCGTCTACAAATCTTTGATAGACAGTGTCTACCAGATGAACCCCGGGTTACGGAGACGTTGATGCATTACGACCGTTTCGTCGTCCTCGGCGACAGCTGCGCCGAGGGGCTCGACGACCCCTACCCCGGCAGCGACCAGTACCGCGGGTGGGCGGACTTCGTCGCCGGGCGGCTCGCGCACGACCGTCCCGGCTTCCGGTACGCCAACCTGGCCGTCCGCGGCAGGCGGCTCGACCAGATCACCGCGGAACAGCTGCCGACCGCGCGGGGGCTGGCGCCCGACCTGATCGCGTTGTTCGGCGGCGGCAACGACGTACTGCACCGCGACTGGGACGCACGCACGGTCGCCCGCCGGGTCGACGCCGCGATCCGCGCCTGCGCCCGGCTCGCCCCGACCGTCGTCACCTTCACGCTCAGCGACATCTCCGACCGGGTGCCGTTCGTCCGCCGGATGCGGCCGAGGGTGACCGCGCTCAACGACGCGATCCGCGAGGCGTCGGTCAGCTACGGCACGGTGCTCGTCGACCTGTGGCCGGACCAGGCCGCGCACGACTCCCGCTACTTCGGCCCGGACCGGCTGCACCTGTCCGAGGCGGGACACCGGCGCGTCGCCGGGCATGTCTTGGGTCGGCTCGGGCTCGAACACGACTGGCTGCGGCCGTTGCCGGGCACCGACGTCCGGCCGGGGCTGCGCGGCGACCTGCGCTGGTTCCGCGAGCACGTCGCGCCCGCGATGGTCACCCGCGTCCGCAACCGTCTGACCGGCCGCTCCTCGGGCGACGGTTTCCTGCCGAAGCGCCCGGAACTCCGGCCGGTCGCACCGTCCGAAATGGACACTGTGGGCGCATGGGCACCCGAAGCCATCTGATCAGCACCGCGAACGCCCTGCTCGTCGAGGAGGGCGTCGGCGCGGTGACGCTGCGTGGGATCGCGAAGGCCGCGGGCGTGTCCCACGGCGCTCCACTGCGGCACTTCTCCGGCCGCGCCGAGCTGCTCTCGGCCGTCGCCGTGCTCGGCTACCGGCGCCTGCTCGAACGCCGCGAGCAGTTGCCGGACGGCACCGCCAGGGAACGGCTCACCGCCGCGTGTCACGGCTATCTCGACTTCGCGCTGGGGAATCCGGCGATGTTCGAGCTGATGTTCCGCCGCGATCTGATCGACCCCGGCGATCCGGAACTCGTCGCGGTGAGCAGCGCGGTGTTCGACTTCTTCGCCGAGCTCGTCGCCGCGGTCCAGACCCCGGACTGGCACCCCGGCACGGATCCGCGACTGCTGGCGACGTCGTTGTGGGCCGCGCTGCACGGGCTGGCGCAGCTGTGGCTGTGGGGCGGGCTGGCCGGGGCGAGCTTCGCGCCGTCGGCCGAAGTCGCCCTCGCCGTCACCCTCGACGCGTATCTGGGCTGAAGGTCCGTGGGGGCCTCCTTGAGGGACCTAGAGTCCCTCAAGGAGGCCCCCACGGACCGCTGCGAAACTCAGCCGACCACGGGGAGACGGATCGAGCTCTCGCCCAGTGTCACCGAAACCTTCGTCCCCGCCGGGTAGTGCAGCGTGTAGTCCCGGTCGGTCACCAGGAGCACGACGCCGAGGCGGTGCCCGGCCTTCAGCTGGTACTGGCGCGGTTGCAGCTCCCAGTCGAAGGAGTACGTCCGCCCGGCCTGGACCGGCTCGGTCCGGCTGTCGGAGTGCCGGTTGCGCACGTCCAGCCAGCCCCGGCTGATCACGTCGTACGGCGTCTGCGCGGTGGTGTAGGCGTACTTCGGCCGGCACCCGGAGTCGGCGCCGAGCGTGTCCCCGAAGCACCAGGTGTCCTTCGTCGGGCCGAACCCGGTGATCCGCTGGTCGGTGCCGTAGTCGACGAGCAACGCGCTCAGGTACGGCGACTTCCCGTCCACCGACGCCCGCACGCTGATCTCGGGCGTCCCGGAGATGCGGACGTCCTTCGGCAGCGGATCGGACACGTACAGCAGCCGGTTCGGATCCGCCTTGTCCTGCGCGGCGACCAGGCTGTCCGCGGTCCTCGCCGGATCGTCGACGAATCCCTGCCTACGTCCGGAGCCGGGCACCCACCACGGGCCGAGCACGCCCGGCTGGTCCCCGTGCGACGCGCCGAAGCGCAGCGTGATGTCGCGCGCGCCGGGCTCCGGGTAGTCGCGGTAGTCCGTCCACTTCCCCGGCGCCGTCTCGAAGTGCACCTTCGGCTGCCGCAGGACGTTGTTGCGCACGCCGTAGAGCTCGTGGTCGAACCACTGGTGCACGGCGTCGAGCCAGGACTGCTGCGCGACGTAGAGCGGGTCGTCGTGCGCGGCCTGGTGCAGCCACAGCTTGCGGGTGATGTCGTTGCGTCCCAAGGCTTCCCACAGGTCGGTGAAGTTCTTGGGCTTGACGTTCCAGTCGTTGATCCCGGCCACCTGGAACACGCTGCCGTGGTAGTTGCCGAGGTCCTTGGCGAAGTTCCGCTGGTCCCAGAAGGCGTTGTAGTCCCCGGAAACCCGGTCCATCGCCTTTTCCATCTCGTGGATCGGCCCCGCGCACACCTCGGGATTCTTGCGGGTCAGCACCACCTTCGCGTGCAGGTCGGCGTCCTCGCCGACGTAGCCGCCGGGCGACACGACCCCGCCCTCCGCGCGGTAGTAGTCGTACCAGCTCGCGATGCCGGAGATCGAGACGATCGTCTTCAGTCCCTTGACCCCGGTGCTCGCGACCGCGACCGGCAGCGTGCCGTCGTAGCTCTTGCCCGCCATCGCGACGTTGCCGGTGGACCAGGAGGCCTTGACCTCCTTGCCGTCCTTGGTGAACGCCTTCGCCTTACCGGTCAGCCACTCCACGACCGTCTTCATGCCGGTCTTCTCTTCCGGGCCGATCGCGCTCGGGCAGCCGTCGGAGTCGCCGGTACCGAGCGTGTTCGCCGACAGCACGGCGTAGCCCCGCGAGACGAAGTAGTTGTCGTAGTAGACCCGGTTGTAGTTCACCGGGGGCTGCGGGCCGGTCGGCGGCGACCACGGCGAGATCCGTGGCACGTCGGTGACGTCGGCGGGGTGATAGGGCGCGTCGATCGTGCCGCCGAAGTACGGGCTCGGCTCGATGATGCTGGCGACCTTCAGCCCGCCGTCGGTTTCCTTCGGACGGGTGACGTACACCGCGACCCGGTCCCGTTTGCCGTCCCGGTCGCTGTCGACCGGTGTTTCGACGTAGACCTGCTCACGCACCGCCTTGGCGTAGTCGTAGACGGGTTTCGTCTCGCCGTCACGGACCACCACCTGACGCGCCGGATCGTCGGCCGCCGACGCCGGCACGGCGGTGGAAAGCAGGGAGACACCCGCCAGCGTGATCGCGGCGAGCACACGCATTCTTCGCATTGTCCCTCCAGAGCCACCCAGTTCTGGATGTGACAGTGGCCCTCGCGGTGCTCGCGCGCAACCCCCTTACGTTGTTGTCGCCCATCCGATGGGACGGTCCGGGACGCCGAACTCGCGGCGCAGCACCGCCTTCGCCGCGTGCATCCCCGCCATCCCGTGCACGCCCGCGCCCGGCGGCGTCGCGGCCGAACACAGATAGACGCCGGTCAGCGGCGTACGGTAGGGGTTCCAGCGCGGCGCCGGGCGGGCGAGCACCTGCCGGAGGCTCACCAGGCCCCCGGCGATGTCCCCGCCGACGTAGTTGGCGTTGTGCGTCTCCATCTCCAGCGCGGATCGCGCCCGCGAGGCGAGGATCGTGTCCGAAAAGCCGGGCGCGAACCGCTCGATCCGGCGCCGGACGACGTCGGTGGCGTCGATCGGGTCGCCGTGCGGGACGTGTGCGTACGTCCACACCGGACGCTTGCCGGGCAGCCCGCGCGAGGGGTCGGTGGCCATCGGCTCGGCCAGCAGCACGAACGGTTCCGCCGCGCGCCTTCCCGCCGCGACCGCGTTCTCGGCCGTGTACACCTCCGCACTCGTCCCTCCGATGTGGACGGTCCCGGCCGCGCCGATCCGCTTGTCCCGCCAGGGAACCGGCTCGGACACGAGGAAGTCGACCTTGGCCGCTCCGGCACCGTGCCGATACCGCTCCAGTGCCCGGCGGTAACCGGCCGGCAGCAGCGGGCCCGCGATGTCGAGCACGCCGCGCGGCACGAGGTCGAGCAGGACGGCGCGGGCGTGCCGCAGCTGCCGCAGGTCGGTGACCCGGCTGCCGACGTGGATCCGGCCGCCGTGCGCGCGCAGGTCCGCGGCGAGCGCGTCGACGATCGACTGGCTGCCGCCGCGCGGGATCGGCCAGCCCGTCGTATGCGCGAGGTGCCCGAGCAGCAGTGCCGCGCCCGCCGCGGGGAGCGCGGGCTGCCGGGACATCGTGTGCGCGGCGACCCCGGCCAGCAGCGCGGGTGCCTCCCGGCCGCGGAATCCGGCGCCGGAAACCTGCGCGAGCATCCGCGACGGCAGCAGCGCGGCCGCTCGTGGGTCGCGCGGCAGGTGCCGGAGGTCGCCGAGCAGCGTCTCGACCACGCCGGGCCCGCGCGCGGCAAGCGGCCCCATCAGCCATCGCCACCGCTCGCCGTCGGCGCCGAGCGCGGCGCGGGTGCGGTCCAGCTCCGGATACGCCAGCGCGGTGCGCCGCTCGTCGAGCGGGTGGGCGTAGGAGATCTCCGGGTGGAGCAGCTCGACGCCGTGCGCGGCGAGATCGAAGCCGCGGAAGAACGGCGAGGCGGCGGCCATCGGGTGCACCGCGGAACAGACGTCGTGCCGGACCTCGGAGTCGAACAGCGGGAGCGTGCGGGCGCCGCCGCCGATCCCGGGCGCGGCCTCGTGCACTTCGACGTCGAGACCGGCCCTGGCCAGCAGCACCGCGGCGGCGAGCCCGTTGGGCCCGGAGCCGACGACGGCGACTTCGGCGGACACACCGACCACCTCCCCACCCCGAACATCTGATCGAATATGGTCGTACCCGCGTTCTAGGCTGACCCCGCACCCACCGAAGTCCCGGTGCCCACCCAAGCAGAGTGGGCCTCGTCCGAACAGGAAGGGGGATCATTGCCCGACCACGACATGCTGCTCGCCCGCGTCCGGAAACTGCTCGCCAAGGCCGAAGACCCGGCGGTCACCGAGGCGGAAGCGGAGCTGTACAACACCAAGGCCGCCGAGCTGATCGCCCGGTACGGGATCGACCGCGCGATGGTGGCCGAAGCGGGCGCCACCGCCGACGAAATCGGCCTGCGCAGGATCCCGGTCGACAATCCCTACAGCAGGGACAAGGCCACGCTGCTGACCAACATCGCGTTCCCACTGCGCTGCCGCACCCTGCTGCACCGCGCGGCCAAGGGCGTCGAGGCGGTGACCATCTTCGGGTTCCGCTCCGACCTCGAACGCGTCGAGCTGCTGTTCACCAGCCTGCTGTTGCAGGCGACCACGCAACTGACCAGGGTCCGGCCGGAGAACCGTGTGTTCCGCGGCGAATCGCTGGCCGCCTACCGGCGGACGTGGCTGCACGGTTTCGCCAGGGCGGTGTACGAAAGGTTGCGCCAGGCGGAGGAGCGGGCGGTCCGAACCCACACCGCGACGGCGCCGGGCGGCCGGTCGGCCGAGCTGGTCGTGGCCGATCGCACGGCCATGGTGCAGCACGCCTTCGACGAGCAGTTCAGCCAGCTGCGTACGGCGCCGCCCCGGCGGCTGTCCGGCAGCGGCTACCTCGACGGTCACCACGCCGGCACCAACGCGAACCTGAGCCCGACGGCGCTGACCAAGCGGCGGCAGGTGCTGCCCATGCGCTGATTCCCCGCACGCGGCAAGGTCGGGCGCTTCGCCCGTAAGCAGGTATCCCGGCCATGATCATCCCGGTTTACTGTGCCGGTGCGCGTTGTGGATCTCCTCGGCAGGCCGGATCTGGTCGATCCCGCACTGCGGCTCGGTGACGTCGGCGGCGAATTCCTCTATCGCGGCCCCGGCGGCAAGGTGATCGCGCCCGAGCGATTGCTGAAGCACTGGGGCCGGTATTCCCTTGTCCTGCTTGATACCGACGACACGCTGCTGGCGCGGGCGCTGTCGATCCCGGTCGCGTTCCCGACCGAGGATCGTCCCGAGCTGCCCGACGAGGGCTGGGACGCGGCACTGCGCTGGGCCGTCGAAGACCTCGTCGACGGCCGCGCGCCGACCACCCTCGTGGCGCTCGAAATCGTCGTGGCGCCGCACCTGCTGGGCACCGGTCTCTCGACGCACGCGCTGAAGGCGTTCAAGGCGCGGGCCGTCGAAACCGGGCTGAGCAGGCTGGTGGCGCCGGTACGCCCGATCGGCAAGGAAGCCGAGCCCGAGGTGCCGATGCCGGAGTACGCGGCGCGGCGCCGCGAGGACGGGCTGTTCGCCGACCGCTGGCTGCGCACCCACGAACGGCTGGGCGCGAAACTGGTGAAGATCGCGCCCTTCGCGCTGACCGTCACCGGCACTCTCGGGCAGTGGCGGGACTGGACCGGCGTCAAACTCACCGACGGCCCGAACCGGATCCCCGGCGGCATCGCCCCCGTCCACGCCTCGGTGTCCCACGACGTCGGCATCTACGTCGAACCCAACGTCTGGATGGACCACCCCCTGTAAGCACGCGAGTTCTCCATCCAGACACGCGAGTTCTGCCTTCAGACACGCGAGTTCGCCGTTCAAGCACACGAGTTCGCCGCTCCGGTACGGAATTCCCGTGGCCTCGACCGGCAAGATCCGCTCTACTGGCCCGATGCGCATGGAAGACCTGGCCACCCGTCCGGATCTGCGGCAGGCCGCGCTCGACATCGGTGTCGTCGGCGGGGAGTTCCTGTGTCACGACGTGGTGGGCCTGCTGACGAAATCGAGGCGGCTGGCCGCGTACTGGCCCGAGTTCTTCCTGGTCCTGCTCGACGGCGATGTCCCGGTGGCACGCGCGGCAGCGATGCCGGTGGCGTTCCCGACCGCCGAACGGCCGGAGCTGCCCGAACACGGCCTGGAGGCAGCGGCACTGTGGATGGCCGAAGACGTCATGGACGGGCGGGCCCCGACCACGCTGGTCGCCATCGAGGTCACGGTGGCCGAACACGCGCGGGGCCGGGGCCTCGCCACGGTCATGCTCACCGGACTGAAGGCCCGGACACGTACCGCCGGGCTTTCCCGGCTCGTCATCCCGGTCCGGCCGACCGGCCTGGAGCAGCACCCCGCCGAGTCCATTGTGGACTACCTGGCCCGGAAGCGACCGGACGGGTTGTTCGCCGACCCTTGGCTACGCACGCACGAAAGGCTTGGCGCACGGATGATCGGCGTCGCACCCTTCGCCATGCAGGTCACCGGCACGCTAGCGCAGTGGCGAGAATGGACCGGCGTCGAACTCGTCGACGGGCTCAACCCGATCCCCGGCGGCATCGCGCCCGTGCTCGCCTCGGTGGCACGCGACCTCGGTGTCTACGTGGAGCCGAACGTGTGGCTGGAGCACCCGCTCTGACCCCGCGGCGTCACCACCGGACGGGCAACGCGTCGAGCTGCCAGGTGCCGGGGTTCGGCCCGTGCCGGAGTTCGCCCGGCTCGACCGCGAGCCTGAGCCCGGGGTAGCGCCGGAACAACGCCTCGAAGGCGATTTCGGCTTCCTGCCGGGCCAGCGCGGCGCCGAGGCAGTAGTGCGGGCCGGCGCCGAAGCCGACGTGGGTTTCCGCGCGGCCCGGATCGCGGGTGACGTCGAGGCGTTCCGGGTCGGCGAACATCCGCGGGTCGTAGTTCGCGCCCGCGAGCACCGGCAGCACGCCCTCACCTCGGCGGACGAGCGTGCCACCGATCTCGACGTCCTCGGCGGCGTAGCGCATCCGGGTGCCCAGGCCGGGACCGCACCAGCGCATCAGCTCGTGCACGGCCTTCGGCCACCGGGCTGGCTCGGCGCGGAGCAGCGCGAGCTGATCGGGGTGGGTCAGCAGCGCGGCGGTGCCGTTGGCGATCAGGTGCGCGGTGGTCTCGTGCCCGGCGACCACGAGGTTCTGCACCAGCGCGATCATTTCGGTGTCACTGAGCCGATCCCCGTCCTCGGCCTGCGCGCGGATCAGCCCGGACAGCAGGTCGTCGCCGGGCCGGTGCCGCCGGAACTCGATGAGGACGCGGAGGTGGTCCACCATCGAGGTCAGCGCGCCGGCCATGCCCGGCCCGGCTCCCACGGCCATCGCGGCGCTCCATTCCCGCCAGCGCGGCCGATCCTCCTCGGGAATGCCGACCAGCTCGCAGATGACCGCGATCGGCAGCGGATAGGCGAAGTGCCGCAACAGATCGACGACGCCGTCGGTGGCGTGGCCTGCCAGTTCGTCCAGCAGCCGTTCGGTGAGCTCGGCGATCCGCGGCCGCAGCTCGCGGACCCGCCGCACGGTGAACGCCCGGGTGACCAGCCCGCGCAGCCGGGCGTGCCCGGCACCGTCGACCTCGCTGATCCCGCCCTTCAGGTAGCCGAACAGCTCCTCGGGGATGCCCACCGCGTGCCACAGCTGTTCCCGCAGGTCCGGCGCGCCCGGTACGGCCGAGGCGGCGCTGACGAACCGCGGGTCGCCCATGACGAGCTTGACCTCGTCGTAGCGGGTGACCAGCCACATCGGCTCGACGCCGGGAATGAGGGCCTTGGCCAGCCCGTCGCGCTCGCGGATCCGCGAGTACGCGGTGAACGGGTCGCGCACGAGTTCGGCGTCGGTGAGGTCCACCAGGTTTTCGGATGCCGTCATCACATGTTCCTATCATCTGAATGTGACACCATCCTGGATCGCCCACGGGAGAACTGTCAACCGCCGCGGATTCCCGCCAGGTGACAACTCCAGTAGGCACCTGCTAACTTCTATTTGCATGTGGGGGACGTCGTGGTGAGCGGCTCTTCGCCGACCGGCGACGAGCTCGTCCGGCTGCTCGGGACGCTCGCGAATCCGCACCGGCTGCGCATCGTCGCCGCCCTGCTCGCCGAACGCGCCTACGTCAGCGAGCTGGCGCGCGAGCTGCGGATCAGCCGCGCGCTCCTCCAGGTGCACCTGCGCAAGCTGGAAGCCGCGGGGCTGGTGACGGCCAGCCTCGAGGTCTCGGCCGAGGGCAAGGCGATGAAGTTCTACGAGGTCACACCGTTTTCGATCCAGCTCACCCCGCAGGCCGTCGCGGCGGCGGTACCGACGCTGAGCACACCGGATTCCGTCCAGGGGGACGGCTTGGACGAGGGAGCACGGTCATGAACTGGCACCAGTGGCAGGAAATCATCGGCCTGACCGGGGTTTTCGTGCTGATCACCGTCGTGCTCACCGTGGCCATCGTGCAACTCGCCTCGACCTGGCGGGCGAAGGCGGCGCTGGCCCGCGAGCACGAGTACCGGACGCTCGCCGACCGGGCGACGCGGTCGCAGGAGGAAACCGAACGGCGCCTCGCCGACGTCCAGGACCGGTTGCGCGCCATCGAACGCGTCCTCAAGGAGGTCGAATAGCGGAACGGCCCTGGGCCGCCGAGCGGCAACTCGGCGGCCCAGGAGGAAGAAGCTCCACCTCGCCCGAGGGCGAGTCCTTACGCAGATCACTCCTTCACGGAAGGACTTTAGTTCATGCTGCCCACAGGCACCCCGGACCGGCGGGGGCCGGTGATCGAGCGGATCGCGGGCTGGTCGGTCCGGCACCGCGCCGCGGTCCTGTCCGGCTGGCTCGCGCTGGTCGTGCTCGCGCTGGCCGTCGGCTCGCTCGTCCCCGGCACCAGCCTCCCCAGCTCCGATCCCGGAGAATCCGGTACCGCACAAGGGGTTCTCCGCACCCAGCAGGTCTACGAGCCACTGTTGGAGAACGTACTCGTCCAACGTCGTGAATCCGGATCGGACGCCGAACTGCGGTCGGCGGCCGACGACCTCGCGCGCACACTCCGGGCATCCGGCGCGGTCGACGATCTCCGCCTGCCCGGCAGCGAGCCCGGCCGGTTCTCCCCCGACGGCCGGTCCGCGCTGGTGACCTTCCGGATCGCCGGTCCCGACGACGACGTGCGCGCGCACTTCACCGCGGCGACCGCGGCGGTGGACGCGGTCGCCGCGCGACATCCCGCGCTCCGGATCGCGCAGGCGGGCGATCTGAGCCTGAGCACAGTGGTGGACAAGAGCATCAAGCAGGACATCAAACGCGCCGAGCTGACCTCGCTCCCGCTGACCGTGGTGATCCTGCTGCTGGTGTTCGGGGCGCTGATCGCCGCGTCGATCCCGCTGCTGCTCACCGCGACCACGGTGGCCGCGACGTTCGGCTTCTTGTCCGCTATAGACAAACTGGTCCCGATCAACAGCGCCACCACGGTGATCACGCTGCTCATCGGGACCGCGGTCGGGATCGACTACACGCTGTTCTTCCTGCGCCGCGAGCGCGAAGAACGCGCCGCCGGGCTACCGGTCGACCAGGCGATCCTGGCCGCCGCCGGAACGTCGGGGCGGGTCGTGGTGGTCTCCGGGCTCACCGTCGCGCTGTGCGTGACCGGCCTGGCCTTCGTCGGGATCGACCAGCTCCGCGGGTTCGCGATCAGCACGATCCTGGTGGTCGGGCTGACCGTCGCGGCGGCGGTGACGGCACTGCCCGCGCTGCTGTCCCTGCTCGGTCCGTGGGTCGACCGCGGCAGGCTGCCCTGGATCGGCCGACGCCGGACCGCCGCCGACCACTCACGGTTCTGGGCCAGGGTCGCCGGCGTCGTCACGCGGCGCCCCGCGCTGTGGGGCGGGCTCGCCGTCGTGGTCCTCGCCGTCCTGGCCCTGCCCGCCGGCCACATCCGGTTGCAGGCGCCGCTGGCCACCGACAGCCTGCCGCGCGACGTCCCCGCGATCGACGCCGCGGTCCGCCTGCAGGAAGCGTTCCCCGGCGCCGCCATTCCCGCGCACGTCGTGGTGTGGGACGAGCGGGGCGGCCCGGTCGACACCCCGGCGGTGCGCGACGCCGTCAGCCAGCTGGCGGCGAAGACCGCGGGCCCGGTCGTGACGGTGCCGGTCGACCGGGCACTGGTCGTCCGGGTTCCGTTGGCGGGTAACGGTTCTCTGGAGTCCGACCGGTCACTGAGGACACTGCGGGAAAGCGCTCTCCCGGAGACGTTGGGCAAGGTGCCCGGGATCGGGTTCGCCGTGGCCGGGAAGGCCGCCAACGCGCACGATCTCGCGGCGAAGGCGGCCGACCGCACGCCGTACGTGTTCGGGTTCATCCTGCTGCTCGCGCTCGCGCTGTTGTGGGCGGCGTTCCGCTCGGCCGGGGTCGCGATCCTGTCGATCGTGCTCAACCTGCTCTCGGTCGGCGCCGCGTACGGGGTGTTGACCTGGGTCTTCCAGGACGGCAACTTCGCGTCACTGCTGGGTTTCACGCCCTACGGCGGGGTGCTCGACTGGCTCCCGCTGTTCCTGTTCGTGCTGTTGTTCGGGCTGAGCATGGACTATCACATCTTCATCCTCAGCCGGATCCGCGAACGCGCGTCCGCCGGTGCCCCGCTCCGGGACGCGATCGTCGGCGGCACCGCCTCGGGCGCCGGTGTGGTGACCGGCGCGGCGGTGATCATGACCGGTGTCTTCAGCGTTTTCCTTTCGCTGAGCGCGATCGAGTACAAGATGATGGGGCTCGGGATGGCGTTCGCGATCCTGCTCGACGCGACGCTGATCCGCGGGGTGCTGCTGCCCGCGGCACTCACCCTGTTCGGGCGGCGGCTGGGGAAACCGGTCAGGCCAGGATCCCCGGACGCCGCCGGGCGAACCGCGTCGCCTGCTCGAAAGCGTGTCCGGCCCGCAGCACGCTGAGTTCCGCGCGGTGCGCTCCGACGAGCTGCACGCCCACGGGGAGCCCGGCCGCGGTGAATCCGCCGGGCACCGAAAGCGCCGGGCTCCCCGTGGCGCTCACGAAGTACGCCGAGCGCATCCAGCCGAGGTAGTCCTCCATCGGCACGCCGTCGACCGAGTCCGGGTACTCGAGTTCGGCGGCGAACGGCGGTACCTGGCTGACCGGCAGCAGCAGGATGTCGTACCGTTCGAAGAACTCCCGGACGCGGTGGAACAGCGTGGTGTGCAGCACTTCCGCGCGTGCTATGTCCACACCGGACAGTCGAAGACCCTCCTCGACGTTCTGCCTCAGCGTGTCCTTGAGCTGGTCGCGGTGCTGGGCGTGGGTCTGCGCGAAGCTCCACGCGCGCAGGGTCCGGAACACCTCGTCGGCGCCGGAGAAGTCGACGCAGTCGCGTTCGACGCGGCAGCCGAGGTCGTCCTCGAAGGTGTGTGCCGCCCGCTCGACGACCGCGGCCACCGCCGGGTCGACCGGGAGACCACCGCCGAGATCGGGTGACCAGGCGACGCGCAGACCACGCGGATCGGCGTCTAGTGGTTGCGCGAACACGGATCCCGGCGTTTCCAGCGACGTCGGGTCGCGCGGGTCGGGGCCGGCCAGTACCGACAGCAGCAGCGCCGCGTCGGCGACCGTGCGGGCCATCGGGCCCTTCACCCCCATCGTCGCCCACCCCATCGGGCGCGGCCAGTCCGGCACCCGCCCCGGCGACGGGCGGAAGCCGACGACGTTGCAGAACGACGCCGGGTTGCGCAGCGAGCCGCCCATGTCGCTGCCGTCGGCGAGCGGATGCATCCCGCAGGCGAGCGCGGCGGCCGCGCCCCCGCTGCTGCCGCCCGCGGACCGGGTGAGGTCGTACGGGTTGTGGGTATGGCCGAAAACCGGGTTGAAGGTGTGGGATCCGGCGGCGAACTCGGGCACGTTCGTCTTGCCGATGGTGATGACGCCCGCCGCGCGCAGCCGCTCGACGAGGAGTTCGTCGGCCTCGGGCACGTAGTCGGCCAGCAGCGGTGAACCGTAGGTCGTGCGGACGCCCGCGGTCTCGTGCGTGTCCTTGTGCGCCATGGGAATCCCGTGCAGCGGCCCCACCTCCTTGCCCGCGGCGAGGCGTTCGTCCGCGGCGGCGGCCGCCTTGAGAGCGCTTTCCGCGGTGTGTGTGACGACGGCATTGACCCGGTTGTTGACCTGCTCGACGCGCGTCAGGTGCGCCTGCACGACCTCGCGTGCCGACACCTCCCGTGTCCGGAGCCGGTCGGCGAGTTCACGCGCGGTCAGGAAGCAGATGTCGGTTTCGGCCACCCGGTCATCTGATCACCGCGTCCGGCCCTCGGCAAGACTCCGGTCCGGTCAACAACCGCAGGCGATGGCGGACACCGGCGAGGTCAGCGGATCCGCGTCGACCTGCCGCCGCCCGCCCGCAGAGTCGACCGGAAAGCCTTCGCGGACCCAGTACTCGTAGCCGCCGATCATCTCCTTGACCCGGTAGCCGAGCCGGGCGAAGGCCAGCGCGGCCCGCGTCGCGCCGTTGCAGCCGGGGCCCCAGCAGTAGGTGACCACGACGGCGCCGGACGGGACGAGGTCGCGGGCGCGGCCGGCGATTTCCGCGGTGGGCAGGTGGATCGCGCCGGGAAGGTGGCCCTGGTCCCAGGATTCGACGCTGCGGGAGTCGACGACGACCAGGTCCGTGACGCGGGCTTCCAGGTCGGCGTGGACGTCACTGACGTCGGCTTCGAACGCGAGGCGTCCGGCGAAGTGGGCGGCGGCGTGGCCGGGGTCGGCCGGTGTGGTGGTGAGAACTGCGCTCATGACGTTCATCGTGCTGGTCCCGGTCACCACCGAACAGTGGCGCGAACGCCGCTGTTCGCTAAGATCCCGCCATGTCGACCGTGTCCGTGCTGCTCTACGACGGCATGTCCGCGTTCGAGCTGGGCATCGTCACCGAGGTCTTCGGCCTGCCCCGGCCGGAGTTCGACGTCGACTGGTACCGGCTGGCGATCTGCGCCGCGCGCCCCGGCCCGGTACGCGTCGTCGGCGGCGCCGCACTGCACGCCGACGGTGATCTCGACGCCTTCGCCGCGGCGGGCACGGTCATCGTGCCCGGGGTCTCCGACATCACCGGCGAGTGCCCACCGGCGGTGATTTCCGCGCTGCGCCTGGCTTTCCGGCGCGGCGCGCGGATCGTGTCGATCTGTTCGGGTGCCTTCGCGCTGGCCGAGGCCGGACTGCTCGACGGCCGTCGCGCCGCGACGCACTGGCAGTACGCCCCGGTCCTGGCGCGCCGCTTCCCGCGTGTCGAGGTCGATCCGGACGTCCTCTACCTCGACGACGACCCGATCCTGACGAGCGCGGGCAGCGCCGCCGGGCTGGACCTGTGCCTGCACCTGGTGCGGAAGGACCACGGCCCCACGATCGCCAACGCCGTCGCGCGCCGGCTGGTCGTGCCCGCGCACCGCGACGGCGGCCAGGCACAGTTCATCGAATCCCCGGTGCTCGCCGACGCGGACGACGACCGCGTCACCGCCAGCATGTCCTGGGCGCTCGCGCATCTCACCGAGGCCATCACCGTCGAAACGCTCGCGCGCACCGCGAACATGTCGCCGCGCAGCTACCTGCGGCACTTCACGCGCAGCACCGGCACCAGCCCGATCCGCTGGCTCGTCACCCAGCGCGTGCACGCGAGCCTGCCGCTGCTGGAGAAGACCGCGCTCCCGATCGAGCGCGTCGCCACGTCCGTCGGCTTCGACACGGCGGTGACCTACCGGCATCACTTCGTCCGGACGATGCGCGTCTCGCCCTCGGCCTATCGCCGGAGTTTCACCACGGCAGGGGACGCCGGGCGACGTCCCCTGCCGTGACGTGGGTTCAGGCGGCGTCGGTGAGCACGATCTCCGGCGTGGCCACCTGCTGCGCGGTCCGACCCGCGTAGTTCCGCTGCACCTGCGCGATCTCCGCGCTGTTGGGCTTCGTGTTGGCGCAGCTCACGCCGCCGGTCGAACCGGACATCAGCGACGAGCACGGCCCCGGCTTCACGTCGGGCAACCCGAGACTGTGGCCCAGTTCGTGGGAGGCGATCCGGACCTTGTTGTAGCCCTGCTGGACGGCGACGCGGCCGTACCAGACGGTGACCTGGCCCCCGGGCCGGACGGGACCGAGGGTGGCCCGCGGCCAGCCGGGATCCGCGACGACGCGGATGTTCGCCCGCTGCCCCGGTGACGCCTTCACGATGCGCACGTTGGTCACGCTGGTGTTCCAGACGTTGACGCCCTGGGCGACCACGTCCTTGAACTCGGCCGCCTGGCTGTCGTCGTAGGTGAGGGTGGTCGCCTGGATCTCGGCGGCCGCGGCACTGGGCACGGCCGTGAGCGCGGTGACCGGCAGCAGGAGAGCGGTACCGGCGACCACGCCGGCCAATGTACGTCGAAGCACTATCTACTCCTCGCGTCGGTGCGGAGCCTGTGTTTCTCCCCCCGCCCTTCGGGCACATCCCCCTTGTCGACCTCAGAGACTCATGCGGCGGCGGACATCGAACCGTACGTAGCCCGCCCACCTCACAGCGTGATGCTAGAACCCGTGCCAGTCCGGCAAAACCCGCCAAAAGTCGCGACCGGCCCGAAACGGTCCCGGCGGGCTGCCCGTGCCGTCAGCCCGGTACGGCGATGACGTCCTTGCCGACCAGGCGACTCCCGTCGAAGCACAGGCGGTACACCGACCGAGGTACCGGCACGACCGCCACGCTCGTCAGGTAGTACTCACACGACGCACCGGCCGGGCGCGGTGGTTCGGCGACCTCGAACGACCGCAGATCCAGCGCGGGCAGTACGGATTCCACGGTGGTACGCGGCGCGCCGACCGCGAGCCGGTCGTAGTCGGCCCGCGACAGCACCGAGTTGAAGACCCAGAGCGCGAAGAGCCCGGCCACGAGCACCACCACACCCGCGCTCAGCCCGAAGGCCACCACCAGCCCGCGCGTCAGCCGCAGCTTCGTCCGGCGCTGTTCGGCCTCGAACCCGCGACGGGCCCCCTCCGTGTGTGGGTGGTTTCCGGGCAGGACAACGGGTTCGGCGTGCGGAAGCGTCGCGGTCACCCGGAAGCCACCCTCGTACGGGCCCGCGGTCAGCACGCCGCCCGCGACGCGCACCCGCTCTTCCAGACCGATGAGCCCCCGTTTTCCTTGGGGGACGGGCATCCTCTTCGCAACGGGCGGCGCGTTGACGACGTCGACGACCGTCTCGCCGGAGCCATAGCCGAGGCGCACCCTGACCGGGGCGCCCGGCGCGTGCTTGGTCGCGTTGGTCAGCGACTCCTGCACCACCCGGTACGCGGCACGGTCCGCGATCGGCCGGAGCGCGACCGGTTCGCCGGTGTGCTCGAGCGTGACGTCCGCTCCGGACGCCGCGGTGCGATCGACGAGTTCGGCGATGCTCTCGTGCACGGGCCCGGCCGGCGCCGGCTCCTCGCGCAGCACGCCGATGATCGTGCTCAGCTCTTCCGTGGCGCCGGTCACCGAGCGGCGCGTGTCCGCCGCGAACCCGCGCAGCCGCTCGTCGGCGGCGGGATCGATCTCGAACGCACCCGCCCGCAGCACGAGGAGGCTCAGCGCGTGCCCGAGCGAGTCGTGCATGTCCTGCGCGATCCGGGCACGCTCACGCAGCCGTTCCTGCTCGGCCGTGATCTCCTGTTCGCGCTCCAGCTGCCGTGCCCGTTCCCAGCCCGCCGTGGCCAGCTCGGCGTTCACCCTCCGGTAGCGGCCCACCAGCCACGGCAGCACCCCCAGCAGCGTCAGCGCGAGCAGCAGGTAGGCCGTGGACACCAGATCGCGTGCGACCCGGGGCAGCGGGTCGCCGGACAGGTAGCCGACGCCGATCACCGCGAACAAGCTGCCGGACACCACCACCGCGAACGCGGCCAGCGGCCATCGCGCCTCCCGCACCGATCGGCCGACCAGGTAGCTCACGGTCGCGAGCACCAGCGGGTAGGTGAGCTGGAACGACGGGCTCAGCGCAGCGCCGTCGAGCTGGCCGACCGTCAGCGCTCCGGCGATGAGCCACGAAACCAGCGGACGGATCCTGATCAGCGCGCCCGCCACGACGAGCAGGACCAGGTTCATCCCGACGACCCACCACGCGGCACCGTGGGCACCGCGCAGCAGCCGTTCCGCGAGCGCGAACACGACGAAAGCGGCCCACAACATCGTGTTGCCGGTGGACTGGGCACGCGCCAGCGCGGCGAAGAAGGACTTCACTCGATCACCTTGTGTCTCCGCTAGCATCGAGGACGATTCCCGGGGGAGATTCGATGATCCGTGTGGTGCTGGCCGACGACGAAGCGATGGTGCGCGCCGGGGTGAAGGGAATCCTGGACAAGGACCCGGAAATCGACGTCGTCGCCGAAGCGGGCAACGGGCGCGAGGCGATCGATCTCGTCGCCGAGCACCGGCCGGATGTCGCGGTCGTCGACATCCGGATGCCCGGCCTCGACGGTTTCGCCGCGACCGAGGCGATTCGCCGAGCGAACGAAGGCACCGCCGTCATCATGCTCACCACCTTCTCCGAGGACGCCTACATCGCCAAGGCGCTGCGTGCCGGGGCCAACGGCTTCCTGCTCAAGTCCGGCGATCCCCGCGAGCTGATCACCGGGGTCCGCGCCGTCTCGGAAGGCGCCGCGTACCTGTCCCCCAGTACCGCGTCCAGGGTGCTCACCACCCTCAGTGGTGACCGGATGGCCCGCGCCGAGGAGGCGCGGGCGCTGGTGGACGGGCTGAGCCCGCGCGAGCGACAGGTACTCGCCCTGCTCGGCGCGGGAAGGTCGAACCGGGAGATCGGCCGCGAACTGTTCCTCGTCGAGGGCACCGTCAAAAGCTATGTCAGCACCATCCTCACCCGCCTCGGCGTCCGCAACCGCGTCCAGGCCGCGATCATCGCCTACGAGGCCGATCTGGTGGCGGAGGACCGGTAGGTCCCGGCTGCCGGGGCAGCACCCGGGTGGGTGCCTCGCTCGCGGGCGGGCGCGCGAACAACAGCACCCCGATCCCCGGCCGTCCCGCATACCTCAGCACCAGCCCGGTGACGCGCTTCTCCAGCGACCGGCTCACGATCCACGCCACCACCGCGCCGAGCAGCAGCCCGGCCAGTACGTCGTGCGGATAGTGCACGCCGACGAACACGCGGGAAAGGGCCATCAGCACCGCCAGCCCGGCAATCCAGGGGGCGATCCGCCGCCACGCGATGCTCAGCCCCACCGCCGCGGCGGCCGCGATCGTGGCGTGGTTGCTGGGGAACGACCAGTCTCCCGCCTCCGGGCATGCGGCGACGGTCGCCCCGCTGGGCAGCCCCCGGCACGGTCGGTCCTCGTGGATGACGAGCTTGAGCAGCTCACTCAGTACGTAGGCACCGGCCGTCGCCGCGGGCGCCAGCAGAGAAAGCGCTATCCCACGTGCGTCGTTCTTCGCCCGCGCGCGCCACCACGACACCACGAGAAGCACGCCGAAGATCAGCAGGCCCACCTTGGTGTACAACGCGCCCAGGCTCTGGAACCACGTTGGTGTGCCGGCGGCGAACTCGACGACCTCGTCGTACAGACCACTTCCGGATCCCGCATCCGACAACAACCGCGTCGGCATCGTCATCCCCTCCCCCTCGTTCTCGGTTTGATCACCAAGTTAGGAAGGGAGAAGACTCCGGCGCTGCGCCCGATCGGCACCGATCCGTGCTGTCTTCGGCGGGGTCGCACCCCTTACTTTCGTCAGTCCCGGCCTACTCGGCCGTGTCCGTCCAGGTGACCGGGAGCTCGTGGACGCCGTAGATGTTCATGTCGGTCTTGAGCTTCACCTCGCGCGCCGGAATCGCGAGCTTCAACGTCGGGAAACGACGCAGCAGCCCGGCGAAACCGGCACGCATCTCGACACGCGCCAGCTGCTGGCCGAGGCACTGGTGCACGCCGTGCCCGAAGGACAGATGGCCGCGCGCCTTGCGGTGGATGTCCAGTTCGCCGGCGTTTTCGAAACGCCCCGGGTCGTGGTTGGCGGCCAGCAGCGACACCACGACCGTCGAGCCCGCGCGAATGGTTTCCCCGCCGAGTTCGAGATCCTCGGTGGCGTAGCGGTAGAAGATGTCGGCGACCGAGAGATACCGCATCAGCTCCTCGACGGCGGCGGGCAGCAGTTCAAGGTCGGCACGCAGCTCGGCCATCTGCTCGGGGTGTTCCAGCAGCGCGAAAGTGCCCAGCGCCAGCATGTTCGCGGTGGTTTCGTGCCCGGCGAGCAGCAGCAGGAACCCGATCCCGACCAGTTCCTCGATGCTCAGGTCCTCGTCACGGGCCAGATCCGACAGGATGTCCTCGCCCGGCTCGGCACGTTTACGCGTGACGAGTCCGGCGATGTAGGTGGTCATCCCACCGAAGGCGGCCATCTTCTCCTCGAGCGTCACGTCCTTGACCATGAACTTCGCGGAGTTCGCCTGGAAGCCCTCCCGCTCCTCGTACGGGACCCCGAGCAGTTCGCAGATCACCAGCGAGGGCACCGGCAGCGCGAACTCCTTGACCAGGTCCACCGGCGGGGTCAGCTTCTCCAGCGCGTCCAGCTGACGCTCGGTGATCTCGGCGATGTGCTCTTCCAGCTGCTTCATCCGCCGGACGGTGAAAGCGCCGGTCAGCTTGCGCCGTAGCCGCGTGTGGTCCGGCGGGTCCATGGCGATGAACAGGCCCGGCGTCTGCGGGGACGGCTCGGTCTGCACCGGCATCCCGGGCGTCTCGTACGGCACGTGGACGACGCCGAGGTCCTGACGGGAGCTGAACCGGGTGTCGGCCATCAGCTGACGGACCTCGTCGTACCCGGTGACGAGCCAGCCCTCGTGCCCGTCCGGGAACACCAGCGGGCTGACCGGGCGGGTCTCGCGCAGCCGGGTGACGGCGCGGGGCGGGTCGAAGGGGCCCGCGTCGCGTTCCATGGGAAGACCGTGCGGGATGGCGTCCGTCTGGCTCATCGAATTTCCTCTCCGTGGCGGTGTGGTGATCACGATCGCCATCGGGCCTGACACGCCCCTGACACAGGTCTGACACCGGGGAAACCCGTCGCTCCCGCATGGCAAAATCGGCCGGGTGCAGATCGGGCTACTGGGACCATTCGAGGTTCGCGCGGACGAGGGCGTTCCCGCCGACGTGCCGGGCGCCCGGTTGCGCGGGCTGCTGGCCGCCCTCGCGCTCGAAGCGGGCAGGGTGGTCCCGAAGGCGACGCTCGTGGACTGGATCTGGGGCGAGCAGCCCCCGGCCGAGGCGGCGAATGCCTTGCAGCGCCTGGTTTCCCGGCTGCGGAAGGCGCTGCCGGACGGCTCGGTCGATGGCCAGCCGGACGGCTACCGGCTGAAGGTGGACCCCGACGCCGTCGACGCCGTGCGGTTCGAGCGCCTGGTCACCCAGGCCCGTGACGACGCGGATCCCCGGCGCGTCCAGCTGCTGCGCGACGCGCTCGCGCTGTGGCGTGGCGCGGCCATGCAGGACGTCGGCCTGTCGGAGAGCGCGGCGTTCGACGCGGCGGTCACCCGGCTCGAAGCGATCCGCCTCGCCGCGCTGGAGGACCGGTTCGACGCGGAGATCGCACTCGGTCACGGCGCCGAACTCGTCGCGGAACTCACCGACCTGGTCACCGCGCACCCGGTACGGGAACGGCTCGCCGCCGCGTTGATGCGTGCCCTCGTCGCGTCCGGTCGTGACAGTGAGGCACTGCTCGTGTACCAGCGCGTGAAGGAGGCGCTGGCCGACGCGCTGGGCGTCGATCCCTCGCCGGAGCTGTCCGAACTACACGTCGCGCTGCTGCGGGGCGAGGTGAGCCGCCGGGAGGAGCACCGGAAGACCAACCTGCGTGCCGAACTGACCAGTTTCGTCGGCAAGGACACCGACGTCACCACGGTCCGCGAGCTCGTCGCCGGGCACCGGCTCACCACGTTGATCGGGCCGGGCGGCGCGGGGAAGACCAGGCTGGCCACGGAAACCGCGCGCACCCTGGTCGGCGATCTGCCGGACGGTGCCTGGCTCGTCGAGCTCGCCGCCATCGGCGCCGACGGCGGCACGGGGGGCGGGAACAACACAGGGGACGGGAAGAATGTCGCGCAGGCGACGCTCGCCGCCCTGAAACTGCGGGACGCGCTGCTCGGGGACGCACCGGACGCCGAGCCCGCGGATCGGGTGGTCGCCGCGGTCCGGGACCGGGCGATGCTGCTGATCCTGGACAACTGCGAGCACGTCATCGAGTCCGCGGCCGCGTTCGCCCATCAGGTGCTCGGCGAGTGTCCCCGGCTGCGGATCCTCGCGACGAGCAGGGAACCTCTCGGCATCACCGGCGAGACGCTGTGGCCCGTCGCGCCGCTGGCCCTGCCCTCGGCGGACGCCACTCCCGCCGAGATCGAGTCCGCCCCGGCCGTCCGGCTGCTGCGCGACCGGGCCGTCGCGGTGCGTAAGGACTTTTTGGGGGACGGGACAACCACGGCCGACGCGGGCACGTTGTCGACCATGGCCCGCGTCTGCCGGGCGCTGGACGGGATGCCGCTGGCCATCGAACTCGCCGCGGCCCGGTTGCGCACGATGTCGCTCGACCAGCTCGCCACCCGCCTCGACGACCGGTTCCGCCTGCTGACCGGTGGCAGCCGCACCGCGCTGCCCCGGCACCGGACGCTGCGCGCGGTGATCGACTGGAGCTGGGAGCCACTCACCGACGCCGAACGGACGGTCCTGCGCAGGCTCTCGGTGTTCTCCGGCGGGGCGAGCCTGGAGGCCGCCGAGCAGGTCTGCGCGGACAGGGAATCGGGGGTCGAGCCGGGGCAGGTCCTCGAACTGCTGACCGCGCTGACCGAGAAGTCGCTGGTGGTCACCAAGGACGAGGGGGCACCGCGCTACCGGATGCTCGGCACGATCAAGGAGTACGCCGAGCAGCGTCTCGCGGAGGCGGGGGAAACCGGCACCGCGCGCCGAGCGCATCTGGCGTACTTCACCGAGCTCGCCGCCACCGCGGAACCGCATCTCCGGCGAGCCGAGCAACTGGAATGGGTTGCCACGCTGGAAACCGAGCACGACAACATCGCCGCCGCCATGCGCGGTGCGCTCGCGGCGGGCGAGGCGCAGGAGGCGATGCGGCTCGCGGCGGTGTCCGGCTGGTACTGGTGGTTCGCCGGGCACAAGGTGGAGGGCAGCGAGCTGATCATGGCGGCGATCGCCGTGCCCGGCGAGGTGGCCGACGAGATCCGGGCCGTGGTGTACGGATTCGCCACGATGCTCGGCGTCTCCGGGCGGAACGACCAGCACGACGCGGCCGAGTGGATCCGCAAGGCGTACGAACTCAGCAGGCGGGTCCCGCACTGGCACCCCGCGCTGCGGCTCGCGGCCTCGCAGGAACGCATGCTGCACGGCCCGGACGCGCTCCTGTCCGCGTGGGAACCGTTGCTCACCGACGAAGAACCCTGGGTACGCGCGCTCGCGTTGATCCAGCACGGCAAGGCGCGGATCGCGCTCGGCCACGACGCGGACGCGCTGCTCGAAAAGGCGCTCGCCGGGTTCCGCGCCATCGGCGACCGGTGGGGAATCTCGTTCGCGCTGACCGAGCTCGCGGAACGCATCGCCGCCCGCGGCGAGTTCGCCGGCGCGGCCGGGTACTACGAGCAGGCGATCACCGTCGCCACCGAGATCGGCGCGCTGGAGGACGTCGTGCGGATGCGGCCGCGGCAGGCCCAGCTGCGCTGGCTGGCGGGCGACGAGGAGGCGAGCGAAGCCGCCATGGCGGAGGCGCAGCGGCACGCGGACCGCGTCGCCTGGCCGGAGGCGCTGACCGAGCTGGCGCTGGCGAAGGCGGAACTCGCGCGATGGCGTGGCGACACCGAACAGGCGCGTCGCCACCTCGACGTCGCGACGGCCATGTTGGGTGACGCGGCCGAGCGGGCGCAGGTCCGGGCGGTGACCCACGATCTGCTCGGCTACCTCGCCGAGGATCTCGGCGAGGCCCGCGAGCACCGGGCCGCGGCCGTCGAGGCGGCGTCCGAGGTAGGGCACGCGCCGATGATCGCGGGGGCGCTCGTCGGGGTCGCGGACCTGGCGCTGCGGCAGGAACGGTTCGAGCAGGCCGCGCGGCTGCTCGCGGCGAGCGTGAGCGTGCGCGGGACGCCGGATCGGGCAGGCCCGGACGAGGCCCGGATCGAGCAGGCCGCGCGAAGCCGCCTCGGTGACCGGAAGTTCACCGAGGCGGCTGACGAAGGGGCGAAAGCGAGTTGGCGCGAACTCGTCGCGGTCACGCTCGCTTGCTGAACTTGGCGCGGGCCCACAGGTAACCGACGATGCCGATCCCGAGGCTCCAGGCGATCGCGGCGATCGTCTGGCCGGTGGACGGCGTGCCGTTGAACAACCCGCGCAGGGTTTCGATGATCGGCGTGAAGGGCTGGTACTCCGCGAATTCCCGGATACCGGGCCCCATTTTCCCGGCGGGCACGATCGCGCTGCTCAGGAACGGCAGCATGATCAGCGGCACGGTGACGAACCCGGCGGATTCCGAGTTCTTCGCGGCCAGCCCGAGCGCGATGGTGAGCCAGCTGACCGCGAACACCATCAGCACGACGACGCCGATCGCGGCGAGCCACTGTGGGAAGGACGCGACGGGCCGGAATCCCATCAGGAGTGCCACACCGGTCATGGCCACCAGCGCCAGCATGGTACGCACCACAGTGGACACGACCTGGCCGGTCAGCACCGCGCTCCGGGAGACGTCCATGACCTTGAACCGGTTGATGATGCCGTTGGTCATGTCCGCGCTGACGGCCATCGCGGTCGGGCTGAGCCCGTAGCTGACGGCCATCATCAGCATTCCGGGCGTCGCGTAGTCGACGTAGTTTCCCTGGACGTTGAAGGCGCCGCCGAACACGTAGACGAAGATCAGCATCATGATGATCGGCATCAGGACCGCGTTGAACAGCGTGACGCGATTCCGGCGGGTGTGAAGGAAGTTGCGCCGCAACATCACCATCGTCTGGGACTTCATCACGCCGCCACCTCCGAGCCGGACACCGTGTGGCCCGTGAGGGCGAGGAAGACGTCGTCGAGATCGGGCGTGTGGACGGAGAACTCCTCGGCGCCGAGCGAGTACTCGTCGAGCCGGTCCAGCAGTGTCCGCACCGACCTCGTGCCGCCGTCGCTGGGCACCCGCAGGGCCAGCGCCTCCTCGTCCCGGGTGGAGTCGGTGAGGATCCGCGCGGCCGCGTCGAGTTCCGCGGCGGTGGTGAACACCAGCCGGACGTGGGTGCCGGGGATCCGGCGCTTGAGCTCGTCGGGGGTGCCCTCGGCGACCAGGCGGGCCTGGTCGAGCACCGCGACCCGGTCGGCGAGCTGATCGGCCTCTTCGAGGTACTGGGTGGTGAGGAAGATCGTCACGCCCTCGGCCACCAGGTCACGGATGATCGACCACATCGTGCGGCGGCTACGTGGATCCAGGCCCGTCGTGGGCTCGTCGAGGAAGATGATCCGCGGGTTGCCGACGAGGGTCATCGCCAGGTCGAGCTTCCGGCGCATCCCGCCGGAGTAGGTCGCGGCGGGCCGGTGTGCCGCGTCGGCCAGCTCGAAGCGTTCCAGCAGCTCGGCGACGATCCGCTTGCCGCCGCGCACCGGGGCCCGGCTCAGATCCATCATCAGCTGCAGGTTTTCCTGCCCCGTCAGCAGTTCGTCCACCGCCGAGAACTGACCGGTGACCCCGATCGCCGCGCGCACCGCCTTGGCCTCGGACTCGATGTCGTGCCCGGCGACGCGGGCCGTCCCGCCGTCGGCCCGCAGCAACGTGGTCAGCACGTTCACCGTCGTGGTCTTGCCCGCCCCGTTCGGGCCGAGCAGGGAGAAGACCGTCCCCGAGGGGACCGTCAGGTCGATGCCGTCCAGCACGACCTTGTCCCCGTAGGTCTTCCGGAGCCCGGAAGCCGCAATCGCTGTCTCTGTCATGCGGCCACTTTCACCGGCCGCCCTGACACCGTCCTGACCCTGACCTGACACGCGCGCTGACACCGCGCGCCGGCCGCCGGGTCAGCGCGGCGCGAGGTTGTCGATGATCAGGGAGAGGGTGAAGTCGAAGCGGTCGTGTCCGGTGCCGGCGGTCAGTTCGGCCGCGTGGCGCCGGGTGTTCGGGAAGCTGTCGGCGGGGAGCGCGGTGAACCGGTCGATCAGTTCTTCCCGGCTGAGGACCCAGTCGTCGCCGTGGTGCCGCCGCCGTTGCTCGACGATGGAGCGCTCCAACGCGTAGGCGCTGACGTAGAGGGTGAGCGCGTCGAGGACCCACGCGGCGGTCTGTGGTTCGATGCCGCCGGCGAGCAGGATCGCCAGGATTCCTTCGCCGACCCGCAACGTTTCGAGGTGGGTGGGGACCATCGCCAGCGCGGCGCGGGAGACACCGGGGTACTCCAGGTAGAGATCGCGGATCTGGGCGTAGACGTCGCGGATCTGCTCCCGCCAGCCGACCGGATCCGGTGCGGGGAGCCGAATCCCGGCGCAGAGCCTGGCGACGAGCAGATCGTCGAGATCCTCCTTGTTGAGGATGTGCGCGTACAGCGAGGACGGCCCGGTGCCGAGCACGGCGGCGACCCGGCGGATCGTCAGCGCGTCGTAGCCCTCGGCGGCGATGACCTGGAGCGCGGCGTCGGTGATCCGCTCGGCCGTGATGGGCGGCTTCCTCGGCGCCCCGGTCGTGGTCGAGGTGGCAGCCCGCGCATGACGAGCCGCACGGCGCCGGCTGGGATCAGCAGACATGGCGACCACTATAGCCAGACACGAACTTAGTTCGTCACCGAATTCGCCCCGAGTGACGTGGAACTGGGGGCCCACTCGAACAAGGTGACCACCGCCCGGGGGTCCAGGGGGCGGAGCCCCCTGGCGGGGGTTTGGGGGTTCGACCCCCAAAGACACAACGAAGAGAGCCCCATTTGCGCTTTCGGCAAATAGGGCTCTCCCGCGAACGAGTGGACCCTGGGGGACGGTACTACAACACAACTGTGCAGGTCAGGAAGCTCGAGGCGCTCATCCGGAAGCTACAGGATCCGAGCGGACCGACGCGAAGTTCACCCGAACGGCGCAAGTCGGGGCGAGCCAGGCAGCTGACCGACCGACAGATTGGCGAGCTGATCAAGGACTACGAGGGGGGCGCGACGATCTATGACCTCGCCGAACGGTTCAAGATCAATCGGAAGACGGTCAGTAACCTCCTACATCGAGCTGGCGTGCAGATCCGCGGACGATTGACGAAGGAGCAGGTCGACGAAGCGGTACAGCTGTACGCGACCGGCTGGTCACTTGCGCGGATCGGTCAGAGGTTCAGCACGACGGCGGACACGGTGCGGGCTCGACTGCTTGAGCGTGACGTGCAGATGCGAGATACACAGGGACGGGAGCGCTAGCGGAGTCGCTACACGTGAGCAGAACCTGACCCCGTGGGCGAGGCGCCGACACCTCGCCCGCGGGGCTACCAGCTAGTTGTTCTTGTGCTTCGTCTTGTCGACTTCGATGTATCCCTGTCCGGACTTGGGTGTCGGAGGCAAGGGCTTGCCCTTGACCGCGGTCACCTCGACCTTGCTGCCCGGAACCTTGTACTGGCCCGAAGAGGGCGCGGGCGTCCCCGGAGGGATCGTCTTCTTGGACATGACTGCGACTTTCTGTCGGTGCGAGCTTGAACACCAAGTGGCGGCGCAGCCTTGTTGCCTACTGCCACTGCCTTGTACCGTCGCAGAGCACGCCAATGCACTGGACCCCGGCCGAGGTGCTGACCCCGGTCGGGGTCTTTCTACTCGCTGGCTAGAAGTGTACTCGGCGACTCCGACAGTATTCGCATCCACGACACAGCATGTTGTCCGCCGTGTCGCATTGACCCCCACATGTAGCGCTTCGGTCACTGATAGCGAACAGGTGTGCGAAGAGTTGCTTCGGGTGGCAGCCGACCGTGTCCGCCTCTGCTTGGGCACCTACTGCTGGTAGTGCGCCCAGACGAGCGAGGCGATGACGGAGACGGCGCTCGCCACTGTGAAAAGCAGCGCGAGCCACTCCACGGCGGTAACTGCCAGACGCGCCCGCATGTTCACGACGTCCCCGTATGACGTCGGCAGCACGGCTTCGCGGCCGCGCCGGCGAAGACTGATGTACATCAGGGTGGCGGCGACCAGGGAGAACACGGCCGCGGTGACGCGCAGACCTTCCGGGATGGACATGATGACTGACCTTCCTCTTGGGTGGATCCTTCGCCTATTGAGGAAGCGCCAAGGCCGGCTCGGGCAGGACGTCCGGTCGTAGCGCCCGGGAAGCAAGGTGAAGGAGCCGAGGATGAGCTGGCTGGAACCGGCTCGGGTCGCGACGGCAGGGGCAGCACAGGCCAGACAGTGGCCAGCATTGCGCCTATTCGCCCAAGCAAGGAATGGCCTTGGAAACCATCAGAACCTTGCTTGGACGAATTGGTACAATACTATGATAGTGCGCACCGCGCTGGTTTAGATTAAAACAATTGAAAGGTAAGTCAAATCTAAACCAGCACAATACTATGTTGGCGCGCACCGCGCTGGTTTAGAATAAAAGAGAACTGAAGGACCTCAATCTAAACCAGCACGGTGTGCAGCCTCTACTTTAGAGTAGGTCTATATTAAACAAATGTCAAGACCGCTTGTCTTCGTCGCATCCTGAAGCTGTGGAAAACCGGCCTTTACCCTCGAATATGGCCGCATATGACACATGCCCTTCGTCGACTACAAGGAGGTGCTCTTGCAAAACTCATCGTGTCATTCTAAAATAGAAACCAGCTATGACGTTGCACTCCAAAGAACCAATAGATAAAATAGACCCCCTTGCGTATTACCTGCATTCTCGCGGGTTCGGGAATGTCTACGACCGCATGAACTGGACAGAAAATCTAAGAGTTACTGTCCGGCACTATCTCCTTAAAGAAGTACCAGATGAATTCTACGCCGAGTTCGCAGAGGGGATCGGCCGCGGCGCACCCGGCAGCTCACGGGAAGAACAAGTAGAGTACATCCTGGCGCAGCATGCACCGTGGGAAATTGCATTCGAAATCCATAACGCGGCGGTCATCTACGTACCAACTTTTGCCCAGCTCATGACCTACCTTGAGACAGACTTGCACAAGGATGCTTGGGCAGACGCCGCCAGCTGGCTCGCCCGCCGCGTTCCCGACAAACTACTCAAGGAACTGCTCGCACGGGGTGACGAGTACGCCGGCACGGACGCGTCCTCCTATGGCGACCCGATTGAAGGCGTGTACCAGCTCACGGAGGCTTTGGCTGAACGGGGATCCCTTCCAGAGCTTCTGACCCTCTGGAACGAAGTGAACCCACCAGCTACCCCGCCACCCACCACCACCGAGATACGGGCCTGGGCGCTCGAGAACGGCTACTCCGTGAAGAGCCGAGGCCTCCTGCCAGCCAAAGTGGTGAGGGAGTACGAGGAGGCGCACGCAGGGCGGGGCGCTGAGTAGCCGATAGCGGGCAACGCTGTCGTCAGGGCGCAGGCCACGAGCCCGTCTGCGTCGCGGGCGCGAGGTAAACTCGCCACAGCCTCTTACCTTGCCCGCTAACGAAGGTCAAGCTCTGTGAACGATCTACTCGCTCCGCTCACCTCTGCACAACTGGCGCTTCTACAAACCATCGCCGAACCGATGCTTGAACATGGCAGGTGGCCCAAGTGGCAGTTTGCGGAAGCGGCCATGCGCAAGCGTGGGTACAACGGCCGAGAGGTCCTTCAGTCCCTGCCGCAACGGATGGCTGCTCGAGCTGTACTCCCCGCATACGGCCTGGTTTGGTACGACTGGCGCAACCTGCAGCCGGACAGCGAGATCCGTCTGACGGTCGCGGCCTCAGTTCATCTTCCCGAGTACAAGCAGATCGGCTGGAACTTCATCAAGGCCTTGCGCTACATGATCAAGAAAATTGCCGAGCACGAACCCGATCCCTTTGAAGTGACACTGATCGACGTGACATCGGAGGATCTTCGCAGGGACACCGGGCTTGACTACTCTTTTATTCGAGCACTTCCCGGCATACTTCAGAATGAGCCGTTCAACCTCACCACTTCATACCAAGCCGATATCGTGGACGACCTACGGTGGACACTCACACTCGGCCCTATCCTTGCAGAGTACGAAGACGTCACTACTGTCGAGCAATACGTGCACCGCGCAGTCACGCTGGTCGGCAGCTTGGAGGATAAGACACCCTCGGGCGTAGACATCACCGAAGCCAGCATCCCAAGCGCGACTGAGACGGCGTCACCCGCGGCGAATGAGCGCGTCTTGGCTGGCAAGCAGTACGTCAACCAGAAGGTGATCGACGCTCTCGAGCAGAAGGAGACGACGAGCTCGTTCAGCCTAGACAAGCTCCTTCAACTGATCAACGAGCTGAACACTAACTACGCACTCGGCAACCCGTACGCTTGCCATGCTCTCCTGCGTGCCATACTTGATCATATTCCCCCAGTCTTTAGCCAACCTCACTTTCAAGCTGTAGCGAGCAACCACAACTGGTCTCAGACCGACAAAAGGTACATGAAGTTGCTCGTCGAGTTCAGGAACCAGGCCGACGACGTCATGCACCGGCAGATCCGTAAATCAGTCACTGTCATTGACATGCACGACGTCCCTCAAAAAGCGTGGATCAACGCACTGCTGGTTGAGGTAGCTGAGGTGCTCTAGCATCGACGATCAACGGATCGATGATCTCCTCGTAGATCACCAGTCCCAGTAGAAACCGACCACTGTTCGCTCAACAGCATCAACGTAGCGATGAACGACCAGGTTGTTATCAAGCCTGAATTCCTCGCGGCCAATGACTCTGTTTTCAGGCCCGACGTAGTGCTCCCACTCAGCCCAGAAGACACGGCTCGGCAGCCTGTTCGGGTGGAACTCGACCCTGATGTCCAGATGGTCTATGCGTTCATGAGTTCCGCGACGCATTTCTCGCGGCGGTGCCGTATCGTACTTAAGCAAGGTCCAGAACTCGATATATCGCTCCTCTCCGCGAAGTAACGGGCGAGGAAACATCAACTCGACTGCCCATATGCCTCCGCCGGCGTTGTACATTGCGCCCGGCTTGCCTCCGCGAACCGCGCGTACTCGAGCATGCGGGGTGTCGATGCGGTACTGGTAGCTCGCCAGCCCATCCACCCGTGAACGAATCATGATCTCCGTGCGGTGACGAGCGGGGAGGCCGTCTGGTCCGAGCCAGTGGTGCTCCTGAAGCTTGAGGGTGTCAAATTCAGGTGACCGATAGCCGGGCACCTCGCTTGGGGGTGGCAGGACGCCCACGATAACGCTTGGACGTTCTTCTCCGCGGTACAGCAGGCGCGTACGGTCGGCGTCACTCACAGAGAAGTTGAACGCCGCGATGAACGTACGCAGCAGGTTCGGACTCAGGCTGACGCCACGCAACGCTTTGCTCACCGGATCCTTCAGACTCCGCGGCAGGTCCGTCCTTGTCTCTGGCTCCAGGCTCGCATCCCACAGGTATCGCGCCAAGACCTGGCAGACGGCCGCTTGGTTGACGGAGTCCGGCTTGATCTCGTCGGCCGCCGCTTCCCAGAGATCACGATACAGGCCCGGCTGGCGCAGCAAGTCACAGATGTGCAGGCCAGCAGCCTGTTCAGCTCGACGCTGTTGCTCAGTCTTCCCTGGTCTCGGCATCCCCGGCTGCTCTCCTTGGTTGCGAGCGACATCTGCGCGACAAGCCATCCGTACCGTCCAGCTACGACGGTACTGGATCGAGGCAGAAGGGAGGTGACGACGATGAGCAATGGTCGATTCGAGACGCAGGACAACAACCCGGACGCCTGGGTAGGCGTGTCTTCGGATGGCGTTCACCAAGACACGGGTACCCCCGTGGCCTCGGAGTTCATCATCCAGGGCAAGAACCCGCCCGACCACATCCACATCGGGTTCGATGAATCTGGCGATCAGATTTTTGACTCGTCGGAATAGTCCCACGGTCACCAACCGGCCTCTTCGGCACAGCCGGAGAGGCCGGTCTTACGCTGAGCAAACTAGACCGTCTGAATCAGCGACCGCTTCAGCTGCGCTCGCGTAGACCTCATCGCTAGCTTGGAGAAGAAGCTGCCAATGAGGAACCTGATGCAACTCGGCTCGACGCATTAATTCAAACCAGCTGGCAGAGTGTATGACCTGCATAATACTTATCATCTGTCGAGCTTCGGCTATAGAACTCTGGGGCCAGCATCTGGCAACAGCAGTCTCAACCTCAGCCACCTCAGAGACTGAAAAATTTCGTCCAGCTCGCTGCGCAGCAACTACATTCTGGTATATATGATTAAGACTTCGCATAATTTTCATTCCAAAAGAGGGATGCTTGGGATCGCTCCAAGTCGTTTAAGGTGCGGCTGACAACCTGACACCTCCCCATCTTAGATTATATCTAAGTATTGCACGGAATTGCAAGCCAAGAGACTGCGCTACTCTGCCAGCCCCTTCGCAGGTGACAGGTAGCTTTCGTCGAGCGGATAGATGCTTTCCGGCTGATCAACTCGCAGCGGGCGTCCCGGAGTCCGTAGGATCGGTCCCTCGACGACGATCGTCCGCGCTGTACGCATCCACTCATGCGCAGGATCAAGCTGCTGTTCAGTTAGGCGCACGCGAATCTCAACTTGCCGACCGCGCCTGATCGTCTGCAAAGCCACCTCGCCGTAGGGGTCGTTTGGCAGATGTCGGACTTCAACGATCGGTCCGGTGAAAGTACCTCGCGAATCTCGCTTTGCAGTTGAGAGGAGCCGTGCCGTACGAGTAAGCAGATCAGTCGCGGTTGCCGGCACAGGGACCGTGTCGGGAACCGCTGCCGGAGATGTGAGACCCGATGCCCAACCGAACCGCGCCTCGAATGTTGTAACAGACGGATCGTCGAGTACTTCCCTGACTGCGAGTACGAACTCACGCGACACCCCGGCCGCGATAAGGTCGTGCATGTCGGAGGGCCGGGGATCTCGAGCTGGTTGCACGATCCGGGTCTCGACCGCGGTGAGTGCTTGTGCCAGGGTACGCGTCACTCGACGTTCGGGCGGCTCCGGGGCGACACGGGTGACTTCGCCTTCCTCTGTCCAGAAGTGAGCCGGCCCCTCAGAGGTCTCCTCGGTGAGCGGCACTAGGACCGGCAGCACATAGGAGCCCTCTTCGGTATGGCCAAGCCGTGCTCGTTCGACGATCTGATCACCGAGTCGCGAGAAGTTACCAGCGATGTGCGCCCGAGGCCGCAGCGCGGTCGTCGCGATCGCACGCAACATCTTGTGGGCGGCACTGACGAGACCCACTCCCGCCGCGAGCGGGATGGACCCCCTGATGACCAGGTCGTCTGCTGCCCGGAGGCGGGTTACGTCGGTTAGCAGGTGTTGGATACGACCTGCGACCTCATCGACCGAACGTCGTTCGAAGGCCGCAAGGCGCTCAACGACGCTTCGCCACTCAATGCTGCCAGGTTGCATCGAAGCTGGTACTACGATGGTGGTCATTTCGTCGGCTTCTCGAGCATGCTGCCACAGCGAACCCGCTACGCCGGGAGCCAGTTCGACCCACTGGTTCCGCCGGAGATAGCCCCGAACGTTGCCAAGGAGTGCCGCATCTCCCTTCACTGCGAGCCACCAGGCCGAAATACTGCGAGCAAGTCACGGTGCCATATCGAGAACGTTTCCGCGGTCAATCTCTGAGCTTTCGGGATCACGAGCGACCGCCCGAGTCGGTCGGTATCAATCCTCTGCCAGAACGCCGCAGTGTGGTGCATCGTGCCCTCTGCCAGGTGTTCAAGCCAGGACGGGTGTCTCGCCGGAACGACCACGAGAACGAAGTACACAGGCAGCAGGCACTGTTCCCATTTGCGAATCCACTCCTCCTTCAGGCGCCACGTCTTCGTCTTGCCACCGAGCGTCAGGCGGCTGGTGCATTTCACCTGCACGCCTACTGTCCCCTCGGGGAATCGTACGTCACAGTCCGTAGCGAGGACATCTTCATCCGGCGACGTCTCGTTCAGCCCGACTCCTGCCTGGGCGCAGACATTGCGGAGGTACGACACCCCGTAGCGGGCCTTCTGTCCGTTTGGCCGCAGGATACTCGCAGCATTCGGTGGCTGCAGTGACGCTGTGAGCTGCGCGGATGCCATCCAACGACCATAGATCACGGCCAACCGGTGCGTACGTCACAAGATGGTCTACCAGAGACGAGCACCTACACCTGGCGTGCGGCGTAGCCTGGCGCACGCGGCTACTTACCAGCTTGCAGCGGCAGGCTGTGGTACCTCTATGCAGTGTCTCCTGATCTCCGTGCCGACGACATGCAGGCGCTCCTGCGCCGCCTAGCTAACCGTGACCGGGTCCAAAGCGAGGCCACACTTCAAGCCGACGTGCGCCAGCTGCTGCTCAGCGGCGGCTTGAACCTGGCCGAGCACGACCTGGAAGTCGATCTCGAGACACAAGTTGGAGACCGACGACGGATCGACATCGAGATCGGGTTCACTGCGATCGAGATCAAGAAGTCCCTACGTAGCGCTGCTGTCCTCCGAGACGCCGAGCGGCAGCTCCACGGCTACGTCACTACCCGCAGTGGCCAGGTCGACCAACCCTACGTCGGAATCTTGACTGACGGGGCAACCTGGCGGGCGTACCGCGTCCAGGGAGCTGAGTTAGCGCTTGCTTCTGAACACACGCTGAAGGCGACCCGACCTGATGGCACTGCGCTCCTGCTATGGCTCGAAGGTGTGCTGTGCACTCAGCGTGACATCCCACCGACACCTGTTGAGATCGCACGACGACTTGGCGCAACGAGCACATCCTACTATCTGGACCGTACTGAGCTAGCCAACCTCTACTCGCAAAACGCCAACTTGCCAACCGTACAACTAAAACGGCAACTTTGGGCAAGGCTCCTTCGTACCGCTTTGGGAACTCAGTTCGAAGATAACGATGCCTTGTTCATCGAACACACCCTGCTGGTCAACTCGGCGGAAATCATTGCCCACCTGGTACTGGGAATCTCAGTAACAGACATGCAACCCGCATCCATCTTGCGGGGTCAGCGATTTGACCAGGCGCAGATTTACGGAGTCGTCGAGCAGGACTTCTTTGACTGGGTACTTGAAGTGCCAGGCGGCGCAGATCTTGTGCGCACACTAGCGCGCCGCCTATCGCGATTTGCATGGGGCGAAGTAGAGCATGATGTCCTTAAGGTCCTCTATGAATCCGTTATCGAAACCGAGACACGGAAACGTCTTGGCGAGTACTACACGCCAGATTGGCTGGCAGAACAGGTCGTAACAGAGACAGTACGTCAACCACTGGCGTCGCGAGTACTTGACCCAGCGTGCGGTTCTGGTACTTTTCTCTTTCATGCCGCTCGACGCTATCTGGAAGCCGCCGATGCGGCGTCAATACCACTGAAGCAGGCACTCGAAGGACTCACCAGGCACGTAGTAGGAATAGACCTGCATCCCGTAGCAGTTGCCCTCGCCCGCGTAACCTACGTGCTCGCAATCGGACGCGATCGTCTAGTTTCAGAAGAACGAGGCGCCATTGGAATACCCGTATATCTGGGCGACAGCGTCCAATGGACGCAACGCCAGGACCTATTCGATCAAGAACAATTAGTTATTCGAACCGGGACCGGCAATCAACTGTTCGAAAATGAACTACGCTTCCCCGATCACCTTTTAGAAGACGCTGGCCGCTTTGACCGCCTTGTAACCGAGCTTGCTGACTTAGCAGCACGGCCACGCCAACGAGGAACCACTCCTTCTATCAACGCACTTGCAAATCGCCTCGCCATCGGCCCCGAGGATCGGCCGGGCTTAGATCACAATTTCCGAGTACTATGCGAGCTTGTCGACGAGGGAAGGAATCACATCTGGAGCTACTACGTGCGGAATCTCGCACGTCCTATGTGGATGTCCAGGCCAGAGAACCGAGCTGATGTCATGGTAGGGAACCCGCCATGGCTTTCCTATCGACACATGCCCGCAGACATGCAGCAGAACTTTCGTGAACTGGCAACCAATCTCGGTATTTGGCAGGGGCAAGAGGTCGCCAGCCATCAGGACCTGTCGGGCCTCTTTATCGCCCGCACGGTGCAGCAGTACCTTGCCAGCGGAGGTTCGTTTGGTTTCGTCATGCCCAATGCAGTACTAGATCGGGCCTACTGGAGGAATTTTCGTACCGGAAAATACCTTGACCCCTTTGGTCCAGTTGAAGTTGACTTTGCTACTTCTTGGGACTTGCGGAGAATCCGACCACACTTCTTTCCGCGAGGCGCCGCCGTCTTGTTCGGTAAACGAGCAAGCTCACGTGGTGCAAAGGAACTACCTCGCGAAACCATACGTTTTATAGGCAAGCTTCCGCGAGGAACCCAGAGCTGGCAGACAGTCCGACAGCATCTCTCAAAAGCCGAAGCGAGATTATCCCTAGTTGACGAAACTCTAATTGACTCACCATACAAGACACGCTTCGAAAACGGGGCGACCATCTATCCTCGGATACTATTCTTCGTCGACATACAGCAAGCCGGACCACTAGGACTTGGCCGCGGGCGCACTTCCGTGCGCTCCACGACGAGCAGTAACGAGAACTCGCCATGGAAGGAATTGCCGCGCCTTGAAGGCGTCGTCGAGACTGAGTTCGTACGCCCTGTTTTGCTAGGCGAGAGCATACTCGCCTACCGATCGCTTCCGCCGAGGCACGCGGTCCTTCCTATCGAAGGATCGAAACTACTCAGCGCCGAAACATCGACGATAGAACCATACCCTAGGCTTACCGAGTGGTGGAGTCAGGCAGAAGAAGTATGGGCGTCTAATCGGTCCACCGATCGACTCTCGTTGCTCGACAGACTCAACTTTCGCAACGAACTAATAAAGCAGCTTCCTGGAACACCATTGCGTGTCGTATACAGTAAATCCGGCATGCACGTTGCAGCTTGTCTCGTCGATTCACCCAATGTCATAATCGAGAACACTCTCTACTGGGCTACGGTTACAACTCGAGAGGAAGGCTGGTACCTCTGCGCCATCCTCAATACCCCTACGCTCACAGATTTAGTTCGACCGCTAATGTCGTACGGCAAAGATGAACGCCACATTGATAAGCATCTT
The DNA here is from genome assembly GCF_039541975.1 of Amycolatopsis samaneae. Classification (NCBI taxonomy): domain Bacteria; kingdom Bacillati; phylum Actinomycetota; class Actinomycetes; order Pseudonocardiales; family Pseudonocardiaceae; genus Amycolatopsis; species Amycolatopsis samaneae. Next base: position 81,434 of record NZ_BAABHG010000006.1, read on the forward strand.
TGGAAGCTTCCCATTCCGCTTTATGACGCAGCTAACCCGACTCATCGCCGCCTAGCAGAGTTGGGGGCTGCCTCAGCGGAGCGCGTCGCAAACCTTGACATTGACATGTCAGCTAACTTTGTGACCCTCCGAAGGAGGATCCGAGAGCATCTCGCAGCTTCTCCGCATGCCGACGAACTTGAAGAGATCGTCGTCGGCATGTTGGATCAGTAAGGTGCAACAGTCCTGCCACACGCCATACGTCGATGTCCTGATCTCGTAGCGCGCGGGCGACCCCCACTCGCCTGGGATTCCCAAGACGTCAAGCAAGCGGGCATCGCGGAAGAAGACGACAGACGCCAGCTAGACCGGCCTGACCACTGCTTATGGTTAGTCGCAACCTTCACTCGTGCACTGGCGAGTCCAGTGGCAGCAGCTTGAGTCGGTTGAAATCCAGGATCACCGTAGGATCGTTCTTCAGCTGCGCGGCCGCGCCGCGAAGCTTCGAGTCGAGTACGCCGTGAAGGCGCACCACCTGGTCAACGGTCCATCGGACAGCCTGTTCCCGTTGGGCTTCGTCGGCGTCCTCGAGCACGAACCCGGAGTTGTAGACCGAGATGCGACTTGCTCTCTTGTCTTCAAGCCGCTCCCAGACAAGCTCGAAACCGAGTTCTCGGTGGATGGCCTCGTGCTGCTGGTAGAGGAAGTCGAACAGGTGCTTGGTCGCCTGCTGTCCAGCTGACTCCTGCATGTCGAGGTACAGCTCGATGCGGTAGCCCTGCTTGCTAAAGGTCAGCGCGTAGTAGCCAAACGGCCCGCCGGCGAATGAGCACCAGTTCGCCGGTTGGATCCGCGGTGTACGGATCGCCGGATACTCCTGTGTCAACAGATCGAACACTTCCTCGAAGAACGCCATCCGCGGCTGGTTCCTCGACGAGGCCACGGCCTTCGAGGTCTCTTTGGCGGCTTTGCTCCAGTCATTCGGCTCGAGGACTACGTCCAGAACTGGCGCCTTCGCCGAGTCGCCGATGCGCACCACGCTTAGCTCGATGCCGAAGACTCGGACATCGGAGTCAGTACGCTCGTTGAGCCAGGTCAGCGCGCTGCGATGCTCGTCGCGGAGCCGCGTCGTGATCCAGATGACCGTTGACGCCTCTAAGCCGCTGGCATAGACGAGCAGCTGACCGAGGTGCATGTGGTCACTGGGCTCGAGCTGGTTCTCGATGATCACGGGTCGGCCGTCGGGGTCGGTGGCCTGGATGTCGAGCCGGAACTCGCCGACGTGGACTTCCTGGGCGACGACGGTGAGCGGCAGGCCGATCGCGTCGCTGAGCACCTCGATGTTCGCCGCCAACCACGGCGTGAAGTCGACAGCCTCGTGTTGCCAGATGTCGCGGGGGTTGGCGAGCCGTTCCAGCCGGCCGAGGCCGAGCGCGTCGATGCCCATGGCCAAGACGTAGCATGCCGGGCACCGCCGACGCGAGCTTAGTGAGAAGTTCACAGGCCCGCGTCCTACCTGCGTAGCGACTACCAGCCAGCCACGTCTCATGACACTGTCTTCAGCGGCGGTTGAGAGTCATCGTCGGAATCAGGCGGTGGCTGCTCGAGGATCGGGAGCATGAATTCTTCACGCCTGCGGCTATAATAAATAGATTCAGCTTCCTTGCGCGCTTTCGTGAGCTCAAGTTTCTTGTCTGCTCGCATGAGCGCTCTAGTCAGTCTCAAAAGGGTTCTCGAATCCCGTCGCTCCTGCATGCCAGCCCGGACATAGTCGTTGGGCAGGCGAATGATCACAGCGATCGCGCTCAAGATACTTGCGAGCGCCTGAACGATAGGCGTGAAGTCGTAGGGCTGCATCCTGCGTATAAGGAGGAGCGCGACGGCGATCGCTAGGGAGCCGCCAACAAGATGTGGCCCGTGCTCCAGCACGAAGACCAGGTTGGGGTCGGCGCCGCCGTCCGCCGCCGCAAGGAACGTGGTCGCGTCGAGGACGTGTCCGGTATTGACCATGCTATGCGCAACAGAACCGATCAGATTCGGCCGTCTCGCCGGGTGCCGTCAGGCGCTATAGCGTGGCAGTTTTGTTGCTACCTCCTTTTCTTTGATATGCCATAGCTCGCACTCAGTGCGACAAGGCCCAACGGCTACCAATAGCGAGACGAAATCTTGCAAGATCAAGACGGTGATCCGGCCACCAACCAGCCCTTGGCCTCGAAACCGCACTTTCGAAACCACGAAAACTAGTAAAGGCGCGATCACGCGGGCGCCCCATGGAGGCAGACGCCCCCGGGGCGAAGGCCGTGAGCCTGGCCAGCAAGGAGGTGACAGCTCTGGCACGAGCCCTCACCTTCGCCAGAAACATCGCGTACATGAATAACATTCACTCTTCCTTTCTTTCTTGATCACTTTGGCGGTGGTCTGAGTGGAAGCTCGGACCACCGCTGAGCGCAGCCAGAATACAGAAGGTATGTGCAACGAAGGCGCACCAAACGCGTGTCGTGACAGCTAGCTGACAGATGTCGCGACACGTGTTCACTTTCGAGCGGCGGTCGGGATACGCCTCACTGCCTGTCGCCCGAGTCTGCTCGTCACCAAGGCACCGCCGGGGATGCCACGCCAGCCAGCTACGCGGCACGGCGATTGACACCGAACCTCAGGCCAGGTCAGTGCTGCACTCTCGCTGGAGGAAGTCGATCAGGGGCGATCGATCGGTAGGCTGGTGGCGAATTCGGGCAGGACAGCGCCGAGGGAAGCTTGCTAGGCTCGGCGATAGCGGCCGTCTTGGTAGCTGTGTCCGGGGATCTCGTTGACTGCGTTGTGCAGATCGGGATTGTCCAAGGCCGCAGCGGTAACCGCCTCACCCAACATCCCAGCCGCCCTCGGACATACTGGCAAGCGGCGGCAAGACCTTCCGGAGGTCCTTCACCACGACTCGGCCCGAGATCTGAGCGGCGAAGTCCCGGATACTGATGGCGACCTCGCCGTATTGCGCCGTGAACGCAGCCCGAAGCGTGGGCGACGAGCGCGCTAGAGCATGCTGGACGCTAGTGCTGCATGTACGGAGATAGCGAATCGGCTTGTCGCCAACGACGTACAGCTCAGCCCGCTTGCCGCTCGTGTCAAGGGCCAGTCCGACGAGGTCGGCGACGAGAGATCGCTGGCGCATCGTGTCGGCTCCCTTCCAGAAGGCGACCTTGAACTCGGCGATGCGGTGCGTCGTCTCGAGGTCGAATTTCCGGCCTGGGTCGTTGCCAGCCGCCAGCGACGGCCGTTTAAGAACGCGCTCCCCTGGCTCAAGGATCAGTGGCAGCGCGCGCAGGATGACCGTCGCATGGATCAAGTCGTTGATACGCCCCGCGTGCTGACGTACGAGCAACGCAGCACTCAGCAGTTCCTCGGTCAAACCGGCATCGGCGACCACGCGGTCGACGCTCGCGAGATCGACATCTGCCAGTGCATGTTCGACCGCACCGATACGAGTCGTGAAGTTCTCCGCAGCGAGGAACCCGACCAGCGACGCGAAGGCCTGGCCGACCGTGGCGAGGTCGGCGGGGCCGGTTGAGCAGTCAGTTGGTGCTGCACTGAAGGTGCAGATGACCGATCAGGCGAACCAGGCGTCCCCGCGGTACTGGCAGGCTCGCCGGGGATCGGACTGGTTGCGAGTCCCAGTCTCCGGAGCGCCCGCAAGGCGATGTGAGAGGTGTACTCGTTCCGCGGATACCTATCACCAGCTCGAGCAGCTGTTCGGCGGCCAACGTCGTCCGGGAAGTTCAACCCAGTGCTCTACGACGCGTTCCGGAGTCATCCGGGCCGCGGCGACGTTCACCGCGTCCAAGTCGAACTCGTACTCGATCCCATTCAGGCGGAACTGCGCCGCCACGGTAGCAACGTGTGTGCCAGCGACTTCACTGTCTCTCACGCCGCGTCCTCCGGGCGCGCCTTCGCTACCGCCGCAGTACTCAGGAGTCGTTGTGACGTAGAACCTGTTACACCCATCAGAGCCACATGCCAGGCCACAGCAGGAACCAGGCCACCCTAACCTCCAAGGTGGAGGACCGTGGGCGTGCGGTATGTCTGGCAACTGCCGTTGGCCGTACGATGCGGTACTCCCGACAAGATTCCTCACCGCTGAAAGGTCACGATGACGGCAGACGACAACAAGGCCAACGACACCACGCACCGAGATCCCGGCGATGAGGACGTTGACGTTCCCCACGCTGCTGTCGAACTGGGAGTGTGGGCACGAGCAGCGACCTCGGTTGTCTCCCTGGCGTGCCTAGCGGCTGGTTCAGTGGCGGTATTCACCAGCAATAACCAAGCTGGAACGGCTGTTCTGTTCGCTGGCGGCGTCTTTGGCGGAATCATTGCCCTGGGCGGCCGACTGCCGACAAGCATCAAGATCGGCGACAACGAGATCAAGCTCGCCCAGGCGCGCTTTCTGAACGCTGCCACGAAGAAGATCGACAAGGCCTCTCCAGAGGAGGCCGGCGAAATCATTTCCAGCGTCGCCGCCAGCGCCGCCTCTCCTCTAGCTGACGAGGACTTGGAAGCTCGCCAGCGTGCGGTCGCGCGGCGTCTCGCACGGCTTCAGTCTCTTGGCGAGAACTACCACCGTCTCGTTTATACAACCCTCCAAGGATGGGCGTGGAACAACAAGCATGTTCAACTGCAGGTTGATCAACGACCGTTCGACGTAACCGTCACGGGGAATTCAAAGACTGGTGTCGAAGCGGTGGCAAAGTCACCAAACACCACACTTTCGCCAGTAGACGTTGAACGGTTCGCAGACATGGTCTATGGAGCGAAAGATGAGTTGAACCACTTCGTACTTGTCGCCAACGTCCCTCTCGGAACGACCGCAAAGGACTTCTGGAGTAAAATTCCCGCCCTTCAAGAATCGAACGTCCAGTTCATAGTCGCGGAAGACTACTCGGAGATTGTGAACCAGCTCATACCCGCTATCGAGGAGTTCGAGCAAGAAAGCGAGTAGACACGTCGCCGGGCTCTAGGGCCACCCCCGGCAGTGTCGGCAGGAGCTGGACGAGGCAGCCTTCGACAGGCAGCAAGGATACCTCTAGCTTCCGCTCGCTGTGGTCGCGGAACGAGTCAACGCCGACATCAGGCATTGGACGTTCACGGCGGGCGTGCTTCCCAGGCTGTTCGCTGGGCTGGCGCTGGAACCAGACCTGGACAAGCTCGCGCCGCCGTTGACGAATGCCGCGGCGACGGCAGCGAGCGATTCAGTGCGCGCGACACTGGCAGCTGCGCGGCAACGAACGTCGGCAGCGATGATCAAAGCTACGGCTACAGCGCCAGCTGCCAGCACCAGCGCCACACTACCGATGATCACCAGCCGGACGGCAAGATCCATATTGCCAAGCTGGGACAGCAAGCCGCCGCTGGCGGCGAAGGCTGACACCCCTGCGATGATCCGCGCCGAGTTCCGTGAAACAGCTAAGGAACCAGCTTGTATCACCTGGAGGCTTTGGGGTGTCGTCGCATCAGCGCCCGGTGACTCGCTTCCCAAGAGGCCGAGTCCGATCAGCAAATTCTTCGCAGGCTCGGCGAGGTCTTCTCCGCTCGTCGAGACAGGCTTTGCCGGCCACTGTACGTTCGTCATAGGACCTCCCTCGGGAGCGACAGCCATCAACGAGATCGCTGGTCACCTACACACGCGTAGTCCTGAATGGTCGGGCTTCATGAGGGAATCGTTACGCTCGGACATCACGAAACGCTGCCGGTTTGGCGTGCACTGCGTCACCAGGTCGTCAGATCAACCGGGAGGGACTGGCCAAAGCTGGACGAGGAAGCGTTCGACGCCGCTGTGCATGTCGTCGGGGTCAGTGTGTTCGTCTCGCTCGAGGTGTAGGAGTCGTTCGCGGCCGGTGGCGTGGACGCGGACGTGGTAGTCGCCGGGGTTGCCGAGGTCGAGTTCGGGGCTGAGGGGGCCTTCGAGCATGGCGGAGACGTAGGCCCGGCCGCGGGTGAGCCGCAGCCGGGTCTCGTCGTGTTCCTCCCACGGTTCGCTCGAAGTGGGCTGGTCCGGTTCGGCGGTCCAGGCTTCGAGGGTGACGGTGGCGTAGTGCATGCTGCTCGAGGCGCTGAGCAGGTAGAGCATGTCGGTGACGCCATGGCACAACCGGCTTCCGCCGAAGTCGGGGCGGATGACAGTGTCGAACCCGGTTCCCAGAATGATGATCATCGTGTGGTCAGGGATGACCTCAGCCTGAACGCTGCCGATCCGGTATGCCATGACTGTCATCGTGAATGTTGGCTTCCCTCGTTAGCGGTCGAGGATCTGAACGTAGAAGAAGTCGAGATCGTAGTAGAGGATCCGGTCTTCCCGGTAGTACGCCTGCAGCGCGAGGCCTGCGTCACGGTTGTTGTCGGCACTGACAGCCCTCACCGAGAAGTCGTAGTACGGATGCGCCGCGCCTTGCACGGTGGTCGCGAACGGGAACTCGTCGCACTGCTGGCCAGCCTGGGGCTTATCGGGCCAGGCGGGGTTGGTGCAGGCGCGGTCTTTTTCCTTGCCGTTCGCGGTGTGGTCCGGGCTGCCGTAGGGCACGCGTTCGAGGTGGTCGACCCAGTCCTTGTCGAGGACGCCGGTGTACTTGCCGGGGATCTTCTTCGGATGGTTCTCCGGCGGCCAGGTGCTGTCCGGGTGGTCGAAGGCGAACTGGATGTGCTCGGCCACGTCGTGCACGATCGAGTTGCTGCCGTCCGGGTTGTGGACGCGGTACTGCAGGTGGGGGACGACATCGTGGAAGACGCATCCCTTGGGGCGGCCGGGAATGTAGTCGGCCGAGTCGCACTTGGTCGCATAGGTGTAGTTACCGGGGCGGGCCTGGCCGCCAGCAAGGTGCGCGACGAAGTGGAAGAAGTGATAGAGCACCTTGTCCTGCCGGGTACTGGCGTTCTCGTCGGAGGTAACTTTCCACGAGGTCCACGTCCCCGAAGCCGCGTCGACGAGCCACTCGGCGATCGTCTTGGTCACCGTGCCACCCTGAACGCCGCAACCGGGGGTCGGGCCTGTGCACGCGGTCTCGAAACCGAAGCGGTAGGCGGGGGTGAACTTGCCGGTGACGGCCGCCTGCTCCGGTGTCATGAACAGCACGTTCTCACGCTGGCCGTCGTCGCGGCCATAGCCGATGACGGTCATCTTGATGACCATCGCGCTGAACCCAGTCCTCGGGTCGAAGGTCACGTCGTAGGCCGTCCATCGGGAACACCAGTGGAACCGGTCTTTGATCCACCCGTATCGGCCGGTCGACGCCGGATTGGCGCGACACTCGCTGACGAACGCCGCATCCGGCACTGTCGGTGGGGTGTTCGCCATCGGCTGGGCACCCGCTGTCGCCGAGCGAGCGGCCTCGGCCGCGTCGACCCCAGCGATCTGCCCGCCCTCCAGTACGCGGCGGCGCATCTGGTCGGGGGTCGGGTTGGTGGGTACTGTCGGCGCGGCGGGCTGTTCATCGATCCGTAGATTCTGGCCGTCCCAATGGAAAGCCGACGTCGGGACGAGGCCCTTCTGGTGCCAGCCGCGTAGTTCCTGCGCGGACGCGGTTCCCTGCGCCAGCGACATCACGAGTGCCGCTGTGGCCAGAAGCGCCACGGTGGCTCTTCGCCAAGTAAGCCGTCTGATCACGCTGTTCCTCCCTGTTGCTTAAGGAATCGAGCACGAACGAGCAGGCACGAAGACGGCAGCCAGCCCCACGACCCACGCACAGGTCGTCACACCGACGTCACGCGTCTTCGAATGGTGAAGTGAAAGAATTCCCCTGCACGCGCTCGATTCTCCCTATCGAGCTCACGCAATCCCGACACTCCCACAGCTCCCGTGATCAACACAACCTACTCGTCTCGATCATCAATAAATGACCACTGTGGACAGACGCCGATTGGTTGGGACCCTTTCGAATTGCGCCGTTCCTGCTTCGCTGATCTGAGATCTTCGTAGAGGCAACGGCGTGAAGTATCGGTTACGTACGAAGCAGTGGATCACTGTCGAGCCGCCGGGACGTGAATCGGATCCGGCGGAGATGTCACATAGCGATGGCAAGGTCAGCCGTCGGAACCGGCTTCTTCCCCGGCAACCAGCAGCGGCACCTCCGCTGACAGCTGCTCGACGATCTCCTGAAGGTAGCCGCACCACACGCACGACCAGTGGTCTTCGTCCCTAGCGATCGCGGCTAGACATCGTGGGCAGGTCGGGATTCGACCCGACCACCAGACCTTTCCTGTCCCAGCCGAGCACGACGTCATGCCGATCATCCTAACCTCACAGGCCAAGGTCATGACGCCCATAGCAACATCGGCCCTGCAAGGCAACAGGGCGGCAGCGTCTCGTCAGCCCAGCTGCCGAATGTGATCACTCCTCAGCGAGGTTGATCATGAAAACGATCGTGAGTCGCTGCCGAAACGGACGAACATCTGCGGTTGGCTCACACCGTCACAACCACAGCTCTGAACCACGCGACGCACAACACCCTTGAGAAGGTGACACCTCGTCACGGCGTTTGATGCTTGAGTCAGATTGTCACGCCTTGTACGGTGCCGGGTGTGGATTGTGACCAGAGGGAGGCTGAGTCACGCCTGGCGCTGGTCGCGCAGCAGGTATGGGCGGGCGAGCGTGGGCCTGCGGACTTCGCCGAGGCGTTCGCCACCGCGGTGGTGTACGCCGAGCGCTCGGAGCAGCCAGGGTTACTGGTCACCGAACTCGGCGAGCACGGTCAGTGGATGCGGGTGTTCTCTACACCACAGCGGCTGTACGCGCATGCCGGGGAGTGCCCGTACTTCTTCACCACCGGCGCCGACCTGCTGGAGCTGGTGCCGCCAGGCGTGGGCGTGATGGTGGATCCCGACGACGAGCACCGGTTCCCGGTGCTCTCGCGGCTCGCACCGCCTGAAGTGGTCGCGCAGGCCTGGTCACGACTGGCCCGAAGCAGGTAGGGCGCGACCGGAACGTTCGACGGAGGGGTTGATGAGGGGTGGATGGTCCGGGATTCCATGTCGAGATCGAGGTGCTGGAGAGCGCGTCGAAGAGCATGGGCCAGGTCGCGGCTGACCAGGACGGCTTCGCGCTGCGCGGGCTGTGCGGTGAGCCGCCGATGTACGGGCATAACGGCGTCCACGACGCCCTGGCCGAGTTCTGCGGCCGCTGGAGCGTCGGCCTCGATGCGCTGTCCGACCGCGCCCGCAGCATGGGTGATCTACTCGGCAAGGCCGCCAAGGCCTACCGGGAGGTCGAGCACAACGCCGCCGGCAGCCTGACCAAGGATCCCGGGCTGGACGCGGTCACGCCTGGCGTTCCGGCGCATTCGCGCTGATGGCCGCCGAACTCGGTCAAACGACCGACCCCAAAGCGTTGGTCCCGGGTGATCACGATGCAGTGTTCGAGAACGCCCGCGTGCTGCACGAACGGGCCCGCGCCGCGCTGGCTGCCGAGGAAGCGCTCAAGCGTATCGACACCGGCGGCTGGCGGGGTGCGGCGTCGGACAAGTTCCACGAACATCACCAGACTGACGTCCCCCGCTGGGGCCAGGCCGGCGACTCGCTCGACAACGCCGCCCAGGCGCTGACGGACTTCTCGAACTGCCTGTCCTGGGCCCAAGGCCAGGCCACCGAGGCGATCGCACTATGGCAGGAGGGCGACGCGGCTACGCAGAAGGCCAAGGCTGACCACGGCCGCGCGGTCGCTGATGCTGAGGCCCGGACCCGGGCGAACGCCGAGCACGGTGATCCGACGGTGGTGCAGCCGCCTGCGTTCACCGACCCGGGCGAGGCGAAACGGCAAGCCGCCCGGGACATGCTGTCTCGGGCGCGGCGGCAGCTCACGGCCGAGGGTGACCGGTGCGCCGAGGCGTTGCGGGCTGAGGCGGCGGGTGCGCCGCAGGATTCGATCAAGCAGTCCGACGCGGACTTCTTCGGCGGGATCTGGGAGAGCTTCAAAGGCGCGGGCGAAGCGGTCTGGGGTGCGATCTCCGACCCCGCCGGCACTGTCGCGCAGATGGCACACAACATCACCCACCCGATCGAGACCTTCAAGAACATCATCGCCTGGGACGACTGGGCTAACGGCCACCAAGCCCGCGGCCTGGGCAAGAACGTCGGCGACCTCGTCCTGGCCGCAGCGACCTTCGGCGCGGGCAAGTTCGTCAAGGACGGCATGAAACGCCACGGCGATAAGGAGCACGAGCCGCATCCGGGTGAACACCCGGACGGACCACCGGCACCCGCACCGCGGAAGGTCTACGAACCGACCCGCAACCGGGTCAAACTCCGCCAAGGCACCAAACGCGCGGTCATCCGCGACGCTGAGCGGGAGCCGGACGGCTCGGGTGACTTCGTGTGCCAGGCGACCCGGGAACGGATCCCCGCAAAGCACAACCCGGATGGCAGCCTGGTCAAGGTCAACCCCGACACCGGCAAGCCCGACCCGAACGGCATGACCGTGCCCGAACCCGGCAAGTCCCACTTCGGCCACGTGCCAGGTGACGAGTGGTGGCGCTACAAGCAGGAAGCTGAGGCAGGCGGCTACTCCCGCGAGAGAGTGATCGAGGACCAGAACAACCCGGACAAGTACCGGCTGGAGACCCCCAACGCCAACCAAAGTCACCAGCACGAGTTACCCCCGTGATCCCGAACCGCCGGGGTACGGTGAAAACGACCAGCAGCGACATGAGGAGGTGACATGGCCGAACTAGACCGTGAAGGCCGCGACGAACTGCACTACGCGGCAAAGAACGACGACGCCGACGGAGTACGCCAACGCCTGGCCGCGGGCGTCGACGTCAACCTCGCCGAGAGCCGCAGCCAGTACACACCGCTGCACTTCGCCGTGCAGGACGGCGCGCTGAACGCCGCACGGGCGCTGCTCGAGGCGGGCGCGAACGTGCAGGCCGTGTACGCCCCCGGAGCGACACCGCTGCACCTTGCGGTGATCCGATGGCGGAAGTCACCCGATGGCGCCATGATCAAACTGCTGCTCAAGCACGGTGCGGACAAGACCGCGACCGAGACCAACGGCCACACCCCAGCCGACATCACCAAGGGACAATACGGGTTCCCCGACGAACTGGCGGAGCTACTGCACCCATGACCGACCCCCGCATCGACGACCACTTCACCCGCCACCTCGGCGACGGCACCGTAGCCGAACAGCTCGGCGGGGTGGCGATCTGGCGGCACGAACGGCCGGAATTCGTCAGCTTCGCCACCCACGGCCTCGCCGACAAGCCGATCACCGCCATCTACCCACAAGAGCTGGTGTGCTCGGTCCAACCAGGGCAGGATGGCGCGGCCCTTTTCCTCTTGCGCACGACGCTCGAACTCATCTTGCGCGGCAACCGCGGCCTGGTCAACAACCAGGTCATCCCGAACGGGGAACCGCTGCTCGCGCGAACCAGCATCACCGGCATCCTCGTCAGCAGCCACCCCTACCTCGAGGACACCTTCGAGGCGGTCTTCGACACCGACCGCCGCGTCGTCGCCGAAATCATGACCCTGATCCCCCTCACCGACCACGAAGTCACCCAGGCCAACACCGCCGGCGTCGACTCACTCATCGACCACCTCGAAAGCGCCGACCCGCCGTTGCTGGACGTCACCCGGCCGTAGGGACACGGGCACGGCCACGCTTAACCAGCCAAGATCTCAACGGCCTGTGGGAGCTGCTCATCTCCTGGCCGACGCCTGAGTACCCGATCACTTCGCCCGCTTCCTCGGCCCGGCGCCCGTGCCGAACAACTGGCCCGTAGCGTTGAGCTGTGGCGGCCTGAATGGCCGGAATTCGTCACCTTCACCACCCGAAGCTAGTCCGACTTGGACGTCGCCACGCTCAAACCACAGGGGCTGGTGTACTCGGTCCTACCCCGCCAAGACGGTGCTGCGGCGCGCCTGGTGAAGACGATGTTCGAGATGATCCTCGAAATCGACCGCGGCCCGACGGGGGTGAAGCAGCAGGCCTTGATGCGCTGGTCAAAGTGCTCGAGGAGAGTGATCCGCTGCCGTTGGATGTGACGCGGCCGTCGACGTAAGCGGCAACCTCGCCAGCACGCTGGACTCTAGCGCGCCTTACTGATCACGAGGAGGCTTGACTACACCGACAACTCACGGTTGGAGTCGAGTTAGATGCGAGCAGACGACCAAGCAAGAGTTCAAGATACCTGGTATGTTCCGCTCTTCTACTGCGTCTTGGCTGCAGCGCAGGCTGTCAATTCACCGAGCGACCTCGCCAGCGTGCCGCTACGACTAGGTGAGAACATATATGCTCTCGCCGCTTGGATCGATAAAACCCTCGATGAATACTCGGACATCGAAGCAAGCACTCGCCTAATGAGAAGATTAACCATGAAATTCAAAGAGGGGACGCCGATTCCAGATTCCTTCTACCCGCCCCACGCGGCACCGCCAGAGCTTCGCGACGCGCTCAACCTAATAACGCAAGACCCACACGGTCGACCGCTCAGGGGGAAAATGGCTCAGATTATCGAAGAAATAGTGGCGATTGCTAGTCAGAAGCGGACCGCAGCCGAAGTGGTCGAGTACGCTGACATCTTGCAACGGGAAGCCGTAGCGGCGGCAGATTGGTTTAGCCTACCTTTTGCATTTCGCACACAATCACTACAAGTTAAGTTCAGCCGCTTCGCCACGACGCTTTTCACTGCAGGTCTCTACTACGATGCAGCCATTGACATGGAGGATGATTTTAGAGCAGGCTTACTAACACTCGTCCCAACCCGACGAGCGAAGGTTACCCTGCTATACCTAGCTCTCAAAAACCTTGTCGCATCAACTTTAAGGTATCCGAGGCCGACAATAAAGTACTATCAAGCGCTTAAGGCCCTGTAGAGGATCCGTCAATCTCCCAAGCGCGGAGCCGCCTGGAATGCAATAACGGGATTCAGCGGCAGAGGAGTTCGCCGTATTGAAAAATCGAAGCCAGCAAGGGATAGTTCGGAGCACACGTCGACGCCTAGACGACACAGCCCGCGGCGTGCGCGAAAAAGGTTGCGCACATTCTGATATCCAACGAAGACTAGCCAAGGGTCTTTGCAATGTTCTAAGCCGACGTAGATGCCACCCGGCTTCATAACCCGAGCTATTTCAAGCAGTGTAGCAGATATCGACTGAACGCTACATAGAATACGCGAGCCAACGACCATGTCTGCGATATCAGATCGCACTGGCAACGCTTCAGCGGATCCAATAACCCCAGGGAAACGAACTACCCTCTTCAGGTCAACAGAGATATAGTTGCATCCCGAAATTTCAAGTGGTACGCGCCCGCTCCCGATCTCTAGCACTACTGAATCAGCCGACATCGCGGGGATAGCAGAGAGCAGCAGATCATGCCAAACCCTAGTCCACACGAGGCCGCTCCAATACATCTTCCAACTCTTTCGCCGCGCCCATAACATCGACTGTTTTCGTGTACGTTGCAGTTCGCAAGAAGAGTAGAGGGGTAACAAGCACGACCGAACCCGCCAAGTGGACCCAAATCGACCCTGGCGCCACAGAGGAGCCAACGTACAACACTATTGCACCAAGTCCGTACTCAAGTCCGACTCGCAAGAAGTAATATACATAGAGTTGGCGCGCAAACTGCCAACTCAACGCCTGTCGCAGTCCACGTAGGCGATCATTCCGAGAAACAGGCAATATCGCCAAGAGTGAGGTGGTAGCCAGCCAGGACACATAGAGCGGGTATCCGAGAGCAAGAATAAGTAGCACGAGCAGCGTCAAGTCAACGTGCCAGAGGCTCCAAATTGCCCAACCAAATGCCCAGACAAGGAGACCCCCCAAAGCCGCGACAACGAACAGCCCGGCGCTACAAAGCGCATACCATACGACAAAACGCGTTTTCAATCCTCGAAATAAGCTCTTCGTTTGAATTGACTGCCCCTGGTAGATGCGATACATCTGTTGGGTGACTATCAACGTCAACACGACGCGACTTGCCCAACCAACCAGAATCAACGTCAGCGCCACCCAATTCAACAGGTAGGCGGAAGCCACCGAAGGGGCCTCAGCAAATATCCACCCGCTAGAGAATAGCCTTACCGCAAAACCTGGCTGCGCGATGAGTACGTTGTAAAGTCCAATCACGACGAGGACCGACACAAACGCTGGTGACCGCAACTCTCGTCTAAACAGAGCCGCGGTTCGCCTCATTAGAATCTTAACGTTAAAATCCATTTGGAGCTATTATACCACTAAGATTCTTTCCTTACATAGGTACGCCCTCGACGGTAGTCATAGACACCGACTACAGATTCCTTTGACTGACGGTCAACCCGCGATACCCAGTCAAGGGTAAGCTTTGAGACTTCGACCGGGCCTCGGAACTGCCTGAGTATGTCGCCAAGGTAAGGCCACAACCCATACTTTGGAACTACGGTGAGACCTAAGTGGTCTTCAACCTTCTTCAACTCATCTGTCGAGTATAGGTCGATTGCACCGATCTGCATATTGGCATGATGAAGAAAATGTGCAGTTGATCCGTAGGTTATCCACGAAAACGGGCGAGGAAGATAGTAGGTATGAGCGCAGACGCGATCCGTCACGGGATCCACCCCTGTTAAACCATAGTGAGCGATGTTCTGCTGGATGCTCCACATAAAGCAAAGGCAGACCCAATAGGCCAAGAACGTCCATACACCGCCAAAGTACGTAAAATACACCACATACGATACCACTAAACACCAGGCTAGCATGAACCGCAATGAGACTCGCATCTTGTAGCCAATATGTGTCAGATATGGCTGGGCGCTCAGGGGCAACACAGGACGTATGAGGCATGCTACCTGCCAGGCTACCGCCGGCAAGAACGTCAGGCTCGCATAGTAGCGAGCTCTTTGCGCGAAAGTAGCTTTTCCAATCGATACGTCAGGCGCCCAACCATCACCGTATCTTCCCATTCGATGGTGAAACAGATGCGCCAAGCGCAGGATCTCGATGTTCTGAAGCTGGAACGACATGCCGACAGTCGCGATTACCCTGGGAGCGTAAAGCCCCGGAGACGAGTCTCCATTCGTTTCTATATGAAGAGCCTCATGGGTTGCATAAATAACCACTTCAAACGCACACAGGGCAAGCATGAGGCATATCCACCACGGCAATAAGGGAGCAGCCATCAGGGCGCACGCCGCGCCCCAAAACATGGCTGTCCCCAGCGTCTTACCGGGAGGACTTCCGACGTTGACCTTTTTCATCTCTCACCATCTCCTCCAGTGTCATATCTTCATTGAAGTTAGCCTCCCCGCGCCTTATTACAGGAAACCGAAAACCTGTAACTCGGATCGCGTGAACATGACGCCTTTCGCCGGTAACGATGAATCCCATCCGAGCTGCCTGCCTCTTCACCGCAGGGGTTCCCGTCCAAAGAGTCATTCGCGGCCAATTATCACGACTGAAAGAATCCTCGAAGACCGCGGTAATCTCCCGCACGACGGTGATAGTTCGAAAATGTGGTTGCAGACTTGCATTGAAGACTGCCCCTTTCCGACCTACCAGCAGTCCACCAACCACCTTTGCAGACGATCGCACGACTAAGCAGTACGGACCCCTCCTGCGGATAACTGAAATCGCACCTTCCAACGAGGCAAGCACAAGTATGACTACCCAAGGTGCTGTCGAAAACTTCCCCCGCACCGGGGCACTGGACAAAAACTCACGTATTAGAACGACTACATCGCAGATTTTGGCTACTCTAACGACTACGCGCGGCTGCCGTTCCTCTCCGCTCATATCATTGAGCCGAGTTTCGCAATGTTACTCTCTACAATAGATTTCAGGTTTAGCACTATAACAACGAGATCTTCTGCTGCGGAGCCAATGTCGCATAGACCGGCGACAACATCACTTAGTCTCGCATGACAACGTCGAAGTTCTCGAAGCAGGAGGCCACCGAGGTAAACCGCGCGCAGCAAGCTCGGGTAATGACTCTCCTCGTAGTCAACGCACGATTCGAAGCCGGCAGAAGTTACAAATTCATGCACAACAGGCGTGAACCTTCCCGCAAGCAGATCGTCCTCCCAATCGTAGAGGTCGTCACACCACTGAGCGACTAAGAGGTACTGCGTGATTAGCTTTTTTAACGTTTGCACTCGCTCCTGAGAACTCCCGTACGCGATCGCCTGGTAGTAGCTTAGTACAGGGGCAGATCGCCCTAGAATATTCCCCGAAGGCAGCGGTCTGCGCTTTTGTAGGTAACTTTCTTCTTCTGCACATAAGGCCGCTGCTTGCGTTCCACTCCAGGAGAATGCCACTCTCCCACGGGGCCATCCTATTGCATCTACGACACTAGCCACTTCGATCTCTTTGAGTGCAGAAATCAACTTGACGTCGGCGGTAGAGGTTTGACCATCATTTAGGTCGTCAATCAAGAACGCTTGCCCCAAAGCCAACTCGTACCCCAGGGCAAGTTTGGATTGCATATCCTGGTCTAAGTCGGCCTCTAAGGCCTTCGACAAGGCTTGAACGTGCCCTTGTCCAATTGGCCGAGTACGATTTCGACAACAGACCTGCCAAGCCCTCGCGGCTAGGTTTGAACCGAAGTTCGCCGCGAGGGCATCAGCCAAGCCTGTAGAAACCGGACTAGCCGGGGCCACAAGCCTCACCGGTCATCATCGGGGTCAGGAACTTTCTGACGAGTTCGACTTGCTCGACCTCTTCCAGCGTCAACGGTGGCGACTTCGCTTCTATCGCTACAGGTTCGACCTGTTGTTCCATCAACAATCCCGTCTTCTTCGCAGCAGGGCCAGGCTTAGTCTAAGTTCCCACTACACGCATCTCGCCGCATGCAGCACCAGGTTTACCTGAAGGATGCAACTCTCGAGTACCTATTGGTATGAACGTAGTGAGCGCTGCCACCGTTCGGCCGAACTCACGATTCGCTCTGCGCCACCGACAGATGTCCCGCCTGTTGAGGGCAGGAACTCCTTCGACGCCATCGCCCGTGCCTCGGCCGGAGATTTCGCAAGAAGGGACTGAAATTTAACTGAGTTCGGCTTCCAGCACCCACACGAACGCGACGCCTGCCCGCGGGAAGATCTGGCCGTCGAAGCTGACGTCGATCATCTTGGCTGGCGTAGACGCTGGTGAACGTTGGATGCGCGCAGCCTCGGGACTAGCGAAGTAGTCCAGCACGTTGACGTACTTGATCCCTGCGTGGCCGTAGCCGAACTGGACATGGAAGTCCTTCGCGGGACGTGGCAGGTCGAGGTACAGCAGGTGGCTGTGGCGTTGAATGAGCACCCGGTAGGTATGTGCGATCACCAGCTCGTCGCTGCCAGCCGCCTCTTTACCAAGTACCACGGTGTAGTGCTGCGCCCCGCGGCGCTCTGTACGACGGATGGCTCGCTCGACTCCGTTGACGGTAAACTGGACCAGCTCGAAGGCATCGCGGCTCTGGGCGCCAATGCGACCGTGTGGTTCGAAGTACCACACGGAGTTCGTCGTTGGGTCGCGCAGCAGGTCGCGATACTCGGTTTGGTCGGAGACGCAGGCGAACCGCATGACAGTACTGGCCGGCTTGACCCTGTATTCCCAGCGGATCGTCGCTACGAACATGGAGCCACTCCCTGCAGCCGGGCCACCGTCCCATGGACTCAAGGAGACGTTCGCTTCGACGTCGCGCCAGCGCTCCGGCGACCGGATGACCTGCTCACGAAGATCGGCATACGCCTCGAGCGCCAACGCCTGGTCGCCGAGCCGAAGCCCGATGGCGTTGGCAGCAATCCGGTCGAGGGTCTCGTTCGAGGCGATGTTCTTCAACGTGTCCGGGTTGAAGGCGAAGCTGTGGAGCACCGCGTCACGAATCGCCGGCGCTTCCTGCCGTATGGCGCGGCGGAAGTGCGCCGTCGCTCGTTCATCAGCTTCCCGCCTGGCGTAGTACTCGAAGATGACCGCGACGACACCAGCGCTAAGGAGTGTGGTGCCGAGTTCGCTTGTCGGCCAGGCGACGAGCCACCTCAACGTCGGCACGGTGGCCGCAGTGTGCGACAGGAAGAGGAAGCCAACGCCGAAGAGGGCAGTAACCAGCCCGGCGAGGCGGAGTTTGGTCTTGTAGAGCTGGTCGAGCAGGTGATCCATCTACTCTTAATTGTATCAAGCTTTGTTTTGATGTTGAATAGCGAACCGAACCCCCTGGACGAGTACAGCGTCCAGGGGGTTCGTTGTCCACGGCAGCATGAACGCGGCTCAGCCGCCAGTTCCGCCGCCACCACCGCTCGTAACGATGCGCATGTGGTCACCTCCTCGGAGAATCCGCTGGTCAAGGCCACTTCCTCGACACGCACCGACGATATCCTATTTTGGGATATCGGCAAGGGTTACTGTGCTCTACCTCGGTGGACAAGTCGATTTATTCGGCGGAGTACCAGCGGCTCTGCACAGTTCTTCGTGAACTTCGCCAGGAAGCCGGGCTGACGCAGGTGCGGGTCGCCGAGCAGCTCGACGAGCCGCAGTCGTTCGTGAGCAAGTACGAGGCCGGCGAGCGGCGACTCGACGTCATCGAGCTGCACCAGGTAGCAACCGCACTGAGAACCACCGTCGTGGCAATCGTCCAGCGCCTCTGGCCCGAAAGCTAGTCTTTCTGCTTACCCGCAGTGTCTGGCGCAAGTTCCGCGTACGCCACGTCGCCCGACGTCCGCGCCGCGAGCGACTTGTCGAGCTGCGACCACAGTCGCGGCTTGAGCAGCGGCTTCGCCTCGGTCAGCGTCACGAACCGCAGCCCCGCCAGTTCCTCGTCGGTCAGACGTAGGTTCGCCGCCATCGCGTCGTCAAGCACACCGCCATCGAAGACGAACATCAGCTGGTCGTCCCACGGCCCATGCGGTGGTAACCACTCGACAAGCAGCAGCCTGCCGACGGTCAGCGCCAGGCCGAGTTCCTCGCGTAGTTCCCGCTCGGCGGCGGCCCGCGGCGGCTCGTTGGCCTCGGCCATCCCACCTGGGAGGTCCCATCCCTCCTTGTAGGTGGGGTCCACCAACAGCACGCGGCCTGCCCGGTCGGTAATCAGTACGTCGGCGGCGACACGCTTACGCGCCTGCTTGGCGTTGCCTTCGGCCAGGTACGCGAAGCGGGCCGCATCGTCCTCAGTCACACCGGCCACGATGTGTCGGATTTCGGCGCAGTCGCGGGTTGCAGAACATGACTGCAGTCTGCCAGGAACAGCTGCACTTCGGGCACTGCGCGGTGTGGCTTCAAGGCTGTCTTGAGATCGGTAAGTCGACTGCTCACACGACTTGAGGTGAGCGCCCCGAGGGCCGTGCATACCTCGCGGCCGAGCGAAGCCGCCTCATCAATCTCGCCGCCGCCGATGAGCACCTCGGCAAGCGTCAGCTGCCCGAAGGCGCGGCTACGCACCCGGTCGCCGACCCGCAGCTCAAGCACGCGGCGGGCCTGACGCTCGGCTTGTCTGCGGTCGCCGAGTGCGTCGAAGCAGAGGGCTGCCTCACCAGCCAACGACGCTTCGTCGAACTGACTGATCCATTCCGCAGGCGTGTCCTCGTGCAGGCGCTCCAGCACGCGTTCTGCGTCCATCAGGGATCGGCGGCTCGCTTCAGTATCGCCTTGCATGGCGAAACCGCGGGCGCTCATGGCGTGCAACCGCGCTGACAGCCGCTGCCGAGCCGGGCCCCGCTCAGCATGCGTCAAGCCGATTTGGGCGATCCGGACGGCGTCCTTCGCCTGGTGGAGCTGACCAGCGAGGTGGCTCATGCTGGCGCAGACGTTGGCAAGGAGCGCAGGGTGATCCACCGCCTTCGCGAGCCGATATGACTGGCTGAAGTGACGCTTGGCGTGCTGATCACGGCCACTATCGTGGGCCATCCATCCGGCGATCTCCGTCAGTGAGGCGGCCGCCTCGAACAAGCGCTCGCCCAGGATGTCACTGGTTGGGTCGAAGAGGCGCGGGCTAATCTCGGTCTGCAGGTACTCGACCACGGTCGAATAGATCCGGCCGCCACCGACCTTTCGGTCCGCTACCTGGAATGCGGTCGCCTTAGCCTGGATGGTGGCGAGGTCGGCCTGCCGATCTGGCTGTGTCGGTCGGTCGGGACACACGCCTGGCACCGCCCGAGGCGTACGTCCCTGTTCCTCAACGCTCGCGACCACTCCTTCGCCGACCTGGTGCTCGCCGCGCGAATCGGCCGTCGCGTACGGCAAGTCCTCGCGCAGCAGCACCTCAAGGCGGTCCGCGCTGATGTTCAGAACAGTGGCCAACTTGGGGCGCTTGTATGGCAGCGGCTCGGTCTTCCCCGATTCCCAGTTACCGATCGTCTTGACATCGACCGTCAGTGCCTCGGCGAGCGTCTCCTGCGTGTAGCCAGCTGCTCGCCGTGCCCGTGCCAGTCCGTCGCGCTTGGCGACCATACGCACCCCTCCGTATACGGCCCGCGCCGCCTGGCCACATTACCGCAGGTCAGGTCCTGTGGTTGCCGGTCTTTTCCCGCAATTTTCCCGATCTTTTCCCTGGGCACCTTTGACGCCGCCGACCAAGGTCAGAAGCGGTATCCGGCGCCGGGGAGGACGCCATACCCGAGTGGCGTCACTGGCCGTTCATCCCCGACGGCCGGGCGAAGCCCTCGGCGCCGGATGCCGTCCAAGATCGACGACAAGACGGACGGAGCGGTCATCATGGCCGTACGAACGATCGACCTGCGCACCGGCCCACGAGTGTCCTGCGCTTGGCAGCGACGGCTGAACCGGCTGTCGGCAACGATCTGTGAGCGGATCCCGGAGCCGACGCAGCTCTACAGCCTGATCACCTTGACGTTCGTGCTGCACGAGCCGGATCCAGCCACGGGTGACTGCGCCTGCTGCATGGCGACCTGGCCGTGCCAGCTTGTACGGCAGGCCTACCGGCTGCGCGAAGGCTTCTGACGCTATGGCGGTCGTGGTCGAGACGCCACAGCTCTCACAGAAGCCCGAACAACGTCAAACGGTCGGCGGCTTGAACCGGCTTTCGCCCACTCCTCCATGCTCTGGCTCCTGACATCGACTGGCGTAGTGCTCGTCGTCGTTATCTGCGCCGTCAGCACGTTGGCTGTGCAGATTGCCCGTGGCCGCGGCGGCCGGCAGTACCTCCAGTTCGAGCAGACGAAGCCACAGAACCGGCTCGACGAGGAGCAACTCGGCGACGTCAACGTCCGTCGCCTGGCGCTCGATCCCGAAGCGACCATCGTTCTTCACCGCGCTGCGCTCGTTCGGCTTCGCCCGCCCTACCGCCGGTCGCCAAGCCCAGACCCAGGCGACCATTCCAACCCCCAGTAAGGAGCGCTGTTTACCGTCATGAGCATCACCGAGGTCACGGGAATTCGCGAGATCGAGACGCTGTATTTGCAGCTACTCTTTCGCTGCAACTTCTCGTGTGCGCACTGCTTTCACGGAGAGAATCTCAAGCGCAAGGAACGGATCTCACGCCAAGACGCCGCCGAGATCATGCAGTATTTCGTCCACAACCACCGCACCAGCCAGGTCGTGCTGCTTGGTGGCGAGCCGTTCCTGCACAGCGACATCGCCGATATCACCGCGGACGCCCACAACCTCGACCTGCGCACGGAGATCTGCACCAACGGCCACGGCATCTTCAGGCGCAAGCTTCCAGCACTCGTCGGCAGGCTCGATCACCTGCGCGTGTCACTGGACGGCCTGCAGCCAGCTCATGACGAAATTCGGACAACGGGCAGCTTCTACGACGCGATCGAAACCATCGAGTATGCCGTTGACCTCGGTTTCCGCGTTGGCGTCACCATGACGATCACCAGCCTCAACGTCGACGATCTTCCGGAACTTGTCGATCTGCTTGCCGATCGTGGCGTCGCCTCCTTGAAACTGCATCAGCTGCGCCTCGTCGGCAACGCCCGGCGCAACGCGCACCTGGAACTGCTCGACGCTGAGGCGGTCAAGGCCAGCCTGAACGCGTGCAGCGACCAGCTGCCACTCCAGCTCGACGATGACCTTCTGGCGGCTTCCTCCGCAGTGGCTTGCGGCGCCGCGGAGCAGGGACAGCACCTCGATCGCATAGAGATGACCCCTGCCGGCGGGTTGACGATGTCCTGTAAGGCGGTGGGGAAGGATGCGCACGCCTTCGTCTGGGACTTCACGAAGGGGCAGGTAGCGCATCGGCCGACCGACCATGACGAAGTACTGCTCGGCATCCCGCAGGTCAACTACGTCGCCAAAGCCTAGGAGAGACGAGTGCGCATCGTGGCGATCGAAGGGCTGTCTGGGGTCGGCAAATCGACGCTGGCACCGCTGGTGGCCGAACGCCTTGACGCCCAGCTTCTGCCAACCATCCCCCGTGACCTCGGCGTCTACCGCAAACAGGCCGACGACGGCGACGACCCGACGTTCCGGCACCTGTTCTACGTGTGGGCCATCGCGACCGCTTGCCAGCGGGCTGCGGCGGCCCCGACCGATTCGCTGTGGGTCGCTGAAAGCTACATCGGGCGCGCCATGGCCTTCCACATCGGCATGGGCTCGACGCTCTGGGTCTCTCCCTGGACACTGGTGCCGAAACCGGTGCTCTCAGTCATGGTCACCTGCGACGATCCGATCAGGCGCGAGCGAATCCGGCAGCGCGGTGTCCCACCGCATTGGCACCAGCGCGCGGAGGATTCCACCGAGCCCATCCGCGGTGCTTACCGCCCCTTTGCCGATGTCGAAGTACCGAACGACGAGAACTCGCCGGAAGTCACCGCCGACCGGATTGTCCAGCTCGTGACCGCGAAGCTAGAAGAAGGGCAGTACAGATGAGCACCTCGCTGTGGGCGGCGACCCGCACCTTCTTTCCGCTCTTCTTCGAGACAGTGCAGCGTGAACCCACGATCAGCTCCGTGGCGGTCGTCGGCGCCGCGGACGGCAAGTTCGTCGCACCTCTCGCCAAGGCCGGCTACGAGGTGACGGCAGTCGATGTCAACGGCTCGGCTCTCTTTGGCACGGATGGAGCGTCTTCCGGTCAGCCGGAGGAAGCGTATGACAGCGGCGGGCTGGCTGGCCTGGTACGACAAGCGCGACTCGAAGACAGGGTCACGATCATTGAGGGGGATGTGCGCGAGCTCGAAGTACCACCGTGCGACGCCGTGTGGACAAGTTGCTCATGGCACTACTCCTTGAACCATGACCAGCCGCTCGACGTCTTCATCGATGCGTTGACACGGTGTGTGAAGCACAGCGGCATCCTCGGCGCCGAGTACTTCATGCCGGTGTCGGCCGCGCACGTTGCATCCGAGCACTACCTCGAGCAGGGAGCGATCTGGAGCTATTTGGCAGGCTGGAGTCCAACATGGGATGCGTACACCCCGGCATTCGTTGAGCAACCTCACCTAGCTCAGCCCAGGCCACACATTCACCGGATGGGGTTCGTGGTCGCTCGACGTCGGGGGCGCGAGAGCGACGACATGATACGGTGACCTCCCTCTCGCTCGGGCCGAGGGCGGCGCGAGGACAGCGCCGAGGAGACCGACATGCCAGCCAAGTTCCTGTTCATGCCTCGCGACATCGAACGACTCGAAGCCGAGATGGCACGACACGAACGTCGGTACAAGGCGAACCTCGGTGACATTGGCGAAGCCGTCGACGTCTCGAGCGAAACCTGGCATGACAACCCAGCCTTCGACGAGGCGCAGCAGCAGGCCCGCGCCGCTTACGCCAAGCTTAAAGAGCTGCAAGCGATTCGCGACCAGGCCACGATAGTCACCGAGCGGCCGGCTGGTGACAGGGCCGAGATTGGCTGCCGAGTCCGATACGCCCGCAGCGACCTGCGCGACGACGACGAAGTCGTCATTGGCAGCTACTTCCTCATCGATGGCGATGAGGATGAGGTGTCGGCCCAGTCCCCACTCGGCCAACTCCTCCTCGGTGCCAAAGTCGGCGACAGCATCAGCGGCACGATCGGCGAGCGACGCGTGACGATCACGGTCAAAGACATCGCCGTCGCCGAGGAGTACTTCCCCGAGCCCCTAGTAGAGCAAGGAACAGATGAGTCTTCAGCCGGAGTATGAAGCCCGCTTCACCCACGTCGACGTGGCGGGGTTGACCGCCAAGCTCGCTGCCCGTGGCGCCGTACGGGCCTTTGAGCGAACCCTGATGAAGCGGGTCATTTTCCAGAACGACGAGATCGAGGGCAAGCGCGGCTGGCTGCGCCTCCGCCAGGAGGCTGAGGTCATCATGCTGACGTACAAGCAGGCCACCGGTGCCAGCTCAACCGTCGACAGCGTGCTCGAAGTCCAGACAGCCGTCGGCGATTTCGAGGCCACACAGCAGCTGCTTGAGGCCGTTGGCCTGCAGCCGGTGCGCTACCAAGAGAACTACCGCGAGGAGTGGCGGCTACACGAGATCACCTTCGACTTCGACACCTGGCCCGGCCTCCCCACGTTCCTCGAGGTAGAAGGCCCCGACGAGGACGCGGTTCGTCGCGTCGCCGCGGAACTCGGCCTGGACTTCGCCCAGGCGACTTTTGGGGCTGTCGACGAGCTATACCAGCAGGAGCTTGGTCGAAACATTTTAGAAGAGGCTCACCTCACGTTTTGAGTCGATCATTCCGTGGCACGATCGTTTGTTCGGTCTCTGCCCACCACAGCAGAACACCTCCTCGACGGCTGTTTCCCCAATACCCCCTCACACTCACCGCCCGAAATCGGCGCTGCCGCCATTGTGAGCGCAAGCCGGATCAGCAGTCTTGACCGGTTCGGGGGTACCCACCAGCTGACCCTGCGACCGGTGGGGCGCGGGTTCGTCAGTGGCTACACTCCGATACCTGTCGCAGTGTCTCCTAGACGAGCCGTGGCACCGCGTGGAGGTCCGTTTGAGAAGACGTTCGACAGGGACGCCGAGGCGGAGTTTCACGCGCCCGGTCATCGTGCCCGTCACGGGTGGCGGTGCGACAGACCAGCCCCTGTTCGGGCACCGCCCCGGCGGGAGGCTGGATGCGGACGTCGGCGTGGATCCATTCGACGAACCGCCATTGAGCGGCGATCGCCGCGACCTCGTCCGCTCAAGCCGCGCCACAGCGTAGCTTGAGCGAGGCTTGTAAAGCCCGCTAGTATAGCGAGTTATGAGCTTGGACGAAGACATCATGATCGTTCAAAATTCCGCACGGATGCTGCCTCCCTGGACACCGGACAACCAGTGGTGGCTCGAATTCTCCAGGCTAACTAGCTCCGGCAACAATGAGGGATTTTCGCAGGAATACCTCCAGGAGAAGCTCAAGTTCATCATCAGCGAGCCGAACCCGAAACGGCATCGGACAATGTGGACCGAGCGGGCCAAGTACATCCTGATGTTCTTCGATAACCCCCGCCTACACCGACATCTCGACGCGGTGCAAGGCACCTGGGAGTCACAGGTACCCGGTGGCATCGGCCGACGCTGGTCAGAAACTCTGTGCGCGGCCGCGTGGCGGATCATCGTGCACGAGGAACCTACCGATCCCTACAGCAACCACTTCACCGTCAACGACACGTCCGACTGATCGGCTCCGCCGCGGCTATCATTTCCTCGCTTCGTCGACAGCCATCTCACACATCGCCTGCCTTCGGACCTCGGGACGACGGTGACTTTTGGCCAGGCCGTCGGGCGCGATGTCCAGGTGCCACCCTGCGCGGGGCCATGGGGGCTGGCGGAAACCAGCAGCTCTTGGTCTGCGACGTCGTGTACTCAAGTGCCGGCGGACTCCTGCTTCACCGCCCCACCGACAGCTCCATGGCGACATCGTTCATGCGTTCGCTCGAATCAGCTCGGCCGACTGAATCTGGCTGTGCTCGGCCGGACGCCGTCACGCAGCGGCACAAGAGTGGTCTCATCTAGGACCGCAGACGACTCTGACAGCGGTGTCCCCGGCGCCACGCTGCCGATTCAATGGCAGCAAGCGCAAAGCACGCCGGGAACGAAGAGCCGGGCGGGTCCGGGGCTGAGTCATGCAGCCCCGGACCCGCCCACCTCCTTATAGATCCCCCAGAGGTCAGCTGCAGCGGATCTTGTCAGCGTGCCAGCGCTTCCACTGGAGGAGTCCCAGCAAAGCAGCCAACGCAGCACCGGCCGCGGTCAAGGCAACCGAGCTGGCCAGGAGAATGCCGCACACGGCGACGCCGATCACTCCCAGCAGAAGCGCAGAGGGTCCAGCGTGCGCCCAACCACCGAGGAAGACCTGGCGAAGCAGGTCCCACCCCGGATGCTCGGACCGGCCGTGACGGTACCCCTGCCGCAACCTCCGGCATGCCGGCTCGAGAACCACGCCCACAGGCAGGGATGCCAAGGCCGGTTCAGCAGCCACGTCGAAGAGTTCGTCCAAGCTGACGTAGGTCGCATCGTTATGGCGTGTGGTCCGATCGGGGGATTGTCGCTGTGGTGCTTTGTCGCCATGCGGCGGTACGGTCGACAAGTTCGTCGCCTTCCTCGTTCTTAGCAGGTTCGAGCAGTGTTGCGGACAACTCCACGCGGCTCCCAGCTGTCACTGGGAGCCGCGTCTACATCCCGAGGGGGTCACCTCGGGTTGCAGACGCCATCTTGGCGAACTCCGCCAAGTTACGGGTCGGTATCTGACAAGAATCTGGCCGAAATGCGACGACCGGTATCTCCGGAACGGTAAACGGTTGCTGGGGTGATCGTGCGTAACGGACCCTTTGTCTACCACCGGATAGACACCCTTTATGTCACTCTATCGAGTGATAGCACTACAGATATTTGGAAAGAGAACAACAGATACCTAGATCAAACTACCCTTTCGAGTGAATGGGAGTAGAAGATCGAGTCCGGCGACGGCTGATCGTAACCAGGGGGTGCAGACGCCCGTGAAGGTGCAGCCGAAAGCGCTCGCGCACGACTAGCGCGAACGAGCCGGGCGCCGATTGGCGCTGGTCAGACGTCGGCCACCGACGAAGGCAAAGAGAAGTGATCACCACGGCTGATCAGCGGCCGAGTCGCCGCGTGACGGCGACAACGATATCTACACCAGGAACTGTTCGGTAGTGAGCAAAACTTACTCAGGTCACTTGTGCCCAACGGTGTACCAAGCTCACCACAGCGGCGGGTGCGTACTGCTGCGCGCGGTTCACTTCGCAGTCGGCCGTGCGCGAAGACAAACCAGAGGCGAGACTCAAACTTGACGCCTTCTCTCAATGGAGCAGGCCCGTGGGCGGTCGCCAGCCAGCGCAGGGATCCGCCGAACAATCAGCCTTGCCGCGGGACGACGGAACGCTCGGCGTCTCCGAGAGATCACTGAGTCTCAGGCCGAGGGGCCGAACCTTGACGCGATCCGCCTACGGCTTGGGCCCTCGGACCGCCGCCGAGCTGGTTAAGGTCGGCGACTTCAGGACGTGCGGTCGTGCCGTCGAGGCGCACGTTCAAGCACCCGATCGAAGGCGGCTTCGCTTTCGGTTTCTTCGTGCATGACCTGTTGCCAGGCGTTGAGGAGTTCAGAGGGCGTTAGTCGCTCGACTAAGTCGCTTGCCAGCACCGCTTTAACGGGATCAGCTGAGTACGCTGGTGCGATTTCATGGCGCCCGCTCCGATCAGCGATCTTGATCAATTGATCCCTGGTGCAGCGGGTCATAAGCCAGGCCTCGGCCGCGGAAAGAAGCATATCATCCCACTCGCCGACTCCAGCGAGAAGTGTGTGAAGGGTGGTTCTGCGACGTATCATAGGACAGCTCAGTCTTTTAGGCCGCCCGTGCTTCAAGGCGACGTACGCGTTTATCGAGGTCGCGGATTTCCGTGTCATGCTCGGCAACATCGCGTCCGACCGCGTTCTGAATTTCATTCAGGCGCTCATCGACATCATCGAAGCGTTTGTTAACCTCATCTTTAAGCGAAGTCACCTCCGCCCTGACTGAGCTGATCTCAGTCACCAAGTCGCCCGTTGCCTGCGACACTGTCGCCGAGACGTACTGTTTTAAATCTTCAAATAGCTGTTCGTTTGTCATACTGCTTTCTACTGTGCGCCAGTTTGATTGTTTGGTCAAGCACTTCGATCACTCTCAACGTCTCCTGCACAGAGGCGTGGTGTTCCGGGCTTCCGTCGAAATGATGAGCGTTCGACCTGCCGACCACCGCAGTCA
Source organism: Amycolatopsis samaneae (assembly GCF_039541975.1). Taxonomy (NCBI): domain Bacteria; kingdom Bacillati; phylum Actinomycetota; class Actinomycetes; order Pseudonocardiales; family Pseudonocardiaceae; genus Amycolatopsis; species Amycolatopsis samaneae. The sequence goes on from NZ_BAABHG010000006.1 coordinate 109,477, forward strand.
CCTCCGCAGTGTTCAGCGATAGGCGGTGTGATTCTTACATCGCAAGCGAATATACGGTTGCGAAAATTAGCAACGTGAGTGATCAATAGGAGTGCGTTGTGGCGCAACGCGTGCCAGCTGCTCGTCGGTGTCCTGCGGCTCAGCAGACGAACCACCAGGTTCGTCGGCCGCACCCCATCGAGGAGGTGCTCGCGATGAGCGAGCCAACTACCACCGCGGGCTCGGGTCAGCTGAGGACGCTGGCTGTCCGCATCACCGAGGATCTTCGTGCACAGCTGGACATCGTTGCGCAGCTCACCGGCCGCAGCGCAACTGAGGAGATCCGCCTGGCCCTGGAGCACTGGATCGAGAAGACCAAGGCCGACCCGGTCATCCTCAAGAAGGCCGAAGCCGTCCGCGCCGAGATCGAGCGTAAGGCCCAGACCGAGCGAGCAGCCATCGCTGCCATCTTCGGCGGGGATGAGGAGAAGAAGGCCGGCGAGAAGCCAGCCGCGAACGCTCCTCAGCCGGGGACGCGCCGCGGGAAGGCCGCGAGCGAGTAGCTCCAGATCTCATCGAGCGTGCATCTCGGTGACGCCAAGGGCGGGAGTCGGTCGAGAGGCAGCAGTCCAGCTGCCCTTGAACGCTCCCGCCCTGCCTCCGCTCCTGGTGCGAAGGACTACTTAGGATCGAGAGCCACCTTGACGTCGAAGAGAACGTAGCCTGCATCCTGGCGCAAGACTCCGTCTTGCGAGCTGGTTCCCAGTAGCGCGCCCTTCTGGCCGACCAGACCGTCCACCACGTCACCGCCGTCCGCATAGGTCTCCGCGAGCCGGAGTCCGTCTACGGGTGTTCTGTTCGTGAACATCCTTGCCGTCTTCGGCAGGTAGGTGATCGTGATCGGGCGCGCGGCCAGGAAGTTGCAGCTCGCCCATACTGCCATGGCGTTGTCGGCAGACAAGTGGCCAACGATGCCAGGATTGTAGGTCGATGGGCCAGGCAAGATGGCGCGCACCCTCGCGTTATGCATCTGGGCGGCGGTGTTGCCCTGGCCAAGGTTTTCTGCCACATCGTTGCTAAATAAGAGGAAACACTCGTACGCGTGGCCGTCGCGGGCGACCAGGCTAGTGTCCCAATGCCGATCCTCCTTGTCGTGGCATTGCATGAAGTTCCGCTCGTCTCCATGAGGAACTCGATCCGTTATGGAGTTGAACACCGCGTACGGCGCTGGGTGGGCCGACGTGAAGGTCTGCCGCTCAGGGCCCCACCCGTGGGTGTTGTCGAAGGCGGGCTGCGGAGGCTTCGTGACGCGTTGCTGGCTGGGCGGCGGGGCAGGAGAGGCATCAGCTTGAGGTGGCACGTGGCCAACGCTAAGCAGCGGCACATCCTCCCTATGCACGAAGATCTCCTTCGCGTAGTGAGTCGCGACGATCACCGCCGACATAACACCGACCGCCAGCAGGGCTATCCTGCATTTCCTGCGGGCCTCGTCATGGACAGGCCCTACTCGGTACCGATTCTCCCGCACCCAGCACTCAATGCCTTTTAGCCACAGGAGAACCTTGTCATCGATCGCGTCCGAGAAGCGCTGCCCCCAGGATGGCTCATCAACCTGGTGAGCGTCTGCCTCCTGTTCAGGCTGAGGGGTCGACGATGCACCTTCACCATCCGCAGTGGCCTCTTCCGAGCTGAACCGCTCCCGGAGGTCCTTCGCTACTTCGCCAGAAACCAGGTACGCCTTGATGGCTACTTCGAGGGCAGCGAACGAGTCACCTTGGTTACGTAGACCACTGATCGCAGCCTTATAACCCAGCCAAATGCCGGCTCGGAGACGACGCTCAACCATAACCCCGCCCTTGCCAGCCTTTTTCAGGAGTGTCTTCCAATCCTCTTTAATCGCGTTAGGACCATTACGTCGAGCCTCCCAAATGGTCACAAAATCTGCCTTGTCACCCAGCCGCAGAAGCTCCCCTGCAGCCGCCACAAAAAAGAAGTGCTTCTTACCAGGGGCATCGACGCTTTCCGCCACAAGTTCGAGGGCCTGTCCCCGCCCCTGAGTCACCACCCGACGCAGAACTTCATCCAGAAGCGCAGCGCGTGTATCAGCGTCAACTTCCCAGAAAATGCCCAGCTCCCCCAGGACCAGCCCAGCCAAACCGTGGCACGCCGCCAGGCTAGTTGACGACAACCCCACTGTGACAAGGTGCTTCAGATCGCCACTTACTGTCCGATCCGATACGCTGACAGGCCGTTTGTCCACGGGCGAACAGCTCCATCTCGACCAAGGTCCCGAGCTTCGCAGCCTAGCCTGCCGCTTCGGCCGACTCGCAATGACGCCAATCGCCGTCGCCAACGCCACCGAACAGAGCAACGTCACAACCTAAACACGTCTTCGATATTTGCTATTGCAATTACTTGCTATATGTGTTATAACTATATGTGGGTCGGCCTTCATATCTTGGAGGCCAGCATGTCCATTCTAATTAGTTCACTTAAAGAAGTTGTCGTGTACTTCAACGAGTACATGCTCGGCACCTCATCAGAGGATCTTGCCTTCAAAGGTGACCACGAGTGCCTGGCCGACTACATCCGCTCTTGGGTGATGTCTGGCTACGGCGTTCGAGCATGCAACGGCGACTTCCAGCAATTCACGCTCGCCGTCGTCGCCATCATCGATGAGTGGACCCGTGATCCCGGCATTCTCGATCACGTGAGGTACCTCAGCGAAGACCCCCAGAACGATGACGCCGAGGTCATCGAGCGTCGCGTGACGACGATCTTCGGCAATCCGTACACGTACACGATCTTGGATCCGACCACTTTCGCAGAGGCGACGTTCCGGGAGTTGTACGGCAACCGGGACTGCAGTCCGCTGTCGCGCTGACTGACCTCGCGCAACCAAGCATCGCGACCATCCCTGGCCGACCCACGCCCGCTCCCGAAGGAGCGGGCTTTTCACGTCTCTTTGGCTGCTCGTCCCCGGCAATGTCCCCGATTTGTCCCCACGCGACACAAGGCTCTGACCAGGCGGTTTGGCGTGCGCCGGGGACTTCGCGGGGACAAGGCGGCAAACACTTTCCCCTTCACTTGGCTCGTGTCACGTTGGTTGTGCGCCACCGACGGCGGTCACCGGCTCCGCCCCGGACCGCCGCCTCCGAGCACTCGCTCGCCGCCCACAACCAGTGAAGGAGTCAGTCGTGCCCCGAAACCGCTATACCAAGCTGATTCGCAAAAGCGAACGCGCCCAACTGGCCAAGCAGGTAGCCGAGTTGGCCGCGCTCGAGAAGGAACTGCACGGCACAAGCAAGCCTGCCGCTCCGCTACCAGTGCGGAACGAGGTCAAGGAGAAGCGCGGAACCCGCCTCGCGCACAAGCGACGACACAAGCCGGAGCGGGGTCCGAACGTCAACCCGACCCAGTAGCTATCTCGCCGAGGGGCTGTTCGGCCTTGCTGGACAGCCCCTCGGCGACCGCCAAGTTCCACCACGACACCAAACAGAAGGGATCCCCGTATGTCGTACCGACCGTCCATCAGGCAGATTGCCGTCTGCTCCGCCACTGCCGTCATCATTGCCGCCGCGGCGACCACGTTGTCAGCCTGCAGCGGCCCGACGACCTCGTCCGGTGCCTTGGCTGCCGACCAGCAAGTCCTCGCCACGTGCGACGCGGCCGCCCCGCCGGCCGCCGATGTCCAGTTGGATGGCAGCGGCTCGAGTGCCTCAGACACCATCGCCGAGGAACGGCTACGCGCCACCGAGCAGATCGTGCGGACCACCGCAGTCTGCGGCGGCCGTCTGCGGGTCAGTGTCTTCTCGGCGACGAGCGCCGCGACCGTCATCCTCATCGACAAGCCGCTTCGCCTCGACGGTGCCACCGACAACGCCCGACTGAAGAAACTCCCTGCGCTGGTCACGGACGTCATGGCGACGGTCCGCGGGAATTACGGCAAGGCCGTGAAGGCGCTGCCGACCAATGGGACGGACATCAGCGCGGAGTACCGGCTGGCCAGTGAGTGGATCGCCCAGGTCGGCGCACCGTACAAACTGCACCTCCACTTGCTCACGGACGGCTTTGAGAACATCAACATCACGCTAGACCAGGGCGCCGTCACGAAGGAGCAGGCGGCCCACCTGGCCGGAAAAGTCGCGGTGCCGCAGTTGCCGGGTGCATCGGTCGTGGTTGCCGGGCTCGGCCGGGTGGCCAGCGATCCGCCCCGGTCGGACGTGGTCGACGGGCTGGTGGCGTTCTACGACGCGCTGTGCCAACGCACCGCGGCGGCGCAGTGCGTGTCGGTCACCGATTACGCGGTGGCTGGCCGATGACCCCTTTACTCACGTCGCGCAGGCGAACCGACCAGACTGCTGCCTGGCAGCGGGAAGCCGACGCCGTCACGCTGCCACGGCTCGACAACGCGGCCGCATGCCCGCGGCCAGGACATGTCGGGACGACCTACACGCAGCACCAGTACCAGGCCCTCGCGGATGAACAGGACGCGTTGTGGGCAGCCGAGGGCGAGCGCAATGCACGGCCGCATCAGGCACAGGCTGCGGCCCATACGCCGGCCGCCGCGGCGACCGAGTTCCTGCTCCAAGAGAGCGAGAACCAGGTGCGGCAAGCACATGCCGATCACCAGCATGCTGTCCGCACCCTGCTGCAGCACGTCAAGCGGTCGTCCGGCGCCAAACTGCGGTACTGGGTGGGGCTTCCTGTTCTCTGGCTGGGCGACACCGGCGGAGTGTGGTCAGCAGCGGTCATCAACGGCGACATCGTCTACATTGCCCTGCTTCTTGCGCTGGCTTCCGGCGTTGCCGGCATCTGCTCCGGTCTTGTCGGCGCGGAGCTACGAAGCATTCGACTGGCTCGGGCGCGGCAGCGCGAGCCGGAACATCTGACCGACGACGAACGTCGCTACCAGCAACTCTTCGCCGGTCCAGGTGGCGGTATGGGCATTGTCGCCCTGACCGGCCTGGTCTCCATAGCCGTCGTCGGCTTCATCGCCATCGGCGTCGGCACGCTCCGGGCCTCCACCGACGGCAGCGCGGCCGGAACAACCTTCGGCTTGCTCGCGGCAGCAACGGCTCTCGCGTCCGGTCTCCTCGGCTATTCGGCCACCGATGACGTCGCCGATCTGCTGGACACGCTCGCTAAGCGGGTTCGCTACGCCGAAGCCCGGCACCTCGAACTGGCCAGTTCCGAGGCCATGCAGCAGCGGGCGAGGGCACTGGTCACCGCCAACTCGCTCTCGGATGAACACGCACTGCGTGGCCAGGCTGCCGCGCACCACATGGACTCGCTGTCCTGGCGCATCCAGGTAAGGAATCCTGCGGTCCTCGGACATGGCTTTCCGGCCGGTGAGCAAGGCGGGGTGATCGGACGGCGGCCGCGGCGGGGAGGCGCGGCATGATCCTGCCCTCCCGCCTGCTTCCCGGGGCTCTCCTTTCCTGCCAGCTCGCCGGCGCCGCGCCAGCGTCGCTCATCGAGCAAGAGCGCGCCGCTGAGCCCGATGCTGTCCCCTACGAACTCGGCGACCCCGGGAACCCGTCCCCGACGCCGACGCTCCTCATTGCCCTGTTCGACGACTCCGGCTCAGTGACCGGGCGCGGCGGCAATGATCCACTGTCCGGCCGGTACGCCGAAGCGGAGCACGCGTTTCGCGTGGTGGCGAGACGAGGTTCGCGACGCGAACGGGGTGCCGTGCTGCATTTCGACTCGCCCTGCCGCGGCGACGTACCGCCAGTTTCGCTGACGCGGCGTGGCATGCGCCGCTTGCGAGCGGGTCTTCGCGAACCTCGAGACAGCGCGGGTACAAGCGTCCTGGAGCCGAGTCTCCAACGTGCCGTCGCCCTTGCCCGGCGGTATCCGCAGCACGCGACGACGTTGATCATCCTGTCCGACTTCCTGCTTCTCGACGCCGAACCCGGGCAGGTGCTCTCCGAACTGGCGGCGTTCCCCGGCGCGGTGCATGCCGTCGTTCTGGGAAGCCATCTGCCCGATGGCGTCCTCCCGGGCAACATCACGGTGACGCCGATCAGCTGGGATAGCCCTCCCGGAGCGGTAGCGCAGGCGGTCTTCGCCAGCCTGACCGCCTTCCGCGATGGGAGTAGCCCGACCGCTTCCTCTGCCAACCCGTAGTCAATTCCACAACAAGTTTAGCCGTGCACCAGGCCTGTCCCAGGTACGCAGTCTGACCCCCAAAGATGCCCATCGGTTCGGTCGAATATTCGCCCGAAGCTTCGACCGAACCGATGGTTTCTCTTCTCGCCGAGTTCGCGCATAACTAGGCACGTGCCCGACAGGTCGATCGCGGCACCAACCAAAGCACCGAACAACAAGGGTAAATAAGGAAGGAGCGTCATGCGTGACAACTATGAAGGAGGCCACCTCCACTACGAAGCGGTTCCGGACGATCCTGGCCGACCCGCCATGGAATACCCACCAGACCGGCAGTCGCGGTGCCATCCGCCACTACCCGCTCATGACCCTGGAACGGATCAAGGGTATGCCCGTCACTGAGCTCGCCACAGGCGAAAGCCATTTGTGGATCTGGACCACCAACGCCACACTGCGGGACGGCTACGACGTCGCCGAAAGCTGGGGATTCACGGTGCGTTCGCCCTTGACCTGGGTAAAGTTCTCCCTCGGGCTCGGCCACTATCTGCGTAACTCCACCGAGCACCTGCTGTTTTGCACCCGCGGCAAAGCGCCAGTACGGTTCCGCTCCCAGCCCACCTGGCTCAACGCTCCGGTTCAGGATCACTCGCACAAGCCCGAAGAGCAGTACGCCCTCATCGAGCGGGTGTCTCCCGGCCCTTACCTGGAGCTGTTCGCGCGCCGCCGGCCTCCGTCCAATGCGGACTGGTCAGTGTGGGGCAACGAGGTAACGCCGGACATCTCCATCCCCGGCTACCCCGTTCCCAGCGACCGGAGCAGTGAGCGAGGTGTCAGGTGAACGACAAGGGCGGCATGAAGAACCCCATTTCGTGGCTGCTGCATGCCAGTCTCGTCTTGCTCGGCGCAAGTATCGCGCTGAACCTGGCAATCACGTTCCTTGAGCCTGTCGTGCCCTGGCTGGTTGGCGGCTTTGGACTCGTCGCCCTGGTTTGGTGCGTCGTCAAGTTCATTCAGTGGCGACGCTCCCGGTGGTGACCGATGTAGAAGACCGACGCACCTCAGGCGTACGCGTTGTTAAATTAACAAACATTGTTGACGTTTCGTCCAAAATAGGTAATAAGTTAAATCGTTGCGGAGCGCTGAATTTATGCAGCACGCGCACGACGCCAAGAAAGCGAGGTGATCTATGACCCCAGCCCACAGGAACAAGTCCAACCGAAAGGAGCGTCGAGAACGCCGATTAACTGTCCGTAGCGTTCGCCGGGAAACCCCGGACGTACGCAAGCTCTCCAGAGCGCTGCTTGGTCTTGCCATGGCCGAGGCCGCCCGCGAAGCCGAGGCCCAGTCCACCGCGATCCACCCACCCACCACATCCGATACGCCGCCAGCCACACCAGAAGGCGGTGATCAGGATGGCTGACCCCACGTCTCTCGTCTTCTCCCAGCTGCATCTTCCTCGCCCGCTTGAACTTGCCGCTGTCGTCCGGTTGCTGGAACGGCTGGCCTCGGACCGTGATGAGGCGCGGGTCATCTTCGAGGCCCGCGCCGACGACTCCGGAACCTGGCATCTGCTCGGCTGCCGGGCCAGCGACATCCATCCCCTCAGGCGCCTGTTCGGTGATCTGCTGCCTGGCACCGTGTTTACCGGCGCGTCTGCCTCAGCACCGAACCTTCGTCCCGCGGTCGCCGTCGCTCGACAGCTCCGGCTAGAACCCCCACGCCTGCCACTTCTGGCCGATACGGCTGAGGCGACCACCCGCGCGCTGCTCTCGGCCCTGGCAGTGCGATTTCACGCCAGCGAAGGCCTGGTCCTCCAGCTGGTGCTCGGACCACGCCACGCACCAAAGACACTCCCAAAGAACGCACCAGCGCCTGGGAGCAGTCTGCTGGAAGCGCTTACCGCCGGCGAACAACCGGCAGGTCCGGAAACACGGCAGCGCATAAAGGAGCGACTCTCCCGCAGCGGCTTCGGTGCCACCATCCGGCTCGGTGCCGCCAGTCCCGATGTGGATCGGCGCCGACGCTTCATCACCGGTGTACTCAGCGCAATCTCGACGGCACGGAGCCCCGGCGTCCAGGTACGGCTGGTGCCGGAGAAGGCACACGCCCTCAACCATGCCCACCTACCGTGGCGATGGCCGCTGCACCTGGCGGCACACGAGTTGGTGGGGCTGTTGGCCTGGCCCATCGGCGAAGGGGAACTGCCCGGCCTGCCGCCGCTGCATCCGAAAGCACTCCGGGCCGCCCAGGGTGTACACACCGGTCCGCGGGTGTTTGCCAGAAGCGCCGCGCCGGGTGATGACCGGCTGCTCGGCATCTCAGCGAAAGACCAGACCTACCACGGGATCGCCTATGGTCCCAGCGGCTCCGGCAAGACCATCGCCTTGCAGCACCTGATCTTGGCCGACATCGCTGCCGGACGCGCCGTCGCCGTACTCGACCCGAAACGGCAGCTGATCGACGACCTCATGGCCCGGATCCCGGAAGAGCGCATCAATGACGTCGTCGAACTCAATGCCGGCGACGCCACACCGGTCGGCTTCAACCCGCTCGACGTCGGCCAGCGCGACCCCGACGTGGTGGTCGACGGCATCCTGGCCGTCTTCGCGGCCGTTTTCAGCGACGGCTGGGGTCCCAGAACCCAGGACATCTTCTCGGCCTGTCTCCGGACGCTGGCCAGAGCCAGCACGCCCTCAGAACCGGCCACCCTCGTCGACCTGACTCGGCTGCTGACTGATCCGAAGTTCCGGCGAACCCAGGTCGGCCGCATCCAAAACGACCTGGCACTCGCCGGGTTCTGGGCTTGGTACAACGAACAGACGCCCCAAGCGCAGGCTGCGGCCGTCGCAGCGCCACTCAATAAGCTCAGACAATTCTTGCTGCGCCCGGCGCTCGTTCGGATGTTGGATCAGAAGCAGGGGCGCTTCCGTCTGCGAGACATGTTCCGTGAGAACAAGATTGTGCTGATACCGCTCAACGAAGGTCTGGTCGGGGTTGGCACGGCGGGACTACTCGGCAGCCTGATCGTCGCCGACATCTGGCAGGCCACCCAGGAACGCGCCAGCGATCCAACTACCGGCCAGAACCCGGCCACGATCTTCATCGACGAGGCTCCCCGTTTTCTGAACCTCCCGGTCTCGATGGCCGACGCGCTCGCCGTGTCCCGCTCGCTCGGCGTGGGATGGTTTCTCGCCGCACAGTTCCGGTCCCAGTTCCCGCCGCCGCTTGCTCGCGCAGTCGACATGAACGCCCGTTCAAAGATCCAGTTCGCGACAGAGTACGAGGACGCTCGGGACACCGCCAAACTCACCCGGGACCTCACGCCTGAGGACTTCATGTCCCTGCCGCGCTACCACGCCTACGCCAACCTTGTCGCCGACGGCCACCCCTCCGGCTGGGCGCTCGTGAAGACGCTGCCACCGCCTCCCGCCACGACCGACCCGGCTGTGGTCCGCGCCGCCTCCCAAGCCAACTACGCCCCGATCCCACAACCCAGCGCCGCGTCCGCATCTGAGTCGGAAGCCGACTCCCCGCTCAAAGAAGCACCTCGACCGATCGAACGAATCGGACGGAAGCGGAGGAAGTCATGAAACGACAACAAGACAACCGACGTCCTGTCTTCGCCCCTATCTTCGCCCGTCTCTTCGTGACGACCACATCGACGCATCCGCCCAGCTCACCCCCGCTACCTCTTCCGCATCGGGATGGGACTGACCCCCGATGCGGGGGTCACTGGCGCGGCCAAGGGGGTGGCAGATGAGCCCGACGGACGTCACCAACCTGCTCGCCGAGCTGTCGGAACGCGACCTGTCAATCTTGCAGTCGCTGAGCGCCCATCGGCTGCTCAGCACCGCTCAGATTCGCCGACTGCATTTCGCCGAAGGTCACGCCAGCCTTGGAGCCGCGTCGGGCGCGGTCATGCGGGTGCTCGGCCGGCTCGAGGCAAAGAACCTGGCGGTCCGCTTGAACCGGCGTATCGGCGGTGTCCGGGCGGGCTCGTCAGGCATCACCTGGCAGCTCGGCGCCACCGGCGAACGGCTGGTCCGCACCAGGCAAGGCAAGAAGTACCGCCGCCGCTTCGTCGAGCCGGGAGTGACGTTTGCAACCCACACGCTGGCTACGGCCGAACTCGCCGTGGTTCTCCACGAACTCCACCGGACGGACGCGATCGAACTGGTTAGCGTCGAGACCGAGCCGTCCTGCTGGCGGTCCTTCGCTGGCCCGCACGGCACACCCGAGTGGCTCAAGCCCGACCTGTTTGCCATCACGGCCAGCGGCGATTACGAGGACCACTGGTATCTCGAGGCCGACCTCGCGACCGAGCACCCGACGGTCGTGGTGCGTAAAGCCAAGAGCTACCAACGATATGCCGCCACTGGCGCCCACCAGGCCCGCCACGGCATTTTCCCGGCGGTGGTGTGGGTCGTGCCCGACCAGGCCCGCCTACGCGCCCTTCAGGCCGCACTCGACACCGACAAGGCCATCCAGCCTGGTCTCTTCCGGGTAGTACCCGCCGACGAGTTCGGCCAGCTCATCACCAGCGGCGTGCCGGACCCGCCGCCGGCCGCCGACCCAAACAGCAACCACTCATCTTGAAAGGAGGAACTACTTAATGGAACACCAACCACACGAACGAGAAGACGACCGCGCCGGGCGCTCCGCCGCGGAGCAGCCGAAGCCCGAAGCCGAGCACGAACGCCGCTACCGGCCACGCATCTACGCAGCGGATGTGGCCAGCGCCGCCCGCGGCATCCAGCACGGCCTCTGGATCGACGCGAACCAACCTGCTTCTGACCTCGACGCCGACATCGCGGCCATGTTGGCAAGCTCGCCCGTCCCGGGGGCCGATACCTGGGCGATTCGCGCCACCAAGGACTTCGCAGGCTTGGACCTCACCGATGTCACCGACACTGCGCTCCTCTCGCGCGTCGCTTCTGGCATCGCGGAGCACGGCGACGCCTACGTCGCATGGGTACGGCACGTCGCCAGCAGCGACAAACAGCTCAGTGAATTCTCCGACCGCTACGTCGGCAGCTATCCATCAGAAGAGGCCTGGGCACGGTCCCTCACCGAAAGCCTGGGCTGGGACCGCCAACTCGACAAAGCTATCACCGACCAGCTGCTGCGGCCGTACGTCGTCATCGACTACCAGGCGGTCGCCCACGACGCCAGTGCCAGCTGGTACCTCGCCAAGGACGACGACGGCACCGTGCACGTCTTTGTCCGTTAGCACGGCCAGCCGCTCATCTCACAACCACTCACATCGAAAGGAGGTACATATTGGAACAACATCCACACGAACCACACGACCGCGACAACCATGGCCCTGAGCGTGAAAAGCTCAATCCGAGCGAGATCGATCTGACCGGCAGCATCGACCAGCCGGACGCGCTGCGAGACGTCATCTGGGACGCCATCGCCGAGGTGCGGTACTCACAGGGCGAACTCCCCGAGTGGGGCGCCCGGACCATCGCCCGCGCTCTCGCGAACCGTCTGAACGGTCCTGGCGCCCTCCATCACTACGCGGTGACCGGCCGCGCCGACCGAGACGCGATGGTCAGCGAACTGGTCGTCATCTACGCCACCACCGACGACTCCGAGATACGCGAGTGGGCCAACCACCTCGGCAAATACCTTGTCAAGGCGACAGATACGCCCGACCAGTCAGGTACGCCTGGCGCTAAGGAACAACTCGAGGCGTTGGAGGTTCACCCCGACAGCACGCCGCTGGAGAAGATCAGCGCCTACCTGCGCATCTCGTTCGCGGCAGCCGATGCCGAGGGCGGTGCCATCCCGCAGCACGTCGCCGAGGTCATCGCGGTGATCCTCGTACCGCTGCTGCCGCCGGACTCTGAGTTTGAACGGCTCCTTCGGACTGGCCAGGCCTACCGGGGCCGGCTCCACGAAGAGTGCGAGTCGCTGAGAAAGCAAGCATGGCGGGCACCGGACATGGATTTGTGGATCACGCGCTTCGAGCAGTACTTGACTGAGACGGAGCGTGCCACCGGACCTACCGAGCCGCCTGGTGAGGAACCGGTCGAGTCCGCGGACAACCCGCAGGTTGCTCAAGGGATCCGCGAGCACGGCGACGCCTTCCGCGCCTTCCTGCGACTGTCCGATGTAGACCCGTCGAGCGACACCCTGATCCAGAACTTCCTGGACCTGCGCATGGGCAGCTTCGATAGCATGGATGAGCTGCTCAACGAGCTGACTGAGTTCCCCAACTTCCGAGCCGCGGTCACGGAAGCCGAGCAGCGATGGGGCTTCGAGGACTTCGTGTCCTACGACCAAGAGAAGCTCGAAGCGACGGTGCGCGCGACATGGGATGTCGTGGAACTCAACGGAAAGTTCCATGTCTTCATGCGCTAGCGCGGGCGTCGCCCGCGCAGCGTCGAAATATGCGGCCACTTCAGGATATTGGATACTGTTGCACAATTTGCAACAAGGGACGATTTTTAGCGGAAACGGAGGTAAAATAGGAAAACAGATAACGGAGAAATACGCGAACATGAACGACAATGCTGCACGCCGGTTTGGCAAATATATTCGAGAACTACGTACGAAGCGAGGCTATAGCGCCCGGAAGCTCGCTGCGCTTGCCAGCATCGACAGCGGCACAGTGACTCGCTTGGAGCAGGGTGGCATCCACGCACCGAATCCTGGGCGTCTGAAGCACCTGGCCGACGCTCTTGAGGTGCCGCTGGCTGACTTGTTCGCTATGGCTGGGTATGTCACGACGCAGGAACTTCCAAGCATCGCCCCATATCTGGCCGCCAAGTACGGCTACTTGCCCGAAGATGCGCGCGATGACATGGCCGCTTACTGTCGCCAGCGCGCGGCGGAGCGCACCACGTTCAACGAAGACCAACGGTCAGGCGTACGACGACCATGAAGCTAGCGGTCGCGTACCTGCGGGTGTCCACAAAGGACCAGGCCGAGAAGGGCGGCCAGGCTGAGGGTTTCTCGATTCCTGCGCAGCGGGAAGCACTTCAACGCAAGGCGCAGAATCTGGGCGCTGGCATCGCCGCCGAGTTCGTCGACGCGGGAGAGTCGGCGAAGTCCGCCGATCGGCCGGATCTGCAGCGGATGCTGGTCTATCTGATCGAACATCGCGTTGACTACGTGCTGGTCCACAAGGTGGATCGCCTGGCACGCAACAGGGTGGATGACATCGCGATCACGATGGCGATCAAGAAGTCCGGTGCCCAACTGGTGTCAGCCACCGAGAATATCGACGAGACGCCGTCCGGCATGCTTCTCCATGGCATCATGTCGTCGATCGCCGAGTTCTACTCGCACAACCTTGCCACCGAAGTCCACAAAGGCATGAGCCAGAAGGCCAAGACCGGTGGCACGCCAGGCAAAGTTCCTATCGGTTACTTCAACGTCGGCCGGATGACGCCGGAGGGCCGCGAGGAGCGCACGGTTGTTGTCGACCCCGACCGCGCACCTCTCATCTCGTGGGCTTTCACAGCTTTTGCAACTGGTGAGTGGACTATCCGGCTCTTAGCAGATGAACTTGAGCGTCGCGGCCTAAGGAGCCGTCAGACGCCGAAGGTGGCGTCTCGCCCAGTAAGGCCGAACGTCCTGCAGTCAATCCTGACCAACCCCTACTACAAGGGGATGGTTGTGTATCGCGGTGTCACCCACCCCGGACGCCACACACCACTAGCCGACGTCTCGACGTGGCAACAAGTCCAAGACGTGCTCTCCGCCCATGCCGTGGGCGAGAAGCAGCGCAGCCATCGGCACTACCTGAAGTCCAGCATCCTTTGCGGCGACTGCGGAAGCCGTCTGATCGTCTCCATGGCCAAGAACCGGTACGGCACGGTGTACCCCTACTTCTCGTGCCTAGGGCGACATGAGAAGAGAACCCGCTGCACTCGGAAGGCTATGCTGATCAGCCTGGTGGAGAAGATCGTCGAAGACCACTGGGCAACCATTCAACTTGATAGGACCACACGAGATCAGCTCGAGGTGAATCTCCGCGAGATCTTGTCAGAACAACGGCAAGAGTTGACGCTGGAGCGCAAGCTTCTCGAAGAGACACGCAGGGCACTTGTGGCGAAGCAGGACAGGCTCATCGAGGCTGTCTACAGTGGAGCCTTCCCGATGGACCGCATTGGCCGTGAGCAGACAGAGGTAGGCCGGCAGTTGGCCGATGTCGAACAACGCCTCGCCTCGGCTCACGCAGACGATGCACGCGCCGAACGCCACCTGGCGACCGTTCTTGAATTTCTTCCGGACTGTCACAACGTTTACGTCGCTGCAGGGCCACTAGAGCGCCGTCTCCTAAACCAGGCAATGTTTACGTGCCTCTACATCGAAGAAGAACAGGTTCGCCCCGTGTACGCCAAACCATTCGACACGCTCCTTGGTTCGATGGGAACGGCCGAGCCAAAGGGCAACCAGCCAGACGAGGGCGCATCTCAAGTCTCGATGGCCGAGATCCTCCAACGCTATCAAGTCGCAGACTCGAACGGACCCGCCAACGACTTCTTGTTTCAGAGCGACCTGCGAAGGGCTGCCAAAAACGCTTCTTTCAAACCCCTGACATCTATGGAGAAGCCAAGGTTACCCGTAGGGAGTCCCCCAGATCGGAATAGTTCTGGGGGTTTCTCATGCCAACCTTGCACCCTAATTGAACAGCTTTCGAACCCGCGACCACAGCTACTACGTTTACTTGATTTCTACGAAAACGAGGGGAGTATAGCGCAACGACTCAGGTCCAACTCAAGCAAGGTGACTATGTCGCCAGAGAGCGACAAAGACTCCGGTATGAAGCGATCACTTGTAAGACCAAATCACCGCCTATCCTCCCATAATACCGAAGTACTTATACGCGCGCACGATGCTGGCGCACCGCAGTCGCAACTTGCCAGCCAGTTCCACATACACCGAACGACGGTCAAACGGCACGTTGTTCGCAGGCGCCACCAACTCAAGCTCGGACACTCAGCCGTCCGACGCTTGATCAGCTACTAGGACTCAACGAACCTAAAGAAGGGAGGTCCCATGACCGAACAAGCGCTCAACCGCCGCGTTGCAAAGCAGGCCGTTGGTGAGCGTCGAAAACGCGCAGTCCTCTACCTCCGCGTGTCAACGCCAGGCCAGGTCAATACTGACTACAACCCCGAAGGCATCTCGATTCCGGCGCAGCGCCAGGCGGGCAAGCGCAAGGCGGACTCGCTGGACGCGGATATCGTGCGCGAGTTCGTGGAGCCGGGTCGTACAGCCACCAGCATCGACAAGCGGCCGACGTTCCAGGAGATGGTCGCCTGGGTCAAGGCCCAGAAGGACATCGACTATGTCATCGTCTATCATTTCAATCGCGTCTTTAGAAATAGCGTGGACGCTGGCATGACGAAGCGGGATCTGAAGAAGGTCAACACACGCGTCGTATCAACGGTCCTCGACATGGGCGAGAACGCCGAGGCCACCATGGTCGAGTCGATCATTCACGCGGTTGATCAGTACCAATCCGAAGCCAGCGGCGCGGACATCAGCTACAAGATGGGCCAGAAAGTCCGAAACGGCGGTAGCGTCGGTGTCGCCAGGCTCGGCTACCTCAATGTCCGTGAACCCAAGCCTGAGGGCGGCGAAATCCGCACGATCGCCGTCGACCCCGAACGTGCCCCGCTTATCCAGCTGGCCTTTGAGCTGTACGCAACCGGCGAGTACACGCTCGCCGACCTCGATGAGGAGCTGTACGACCGAGGCCTGCGTACTCGCCCGACGCCGCGACGGCCGGCCAAGAGGGTTTCGATTAACAAGCTGTCCCTGATGCTGCGTGACCGCTACTACATCGGCTACGTGACGCACGAGGGGGAGGAGGTACGCGGGCGGCACAAGCCGCTCATCGACCCGGTCCTGTTCGAGCAGGTCCAAGAGATTGCCGAATCACGAACCGCCGCAAAGGAGCGCCGTCGCGTGCATCACCACTACCTCAAGGGATCCCTGTTCTGCGGCCGCTGCAAGCGGACCGGCCGCCTAAGCCGGATGATCATCCAACGCACGGTCAACTCCCGTGGCACCGAGTACATGTACTTCTTCTGCCGAAACAAGCAGAGCGGCACCTGTCGCGCTCCGCACCTCAACATCCTGCACGTCGAGGAAGCCATCGAGGCTCACTACGCCACCGTCCGGTTCAGCCTCGACTTCATCGCCGGTGTCAGGACGCACGTCGCGACGGCGCTCGAGGACGAGCAGGCTGCCAGCCGTCTCCTCCACCAGCAGCTCACCGCCGAACTGCGCGACCTCGACGCTCAGGAGGAGAACCTGATCGATCTGGCAGCCAAGGGCGACGACGGGATGCCACAAGCGAAGATCAAGGAGCGGCTCTACGCGATCGGCCACCAGCGCGAGCGGCTGACAGCCCGCCTCAACGGCACTACCGAGAACCTCGCCGAGGCCGCCCGCCTGATTGAACTCTGCCTCACCCTGCTCGAGAACCCGCAGGAGCTGTACCTACGGTGCGACGACGAACAGCGACGTCTACTGAACCAAGCGCTCTTCGAGCATCTTTTCGTCGAAGAGGAAGACGTCACCGACCACGACCTCCGCGAGCCGTTCGCCACGCTCCACGCCGTTCAGGCCGACCAGCGCCCCCGAGCGGGTGACAAACCCGATCCTGGCGGCGAAGCACCGCGGACAACCACCGCAAACGGCACGAGGGCCGTCTCCCGATCGGGAGACGGCCCTCGTGCCGTAAACGATGTTGAAGCCCTGCTCCAGGGCATCGAATTGGACCACTGTTCTAGTGGTACCCGTGGTGTGGAGCTGAGGGGAATCGAACCCCTGACCTTCTCGATGCGAACGAGACGCGCTACCAACTGCGCTACAGCCCCTTGTTTGAAGCTCCATGAGCGTATCAGCGCCTCATGGAGCCCCGTTCACCGGGGGTCACTCCCCGGCGGCACGACGGAAAGTCCTGGTCCCGGGGTCGGCGAGGTCGACGAAGGCGGGGTCCTCGTCTTCGAGGTCCACGACGACGGCCTGCCTGCGGGCACGCAGCATCGGGGACGGCTTGCGTTCGACGATCTCCCGCCGGACGGGAGCGACGACCTCGACGTCCTCTACTACAGGCTCCTCGTCGGCCTCGTGGACCGCGGGGCGGCGGGGTGCGCGCGTGTTGTTGAAGCGCGCCATGCGACGCTGCCGGATCTCGTTCTCGATGCGAACCTGCCTGCGGAGGTAGCCGAGGTAGCCGACGAGGGCGACGTCGGCGGCGGCGTGGCCCCACCAGACGAGCGGGATGAGGAACCCGGCGACCGCGGCGGTGGCCACGGCGACGACGAGCAGAATGACGACGACGCGCTGCCGGAAGGCGTATTTCGCGCGGGCGGCGATCTCCGCGGCTTCGGGGTCGAAGCCGCCCCGGCCGGGGCGGTAGCCGTGCCGCTCGGCTTCGGCGCGCTGGGCACGTGTGGGCTGGGGCAGCGGATCGGACTCGGGTTCCTCTTCCTCGAGGTCCGCGTCGAGTTCCGCTTCGAGCTCGGCGAGGTCGTCCTCCACCGTCGGCTTCGCGCTGTCGGACATGGCGAACTCCTCCTGTCCTTCGTTGCGTGCATCCCCGCTGCGCACCACCCGTGCGGCGAGCGCGGAGTCGGCCGTCCGCGCGACCTGCTGGCGCTTGCGGGCGACCATGGGCACGAGTACGACGAGCCATGCCGCGGCGAGCGCGACGATGATCACGGAGCTGGGCATCTCCCGTCACCTCCCCCGAATTTCCTGTCCTGAAGTCACGCTAGCCACAGGAGTAACAGAACGGGCGGAGGCTCGCCGGGTTCGGTCACGGAAAGGCCTCACCGGATTAGGTGAATCTCACAGAATGTGGTAACGCCGTCGCGGAACCGGAGGCGTAGTCGCGGTCAGGCGTACTCGGCACGTCCCGCGGCGATGAGCCGGGGTACCAGGCCGTGGCCGGTTTCCTCCTGCGTGATGGCGTAGCAGTAGTGGTCACGCCACCCGCCCGCGACGTCGAGATAGCGCTCGAAAAGGCCTTCCCGCCGGTACCCCGCCTTGGTCAGAACGCGCAGGCTGGGGGCGTTCTCGGGGCGCACGGTGGCCTCCAGCCGATGCAGCCCGGCTTGCCCGAAAGAGTGATCCGTCACCAGTGCCACGGCGGCCGTCGCGACACCGCCGCCGACGAAGTCCGAAGCCACCCAGTACCCGATCCACGCGGACCGCAGCGACGCCCGGATGACGTTACCCACAGTGATCTGCCCGGCGAACCGGCCGTCGACGGTGACGGTGAACGGCAGGCACTGCCCGCGCCGGGCCAGCGAGCGCAGCGCGCCCCACTGGGAGGGCCACGACCAGAACGCGTTGCGGTCGGGCCATGGCCCGATCCCGGTGGGCTCCCACTGCTCCAGGTGCTCGCGGTCGCGCAGCCGGATCCGGCTCCACTCGCCCGCGTCCCGCAGCCGGACCGGACGCACCGCGAGGACGCCGGCGCCGACGCGCAACGGACCGAGCCGGGCGGGCCAGCCGGGATGTCTGCTTTCCACCGGGTAGGACACGCCGGACACGGGCGAGGTCATCCGCCGCGCTACCCCCGCTGCGCCAGGAAGGTGACCTTGACCTGCTCGCCCGCCGGTACCTCGGTGAGATCCTCGTCCACGTTGATCAGGCAGTTCGCCTCCGCGAGCGAGGCGAGCAGATGCGCGCCGGACGTGCCGAGCGGCTGCACCAGGTACTCGCCGTTGGCCTCGTCCCGCAGCAGCTGGCCACGCAGGAAACCACGCCTGCCCTTCGTCGAGGTGACCGGCGAGAGCAGTTTCGCGCTGACGACGCGCCGGTGCGGGTTGCGGGTACCCCGCGCCGCGCGGATCAGCGGCCGCACCAGCACCTCGAACACCACGAGCGCGCTCATCGGGTTGCCGGGAATGAGGAAGGTCGGGACCGAGTCCGGGCCGAGCCGCCCGAAACCCTGCACCGAGCCCGGATGCATCGCCACCCGCGTCGTGTCGATCCGCCCGAGGTCCGACAGCGCGGCGTGCACCTCGTCGCCGATCGTGCCGCCCGCGCCCCCGGCAACGACGACGATCTCGGACATCAGGAGCCTGCCCTCGACGATCTCGCGCAGCCGTTTCGGATCGCTGGACACGATCCCGACCCGGCTGACCTCGGCTCCCGCGTCGCGTGCCGCCGCGGCGAGCGCGTAGGAGTTGACGTCGTAGACCTGCCCAACCGACGGGGTGCGGTCGACGTCGACCAGCTCGTCGCCGACGGACACGATCGACACCCGGGGCCGCGGGTAGACCAACACCTTCGCCCGGCCGACCGCGGCGAGCAGGCCCACCTGCGCCGAGCCGATCGTGTCCCCGTTGCGGACCGCGACATCGCCGATCTGGACGTCCTCGCCGGCGCGTCGCACGTATCCCGCCGACGGCACCGGGCGGTGCACGGTGACCTTCGCCTGGTGGCCGTCGGTGTAGGCGGTGGGCACGACAGCGTCGGCCAGCGTCGGCAGCGGCGCGCCGGTGTCCACCCGCACCGCCTGCCCCGGCTGGAGCCGGCGCGGCTGCCGGGACCCGGCGGCGATCTCCCCGACCACGGGCAGCTGAACCGGTTCCTGACCGGCCGAGCTGACGTCGACGCTGCGCACCGCGTAGCCGTCGACGGCGGCCTGGTCGAATCCGGGCAGGGCGTGCTCGGCGATCACTTCCTCCGCGCACAGCAGGCCCTGCGCCTCGGAGATCGCCACCCGCACCGGCCGAGGGCGCACGGCGGCGTCCAGTGTCAGTGCGACCTGGGCGTCGACGGAGCGGAACTCCCCCGGCTCGGCCGGAATCTCCGCCACCTCGGCCATGCCGGGCTCTTCGGTCGGTGCGTCGAGGGAGTCCGTCATGCCCGATCTTCCCCGATCCGTTCGCTCAGCCACGCACGTAACGATGGCCCGTACTCGGGGTCTTCGAGCGCGAAATCGACGGCGGCACGCAGAAAACCACCCGGATTCCCCAGATCGTGCCTGCCGCCGCGGTGGACGACGATGTGCACCGGGTGTCCCTCGGCGATGAGCAACGCGACCGCGTCGGTGAGCTGCAGCTCACCGCCGGAGCCGGGGGTGATCCGCTTGAGCGCGTCGAAGATCGCCCGGTCCAGCAGGTAGCGGCCGGCCGCGGCGAACGTCGAGGGTGCGTCCTCGGGCTTCGGCTTCTCGACCATCCCGTGCACCCGTTTGACGTCGGCGTCGCCGGTGTCGGTGACGTCGAAAACGCCGTACGGGGAGATCTGTTCCTTGGGGATGTCGAACGCGCACAGCACGCTGCCGCCGTGTTCGGCGCGGACCGCCGCCATCCGGTCGAGGACGCCGGTGGGCAGGACGAGGTCGTCCGGCAGCAGAACGGCGACCGCCTCGTCCTCCGGGGTGAGGTTCGGTTCGGCCTGCGCGACGGCGTGCCCGAGCCCGAGTGCCTGCTCCTGGATCGCGACCTCGACCTCGATCAGGCCGGGTCCGCGGCGGACCTTCTCCAGCAGGGCGGTCTTGCCCTTGGCCTCGAGGGTCTTCTCCAGCTCCGGCCGCGCTTCGAAGTACTTGACCACCGATTCCTTGCCCGGCGAGGTCACGATCACCAGGCGCTTCGCGCCCGCGGCGGCGGCTTCGCTCGCGACGAGCTCGATGCCCGGTGTGTCGACCACCGGGAGCAGCTCTTTCGGCACCGCCTTCGTGGTCGGCAGGAAGCGCGTGCCGAGTCCGGCGGCAGGCACGATGGCGGTATGGAACGTCTGCGAGGTCGTAGCGCCCGTCATGGGCGCAAAGCCTAACCTGGTCCCATGCAGGGGCTGGGCAATGAGCACCCGAGCAAGGCGGAGTGGCGTACCCGGCTCACCCGGGCACGCGCCGAGATCTCCCCGGAGCGGCGTGCCGCCGACGCCGCCGCGCTCGCCGGAACGGCCGCCACGCTGGCACGCGGGACGGTGTGCGCGTACCTGCCGTTCGGTACCGAACCGGGGTCGGTGGCGCTGCTCGACGCGCTGCTCACGGCCGGTGCCAAGGTGCTGCTCCCGATCGTCCCCCCGGTGCCGGGGCCGCTGGAGTGGGCCGCTTATGCCGGTGAGGACACGCTGGTCGACGGCCGTTTTCGCGGGGTCAGGGAGCCGTCGGGGCCACGGCTGGGGCCGCGGGCGGTCGGCGAGGCCGAGCTGGTGCTGGTGCCCGCGCTCGGCGTCGATCGCCGGGGTGTGCGGCTGGGCAGGGGCGCGGGCTTCTACGACCGTTCGCTGGTCTTCGCGCCCGACGCGGACCTGCTCGCGGTCGTCCGCGACGACGAACTGGTCGAGCTGCTGCCCGGCCAGGAGCACGACGTCCGCATGCGCGGCGCGCTGACGCCGGGGCGAGGTGTGGTCCGGTTCACAGAAGTCTGAAAGTCGCAGCGCCGCCTACGGCGCGTCGCCCCGGGCATCGGCGCGGAGCAGCGGGGGAATTGCGCTGGAGGAATGCTCTGAAGCACAATCGCGTTAGCACTCTTGTAGAGCGAGTGCCAGTGAAGGAGCAAGCCGTGCCCACCTACCAGTACGCCTGCAAGGAATGCGACCACCGCTTCGAAGCCGTGCAGTCGTTCTCCGACGCCAGCCTGACCGAGTGCCCGCAGTGCTCCGGCCAGCTTCGCAAGGTCTTCAGCTCGGTCGGCGTGGTCTTCAAGGGCAGCGGCTTCTACCGCACCGACTCGCGTGACTCGGCGAAGTCGAGCACGGCCGCCTCCTCGGCCAAGAGCGAGGGCGCCAAGTCCGAGTCGAAGTCGGAATCCAAGTCCGACTCGAGCGGCTCCACCAGCTCCAGCACGTCGAGCACAAGCTCGACATCCTCCTCCTCGGGTACGACGAAAACGGCCGCGGCCGCCTCCTGACGACCGGGGTTATCCACAACACCCCGGTTGTCCACAGCTCGCGGATCCGGCCCTTTCGCCGGACCCCGGGACGTCCCTACCGTCGGTTTCAGGCGGCACCACGCCGCACCGATCCGACGAGGGGGACTTCGTGCACGCACTGCTTCGCACTCATCTGCCTGCCCTTGCCAGGCTGCCCGTACCGGGGTGGCTGCGCGGGCGCCGGGCCCGGTCGCTCCGCCGCTGGCTCGCCGCCGGTCTGCTGCTCACCGGCTCGTTGACGCTGTTGCTCCCGGCGTCCGCGAGAGGGGCGCCCGCCACACCGACCGTCGTCACCGCCCGTGACCTTCCCGCGGGCACGGTGCTGCGCGCCGCCGACGTCAAGGTGGCCGAGGTGCCCGATCCGCTCCGTCCCACGGGCGCTCTCGGGGATCCCCGGGTCCTCGAAGGGCGACTGCTCGCCGGTCCGGCACGGGCGGGCGAGCCCCTCACCGATGTCCGTTTGGTGGGCGAGAGCATCCCCGGATCGGGTGATCCGTCGATGTCCACTGTGCCGGTCCGGCTGGCCGACGCCGGTGTCGCCGAACTGCTCCGGCCGGGCCAGCGCGTCGACGTCGTGGCCGCTACCGAGGCGGGCCACCCGGCATCGGTGCTGGCCAGCCAGGCGGTGGTGGTGACCGTCGGCCGGGCCGAGGCGGGCGGGGCACGCTCGATCGGCCCGCCGGAGAAGGGCCCGCTGGTGCTGCTGACCCTCCCGGCGACGGTCGCGACACAGGTCGCGGCTGCTTCGCTGGAACGACCGGTAACAGTTACTCTCCGCTAGCCCGCGCCCTCTCGCGGCGTGTCGGCGTCCCCCGAGGAAGCGGGGCGGTCGAGCCACCGTCCCCGGTCATGAGGAGTTCAGCGTGCTCAAAGGTTTCAAGGATTTCCTGATGCGCGGCAATGTCGTGGACCTCGCCGTCGCGGTGGTCATCGGCGCGGCCTTCACCTCGATCGTCACCGCCTTCACCAACGGCCTGATCAAGCCGCTGATCAACGCGGTGGGCGGCAGCGACGCCGCACAGGGGCTCGGTTTCCGGGTCCTGAGCGCGAACGAGTCGACGTTCATGGACTTCGGCGGCGTGATCAACGCGGCGATCAACTTCGTGATCGTCGCCGCGGTCGTGTACTTCGCGATCGTGCTGCCGGTGAAGCACCTGCAGGAGCGGCGCAAGCGCGGCCAGGAGGCCGGGCCGTCCGAGCCGACCGACGTCGAGTTGCTGACGGAGATCCGGGACCTGCTGCGCGCGCAGCAGAACGGCCGGAACTGATCGCGGTGACCGCGTCAGCGGTCGTGGTGGGGCGGGCGGTTCTCCAGGTACCACGAGTCGGGGTCCGGGCCACTCGGCTCGGGACCCCGCTCGTCGGAGGTCGTCTCGGGCAGTACGTCCCCGAAGATCTCGTCCACCCGCCGTCGTTCACGGGCGTGCTGGCGTCCGCGTTCTGGGTCCGGCATGGCCCCAGTGTCCCACTTCGGGCACCAGGGCCCATCCGCAGCTTGAAAACTCCAGAGAGATGATCCTCCCCGCGGCGCCGGTCAGTCCAAGCCGGACAGTTCGTCGATGACGTGCGGCACGAGCGAGGAGAGGGTCGCCATGCCGTCACGGACGGCGGCGCGGGAACCGGCGAGGTTGACGACCAGGGTGCTGCCGGAGACCCCGGCGAGCCCGCGGGAGATCCCGGCGTCGACGGCGCCCGCGGCGAGCCCGGAGGCCCGCAGTGCCTCCCCGATGCCCGGGATGGGGCGGTCGAGCACGCCGGCGGTGGCGTCGGGGGTGCGGTCGCGGGGCGAGACCCCGGTGCCGCCGACGGTGATCACGAGGTCGGCGCCACCGATCACGGCGGTATTGAGCGCGTTGCGGATGCCCGCGGTCTCGGCCTCGACCACCACGACACCGTCGACGATGAAGCCCGCTTCTTCGAGCAGCTCGGTGACCAGCGGGCCGGTGTTGTCCTCGTGTTCGCCGTGCGCGACGCGGTCGTCCACGATGACCACGAGGGCGCGGCCAAGCCGTTGTGCACTCCGTTCCATGGCACCCACCGTAGTCGGTTTCGGACGCTCCGGCTCGTGCCGGTGCCCGCTGTTTCTGACGATTCCGTGACATCGCCGGATTCCGCCGGGTAGGTGCCGCCCGGCGCCCCTAGCGTCGGGGTGTGCGTGTTCTCGTTACCGGCGGGGCCGGGTTCATCGGCTCCCACATCGCTGACCTGCTGGCCGATTCGGGCGACGAGGTCGTGGTGCTGGACAAGCTGCTGTCCACGGCCCACGGCTCCTCGGGCCCGCCCGCCTACACCCGGCGGCACCGGTTCCTGCGGGGTGACGTGACCGACACCGAGATCGTCGCCGAGCTGCTGGACGGCGTCGACGCGGTGTGCCATCAGGCGGCCGTGGTCGGGCACGGCGTCGATCCTTCGGACGCGCCGTCGTACGCGCTGCACAACGACTACGGCACCGCGGTGCTGCTGGCCGGGATGTACGCCGCCGGGGTGCGGCGGCTGGTGCTGGCCTCGTCGATGGTGGTCTACGGCGAAGGCCGGTACGCGTGCCCGGAACACGGCATCGTCCCGCCCGCGCCACGCCGTCAGTCCGATGTGGACAGTGGACGGTTCGAGCCGGGGTGCCCCCGGTGCGGGAGCGAGCTGGGCTGGCGGCTCGTGCCCGAGGACGCGCCACTCGCGCCGCGCAGTACGTACGCGGCCACGAAACTGGCGCAGGAGCACCTCGCCGCCGCGTGGGCACGGCAGACCGGCGGCACGGTGTGGGCGATGCGGTACCACAACGTGTACGGCCCGCGGATGCCGCAGAACACGCCGTACGCCGGGGTGGCCTCGTTGTTCCGCTCGGCACTGCTGCGCGGCGAAGCGCCGACGGTGCTCGAAGACGGCGGACAACGACGGGACTTCGTGCACGTCCACGACGTCGCCAGGGCGAACGCGCTCGCCCTGCGTGCCGACGGTCCCTCCGGCGACCTCGTCCCGCTGAACGTGTGCTCGGGCGAGCCACACACCGTGGGCGAACTGGCCGGGGAACTCGCCCGTGCCTGCGGCGGCCCGGCGCCTCGCATCGTCGGCGGCGCGCGTCCGGCCGACGTCCGGCACGTCGTCGCCGACCCCGCCCGCGCCAGGGAGCTGCTCGGGTTCACCGCGAAAACCGGCTTCGCGGAAGGCATCGCGGACTTCGCCACCGCCGAGCTCCGCGACCCGGTCGGCGGTTGAGGGGATTCCCGGCGCCCCGAGGTGATCGACGCGGTCCGCTCCTCCTCCCGCGTTGATCGCACCGGCCGATCAGTGTGATCGGCGATCTTCGTTGGACTCGATCGACGGGCCGGTGGAGGGTGGTCACAGTGTCGAATCCGCTCACGGAGGTAGCGCGTGACGATCCTGATCACTGGTGCTCGCGGCGGTATCGGCGCCAGCCTGCTGTGCCGATTGCACGCGGCCGGCCACGACGTGCGAGCGGCCAGCCGTGCCCCGGAAAAGCTCACCCCGCCCACCGGCGTCCCGGCCGTCGAGCTCGACCTCACCGATCCGGCGACGTTTGCCCCCGCGCTGGCCGGCGTCAGTGAGGTGTTCCTCTACGCCGAGCCGACCGGCATCGAAGAACTGGTGGACGCCGCGGTGTCGGCCGGAGTGCGAAAAGTAGTGCTGCTTTCGTCGGACTCGGTGACCCTGCCCGACGCCGAGCACAACGCGCTGGCCCGCCATCATCTGCTGGTGGAACGGGCGGTGCTCGCCGCGCCGTTCGTCTCGACCCGGCTGCGGCCCGGCGGATTCGCCACCATGACGCTGGGCTGGGCCGAAGCCGTCCGCGCCGGACGTCCGGTCGAGCAGGCGTACCCGGACGCCCGGCTCGACGTCATCCATCCCGAGGACATCGCCGACGTCGCCGAGCTGGCGTTGTCCACCGACACGCTGGACGGTGAGACGATCAGCCTGGGAGGGCCGGCGGTGCTCAGTTTCCGTGACCAGCTGCGGACGCTGGCGGAGCTGCTCGGCCGTGGGATCGAGCTGCGCGCAGCGACCCGGGCTCAGGCGGCCCGGCAGCTGGGCGGTCACGTCCCGGCACCGCTGGTCGAGGCGGTGCTGGACTACTGGGCGCGGTTGCCTGGCGAATCCGAGGCGACGCGCAGCGCCGAGCGGATCACCGGCCGCCCCGGCCGCACGTTCCGCCAGTGGGCCGCCGAAAACCTCACCGGCTTCCGGTGATCGACCGGGTCGGGCGCCCGGCGGCAAGCCCGGTCACGGCAGTACACCGTCGTCGGTGGATCCGGGGCCTCAGGGCGCGGCGAGCGGGAGCCGGACCTCGAACCGGCAGCCGGGCCCGTGGTTGAGCACCCCGATCCGGCCGTGGTGCGCCTCGACGAGGCCCTTGGCGATCGCGAGCCCCAGCCCGCCCCCCGCCTCGCCACCACGTTCCGGTGTCCGCGCCCTGGTGCCCCGGAAGGCGACGTCGAAGACGCGGCCGATCTCGTCGTCGGGAATGCCGCCGCAGGAGTCGTCGACGGCGAGCAGGGCGTCCGCGCCGTCCACGCCGAGCTGGACCGCGACGGTGCCGTCCGGCGGGGTGTGCCGGATGGCGTTGGACACCAGGTTCCGCACGATCCGCGCCAGTTCCGGGTCGCTGCCGGAGACCACCGGCCAGGCGTCGGCGTTTTCCAGCACCCGCACGCGTTTGCGCTCGGCCACCGGCGCCTGCGCGGCCACCGCGTCGCTCACGACGTCGCGCAGCGGCACCGCGGACATGGTCAGCCGCAGGGCGCCCGCGGTGATCCGGGACAGCTCGAACAGGTCGCCCACCATCCCGGACAGCCGGGTGGTCTCGCCCGCGATGCGCTGGGCGTACCCGGTGACCTCGGCGCGTTCGGACACCACGCCGTCCGCGAGCGCCTCGGCCATCGCCTGGATCCCGGCCAGCGGGCTGCGCAGGTCGTGGCTGATCCAGGCGACGAGCTCGCGGCGCGAGGCCTCGGCGGCGCGTTCGCGTTCGCGGGCCTCTCGTTCCCACACGCTGCGCCGTGCGATCGTCCGGCCGAGCACGATCGCGGCGGGCACGGTGATCACCGCGACCAGCAGGCAGACCAGCGCCATCGTGGTCAGCGCCGGGGTGAACATGAAGCCGCTGACGCCGAGCACCCCGACGAGGGTGGCGAGCACCGGGATCAGCACGAGCACGGTGAGGTTGCTGGCGAGCGAGCCGCGGCGCAGGAGGTAGAGGGCCAGACCGCCGAGCACCGCGACCGGCAGCGAGAACAGCAGCGCGACCGGCAGGATGTGCCAGACGTGCTCCAGCATGGCACGGAAGGACTCGCCGGACTCGATCACGGCTGTTCCCGGTCGTAGCGGTAGCCGACGCCCCACACGGTCGCCACGCGTACGGGTTTCGCCGGGTCCCGTTCGATCTTCTCCCGCAACCGTCGCACGTGGACGGTCACTGTGGACTGATCGCCGAAGTCCCAGCCCCACACCTTCTCCAGCAGGTCGGATCGCGAGAAGGCGACGCCGGGGTGGGTGAGGAAGAAGGCGAGCAGGTCGAACTCGCGGACAGTCAGCGGCAGCTCGGCGCCGTCGAGGGTGGCGTGCCGGGCGGACATCCGCAGCCGGAGGTTCCCGTCGGCGAGTTCCGCGGCGGCGGGCCGGGGCCTCGGCATCCGGGCGCGGCGCAGCACGGACGCCACGCGCAGCGCGAGTTCCTTGGGGCTGAAGGGTTTCGTGACGTAGTCGTCGGCGCCGAGCTGGAGACCGGCGATCCGGTTCTCCTCCTCCCCGAGCGCGGTGAGCAGGACGATCGGCACCTGGCTGGTCTGCCGGAGCCTGCGGCACACCTCCAGCCCGTTGACGCCGGGCATCATCACGTCGAGCACGACCAGGTCCGGTTCCCGGCTGGCGAACTTCGCCAGTCCTTCGGCGCCGTCACCGGCCATGTCGACGGTGAATCCGGCGACCTCGAGGTAGCGCCGCACGACGTCGCGGACCGTCTCGTCGTCGTCCACGACGAGCACCCGGCCGGGCTGTTCGGTCATCGGTGTCCCCTCACCAGCTCGTCAGCAGCAGGTGGTTGACCGCCAGTGCCGTCGCCGCCTGTCCGGCCAGCCACCAGCGGCGGGCCGGGAACGGCAGCAACGCGGTCATCGGCAGCAGCCACGCCACGAACGGTAGCCAGATCCGTTCGACCTCGGCCTTCGACAGGCCGGAGACGTCCGCCGCCACGATCGTGAGCACCGCGGTGAGCCCGATCAGCACCACCGGGTCACGCAGCGAGGCCCAGCGCGGTTTCGGCAGAAAGACCTCGGTGGCACCGCGCCGCGTCGCGGCGATCAGGGCGGGTCCTGCGGCGACGGCGACCGCCGCCAGGTCGGCCCACACCCAGTACGGGTACGGCCGCAGCGTGGCGATGCCCTGGTAGTACCGCTCGACGACTAGGTGGTACCCGTCCAGCCACCAGAACCCGGCGACGGCGAACGCCGCGACGACGCCCATCGCGGCCGCCAGCGCGAGCGCGGCCGCGATCCACTGCCTGCCCAGCACGGCCACCGCGAGGACGATCAACCCCAGCAGCACCAGGCCGTAGGAGAGGAAGATCCCGAAGCCCAGGAGCGCGCCCGCCGCCAGCGCCGCGGGCGCGGCGTAGCGGCGTCCCGCGGCGAACCCGGCCGCCGCGAGGGCCAGCAGCGCGACGCCGGTCGCGGTCACCCC
Source organism: Amycolatopsis samaneae (assembly GCF_039541975.1). Classification (NCBI taxonomy): domain Bacteria; kingdom Bacillati; phylum Actinomycetota; class Actinomycetes; order Pseudonocardiales; family Pseudonocardiaceae; genus Amycolatopsis; species Amycolatopsis samaneae. Next base: position 138,129 of record NZ_BAABHG010000006.1, read on the forward strand.
GGCGAACAGGCCGTCGGCGGAGACACCCATCCACACCGCCGCCGGGCTCAGCACGGCGAACGGCAGCACCACGCGGGCGGCGTCCGGACGGCCGAGCAGCGAGACGGTGGCCGGGACCGCGACGGCGACGAGGCCGCCGACGAGCACGACCAGCGTCGAGGCCCACGCACCGCCGTGCAGGCCGAGCCGGTCGAGCCAGACGAAGACGAGGGTGGCACCAGGTGGGTGACCCGAAACATGGGTCGTCCACGAATGTGGCTGGAAGTCGAGAATCCGCGCGGAGAACTCCCGGAGCATGCGCGGGATGTCGGTGATCCCGGGGACCTCGTGCAGGTACTCGTCCCGCGTCGTGAGCCTGCCGGTGAAGCCGCGGGCCCAGCCGTCGACCATGGCCAGCGAGAACGTCCACGCCACCGAGGCGAGGTATCCGGCGGCGAGGGCACGTCGCCAGGACAGGCGCGCGACGAGCGTCGGCCCCCATGCCACGACGGCGAAGGCGATCACCACGGCGAAGACCGAGCCCGGACCGACGTGCGGCAGCCACACCGCGAACAGGGGTGGCGCCTGGGCGTAGATGACCACCCCGGAGCCGGGCCGGTTGTAGTAGAGCCCGACCGCGGTGGCCGCGGCGAGCACCACGAGGGCCACGCCGACCGCGATCAGGTCGGCGCGGAGCGGCCGGCGGGTCCGTACGGGTGCGGGCGGGCCCGGCGCGTCGGCGACCTGGGCGGCCGGAGTCGACTCGCTCATCTCCCGCACCATAGCCCGGCGGAACCCCGTCGGCCGAGTCTCGCGGCGATCCGTCACCGGTCGGTAAGAATTCGCCATCCGTCACATTTTGGTAAGCAGCGTAAGGATTTCCGACTGTCCACCCTGGACCTACCGTACAAGTCGTGACGGAATTCGAGGTGGATGTCGTGCTCCCCTGTCTGGACGAGGCCGGGGCGCTCCCCGGCGTCCTGCGCGCGCTGCCGCCGGGTTACCGGGCCATCGTCATCGACAACGGTTCGGCCGACGGGTCGCCCGAGATCGCCGCGGCGCACGGCGCGAAGGTGGTGCACGAACCGCGGCGAGGGTATGGCGCCGCCGTGCACACCGGCCTGACCCACGCCACCGCGGACATCGTGTGCTTCGCCGACGCGGACGGCTCGCTCGACCTGGCGGACCTGCCCCGGCTGGTCGGCGCGGTGCGCTCGGGCACCGATCTCGCGGTGGGCAGGCGGGTTCCGGTCAGCTCCCGAGCCTGGCCGTGGCACGCGCGGGCGGGCAACGCGGCGCTGTCGTCGCTGCTGCGCGGCCGGGGCCTGCCGGTGCACGACATCGCGCCGTTGCGCGCGGCGCGGCGGGAACCGCTGCTTGCGCTCGACGTCGTCGATCGTGCCTTCGGATATCCGCTCGAACTGCTGGTCAAGGCGCAGCGCGCGGGCTGGTGTGTGCGCGAGTTCGACGTCAGCTACGGCGAACGGGCCGCCGGGACGAAGTCGAAGGTGTCCGGGTCGGTGCGCGGTACCCTGCGCGCGGTCCGGGACTTCGGGCGGGTGCTGGCCCGATGAGCGTCCGGTTCTGTCTCCTCGTCGTGGCGAAGGCGCCTGTGCCGGGTTTCGCGAAGACGCGGTTGTGTCCCCCGGCCACCGCGGTCCAGGCGGCCGAGATCGCGGCGACCGCGTTGCTCGACACCCTCGCCGCGGTGCTCGCGACCCGCGACGCCGTGCCGGTCGTCGCGATGACCGGCGAGCTGGGCGAGGCCGCGCGAGGCACGGAGATCGCCGAGGTGCTGGGGCAGGTCACGGTCCTCGCCCAGCGCGGTGACGATTTCGGCGCACGCCTCGCCAACGCCCACGCGGACACCGCCGCCGCGTATCCCGCGCTCCCCGTGCTGCAGATCGGTATGGACACCCCGCAGGTCACGCCCGATCTCCTGACGAGCGCGGTGAATCCCGTGCTGCGCGGGGATTCCGGCGCGACGCTGGGCGCGGCGGAGGATGGCGGCTGGTGGGCACTCGGGCTGCGCGATCCGCTCGACGCCCGCGTCCTGGCCGAGGTCCCGATGTCGCGGCCGGACACCGGCGCTCGGACCCGGCGGGCGCTCACCGCGTCCGGGCTGTCCGTCACCGGGGTCGCCACACTGTCCGATGTGGACACGATCGCGGATGCTCGCCGGGTTGCCGCGCGATGCGTGAACGGCCGGTTCGCCCGCGCCGTGGCCGAGGTCGCCGGGCTGCCGGCGCTGGTCCGATGAACGCGGGCACCGAGTTCGACCAGGGTCTGCTCGGCCATCGATGTTGGCTGGAACTCGCGAACGGCGAGCGGGTCGAGCTGCCGGTGGCGCGCTGGACCGGCCGTCCGTGTCCTGGCGACGAGGTGCTGCTCGACGCCTGTGCCGGTCCGACGCTCGACATCGGTTGCGGACCTGGTCGGCTCACCGCGGCGCTGACCTGGCGGGGCGTCGCCTCGCTCGGCGTCGACAGTTCACCCACCGCGGTCCGGCTGACCCACCAGCGCGGCGGCGTGGCCTTGTGCCGCGACGTTTTCGATCGTCTGCCCGGCGAAGGTCGCTGGCGGCACGCGCTGCTCGCGGACGGCAACATCGGCATCGGCGGCGAACCCTCGGCGCTCCTGCGGCGGGCCGCGACGCTCGTCGCCGAGGACGGGGACATCCTGGTCGAGCTCGACCCGCCCGGCCACGGCCTGCGCCACGAACGCGTGCGCCTGCTGCCCGGTCGTCCCGGCGGCCGGTGGTTCACCTGGGCCTGGGTCGGCGCGGACCGGATCACCGAGGTCGCGTCCACCGCCGGACTCCGCGTCGGCTGGGTCGCCCGCCGAGGGCACCGCTGGTTCGCACAGCTGGAGAAGCCATGAAACGGTTACCGATCCCCGAAGAAGAGCGTTTCGCGGCGGCCTCGCACTCGGCGCGGGTGACGTCGCGGATCGGGCTGGGGCTGGCGATCACGTTCACCGTGTGCTTCCTGACCGGCCTCGTCAGCCATCTCATCCAGCACCCGCCCACGTGGTTTTTCTGGCCCAGCAGGCCGATCTGGCTCTACCGCGTCACCCAGGGCCTGCACGTCGTCTCGGGTATCGCCTCGATTCCGCTGTTGCTGGCGAAACTGTGGAGCGTCTACCCGAAGCTGTTCGGCAGGCCGCTCGTGCGTTCGGTCCCGCACGCCCTGGAGCGGCTGTCGATCCTGGTGTTGTCCGCGGCCACGTTCTTCGAGCTGACCACGGGCCTGTTTAACGTCGCGCAGAACTACCCGTGGACGTTCTACTTCCCGCAGGTGCACTACGCGGTCGCCTGGGTGGCGATCGGTTCGATCCTCGTGCACGTCGCGGTGAAGCTCCCCGTCCTCCGCCGGGCGCTGACCCGCGAACCAGCCGAGGCCCCCGTCCCGCCACCGGCCGGGTTGTCCCGGCGCGGGTTCCTGCGCACCACCTGGCTGACCGCCGGGGTGTCCGTGGTGGCGACCGCCGGTGCGACGGTTCCGTTGCTGCGTAACGTCTCCGGCCTGTCTTGGCGGACGGATCACGGCACCCAGGGCCTGCCGGTGAACCGCACCGCGAGCGCCGCGGGCGTGCGCCAGGCGGCACAGGACTCAGCCTGGCGGTTGTCCGTCGTGACCCCGGCCGGGGCGCGGACGTTCTCCCTCGCCGAACTGCGCGCGCTTCCGCAGACCACCGCCGAGCTGCCGATCGCCTGTGTCGAGGGCTGGAGCCAGTCGGCGAGCTGGCGCGGTGTCGCCGTTCCGGATCTGCTGCGGATCGTCGGCGCACCACCGGGATCCAGCATTCGAGTGTCCTCTTTGGAGCGCTACGGGCCGTATGGCGTGAGCGTGCTTCCCGGCGAGCACACGGCGGACGCGCTGACGCTGCTCGCGCTCGAACTCAACGGTGAGGTGCTCGATCTGGACCACGGCTTCCCCTGCCGCGTCATCGCGCCGAACCGCCCCGGCGTCCTGCAGACGAAGTGGGTCTCGAAGCTGGAGGTCCTGTGAGAACGGCGCGTGTACTGCTGATCCTGCCGGGCCTCGCCGCGCTGACCTGGGGCGCGCTCCTGTTCGGCGAGTACCTTTTCCCGCTCCGCGCCGACGTGCTCGGCACACTCGGCTGGCTCGTCGGCGGCCCGCTGGTGCACGACGCGGTGGTCGCGCCCGTGGTCGGGCTCGCCGGGCTCGGGCTGAGCCGCCTCGTCCCATCGCCGTGGCGCGCGCCCATGCTGGCCGGCACGGTCATCAGCGGAGTGCTGGGGGTGCTGGCGTTCCCGCTGCTGTGGCGGGCCTACGGCACGCCACCGATGCCCGGCCTCCACGACGGGCGTCCCGGCGTCGGCCTGGCGCTCACCCTCGCCGTGGTCTGGACGCTGGTCGTGCTGACCGGTGCCGTCCGGGCCGTGCTCGCCCGGCACCGTACAGACAAGAGCCACGCGCGACCGGCTTGAACGCCGGGTCGCGCGTGGCTTCGAGGTTCCGGCCCACCCAGAGCCGGAGCTGGTCTCGGCCGCCTTCCGGCGGCCGAGCGTCTGGGGTCAGTTGGGCACGGGCTGGCCGCCGAGGGTGACCTCGACCGTGCGGGAGTTGTTCAACGTGAAGGGGACCTTCTCGTCCGGCGCCCTGGTCCGGATCGCGGCGATCAGCGTGTCCGCCGAGTCGATGGTCCGGTCGCCGATCTTGGTGACCACGTCGCCGGGCTTGAGCCCCGCCTTCTCCGCCGGGCTGCCCTGCGTGATGTCGCCGAGCTGGGCGCCGCCACCGGGCGCGTCCTGCACCTTGGCGCCGATGTAGGTCTGCGTGGCCTTCCCGGTCTTGATGATGTCGTCGGCGGTGCGCCGGGCCTGGTCGATCGGGATGGCGAACCCGATCCCCACGTTCGCGCCCTCGGAGCTGCCGCCCCGGCCGCCGGAGGAGGACTGCGGGCTGTAGATCGCCGAGTTGATCCCGATGACCTGGCCCGCCATGTTCGCCAGCGGGCCACCGGAGTTGCCGGGGTTGATGGCCGCGTCGGTCTGCACCGCGTCCATCACCGTGGCCTGGTCGCCGTTGTTGCCGCCCGCGCGCACCGGCCGGTGCAGCGAGCTGACGATGCCGGAGGTCACGGTGCCGGTCAGCTCGAACGGCGAGCCGATGGCCACGACCGACTGACCGACGCGCAGATCATCGGAGCGGCCGAGCTCCACCGGGGTCAGCCCGCTCACGTTACTGGTCTGCACGACGGCGATGTCGGTCGTCGGGTCCCGTCCGATGATCTTCGCGGGGGCCTTCTTGCCGTCCGGGAAGACGGCCTGGATCTGGCCGCCGTTCGCGGCGACCTCGACGACGTGGTTGTTGGTCAGGATGTAGCCGTCGGTGCTGAGGACGAACCCGGAGCCCTCGCCCTGGGCGGTGCGCCCGGCGACCTGGAGTTCCACCACGCTCGGCGAAAGCTTCTTCGCGACGGACTCCACCGAGCCGGCGGGTGCGGCCCCGGTCTGCTGCGCGGGCTTGGGCGCGTCGAGCGCGTTGACGGCCGGCCCCTTGCTGGTGCCCGAGGTCAGGTAGCCCACGGTGCCACCCGCGACGCCGCCGACCAGCAGCGCGACGATCGCGACCCCGGCCAGCAGCTTGCCCGGCCCGGACTTCGCGGGGCGCGGCGCCGCCGGAACGGAGTAGATCGACGTGTCGCCCGGCCGGGCGTAGGGGTTCGTGGGCTGGGCGGTGGCTCCCGACTGCGCGTACGGGGCCTGCTGTGTTCCTTGGGCTTGCTGCGCTCCCTGGGCCGACCACGGGTTGGGCGCGCCGTAGGCGGGCTGTGTGCCGCTCACCGGGTGGTACTGCGGCTCACTGGGCTGGGCGTACTCGGGCAGGACCGGATACTGCGCGGCGGGAGCGGGTTCGGCCGCCGCGGCGGGCTGGGCCGGGACTCCCGACGGCGGCGTGGCGTCCGAGTGCGGCGCGGCCTCCGGCTGGCCGGTCTGCCCGGGGTCCGGCTGCGGCTGACCACCAGCGACATGACTCTGAGCAGCGGGGTCGTGCGCACTGGGGTCTTTCTCGGTCATGTCCTCACCTTGCGCGACGGTCCTGAGAGGTTCCTGAGTCGAACCTGTGCATCCTTGATGAGTATGGCGTGGCCTACCCGGCGTCGCGAAGCCTCTGGGCGATCTGTTCCGGAGTCGAGTCGTTCACCCACACGGCCATCCCGGACTCCGAGCCGGCGAGGTACTTCAGCTTGTCCTTGGCCCGCAGTACCGAGAACACCTCCAGGTGCAGCCAGCTCAGCTCGCGGTCCCGGCGCACCGGGGCCTGGTGCCAGGCGGCGATGTAGGGCAGCGGCCTGCCGAAGAGCGCGTCACAGCGCCGCAGCACGTCCAGGTACACCACCGCGAAGTCGTCCCGCTCGGCCTCGGTGAGTGCCGGGATGTCCGGTACCTGCCGGTGCGGCACGAGCTGGACCTGCACCGGCCAGCGCGCGGCCGGGGGCACGAACGCCGTCCAGTGCTCACCCGCCGTGACGATCCGCGCACCGGAGTCCCGCTCCGCGGCGAGCACGTCGCCGAGCACCGGGCGGCCGTGTTCGGCCTGGTAGGCGCGGGCGACCTCGATCATCCGCGCGGTGCGCGGCGTGACGAACGGGTAGCCGTAGATCTGTCCGTGCGGATGGTGCAGCGTGACGCCGATTTCCTCGCCGCGGTTCTCGAACGGGAAGACCTGTTCGACGCCGGGGAGCCCGGACAGCGCGGTGGTGCGGTCCGCCCAGGTGTCGACGACCGCGCGGACCTGCCTGGTGGTCAGACTCGCGAACGAGCCGTCGTGGTCGCTGGTGAAGCAGACGACCTCGCACCGGCCGCGGCCCGGCGCGACCGGCACCAGCCCCGCACCGTCCACAGTGGAGCCTTCGGCCGCGCCGAGCACGTTCTGCGCGAACGACGGGAAGCGGTTCTCGAACACCACGACGTCGTAGTCGGCTTCGGGGATCTCGCTCGGCTTCCCCGGCTTGCTCGGGCACAGCGGGCACAGGTCGGCGGGCGGCTTGTAGGTCCGGGTCTGCCGGTGCGCGGCCATGGCGACCCATTCGCCGGTCAGCGGGTCGCGCCGGATCTCCGACGCCGCCGCCACCGGGTCGAGGTCGCGGGTGTCCTCGGCGAGCCGTTCGGGCGCGCCCGGCTGGTCGAAGTAGATGATCTCCCGGCCGTCGGCCAGGTGCCTTACGGTGCGTTTCACGCTTCTTCTGCCTCGGCCGTCCCCGCCGTTTCGGCGATCATGAGCTCTCCCGCCCGTTCGGCGAGAATTTCCCTTGCCTGCTCGGGAAGTTCGTCGTCGCTGACGACGACGTCGGCCTCGTCGAGCCCGGCGATGGTGGAGATCCCGACGATGCCCCACTTGGTGTGGTCGGCGAGCACCACCAGCCTGCGCCCCGCCTCGACGAGCGCCCGATCGGTCTCGCTCTCGGTGAGGTTGGGCGTGGTGAAGCCGGGACCGTCGGCCATCCCGTGGACGCCGAGGAAGACGACGTCGAGGTGCAGGGACCGCAGGCTCTGCACCGCCACCGGGCCGACCAGCGCGTCCGAGGGCGTCCGCACGCCGCCGGTGAGCACCACCGTGCGGTCCTGCTGGTTCGCTCCGCGCAGCACGTCCCCGACCTGGATGGAGTTGGTCACGACGGTGAGGCCCGGTACGTGATCGAGCGCCCGCGCCAGCGTCCACGTGGTGGTACCCGCCGAGATCCCGATCGCGGTCCCCGGCCGGACGAGGCTCGCCGCGAGTTCGGCGATCGCCTCCTTCTGCGATCGCTGCCGCACGGATTTGGCCTCGAACCCGGGTTCGTCCGTGCTCTTGCCCATCACCGACGTCGCGCCGCCGTACACCTTCTCGACCAGGCCACGCCCGGCGAGCACGTCGAGGTCGCGGCGCACCGTCATGTCCGATACGCCCAGCCTCGTCACGAGATCACTCACCCGGACCGCGCCGGTCCGGCGAGCCTCCTCGAGGATCACCGCCTGTCGCTGCCGCGCCAGCACCGCAACTCCGTCCTCAACGCACTGTCCTGAACCGACTCGCGTTCCCCGCATGAACGCCCCAACCACACAAAATCCTACACGATTCAACATAGGATTCGCAGCGGCCGCGACTGCGTTCAGCCACAGTTCACTGCCGTGCGTAACCGGACGGAATCATTCCGGGGCGCCGGGCAGGCGAATCGTCAGCAGGGCACCGCCCTCCGGGGCGCGCGCGGCGTAGACGGCACCACCGTGCCGCTCGGCGGCGTGCTTGACGATCGCCAGGCCAAGGCCCGAACCGGGCAGGGTCCGTGCTTCCGAGGAACGGTAGAACCGGTCGAACACCTTGGGCAGGTCCTCGTCCGCGATGCCGGGCCCGGAGTCGGCCACCTCGACGACCGCGGTGCCGTCGCCGAGCGGGTAGAGCCGGACCCGCACGGTGGACCCGGACGGCGAGAACTTGACCGCGTTGTCCAGCAGGTTGAGCACCGCGCGTTCGAGGGCGCTGTTGTCGCCGGTGAGCACCCACGGCTGCAACGCGACGTCGAACTCGATCTCGCCCGCACGGCGCCGCGCCCGGTCGAGCGCACGCTCGATGACGTCCATCATCTCGACCCGCTCGAACTGCTCCTGCGGGACGTCCTGTCGGGCGAGCTCGACCAGGTCGCCGATGAGCTGCGTCAGCTCGTCGATCTGGCCGCGGATGTCGGCCTCGATGTCGGCGCGGTCCTCGTCGGACAGCGTCCGCGCGCCGGGCCTGCTCGCGGCGAGCAGCAGTTCCAGGTTGGTGCGCAGGGAGGTCAGCGGTGTCCGCAGCTCGTGGCCGGCGTCGGCGACCAGCTGGCGCTGGCGTTCCTGCGACTCCGCGACGGTGCCGAGCATGGTGTTGAAGCTCTGCGTGAGGCGGGCCAGCTCGTCGTCACCGCTGACCGGGATCGGCCGCAGGTCACCGGTACGGGCGACGCGCTCGGTGGCCGTGGTCAACCGGTCCACCGGCCGGAGCCCGGCACGCGCCACCGCGGTGCCCGCGGCCGCGGCCACCAGGATCCCGGCGCCCCCGATGAGGAACAGGACGACGGCGAGCTCGTTGAGGGCGCGCTTCGTCGGTGCCATCGACTGCGCCAGCACCATCGCCTGGCCGTGACCGGAGGACAGCGCGACCACCCTGCTGTCGGTGGCGAGGTCCGTGCGGATCGAGCTGGCCGCTTCCCCGGCCGCGACGGCGATCTCCTGGCCCCCGTACGGCGGCGCCACACCCGCCTGCGGGTAGGTCAGGGTGACCTCCTTGCCGATGTTCAGCTGCCCGATCTGCAGGTCGGCACTGGCCAGGAACGCGCCGGGGACCTGCTTGAGCTGCGTCTGCACCTGCGGCGACTGGACCGCCGCCTGCGCGCGGGCGATCAGGTTGTCGTCGAGCTGCTGGTAGAGGTTGCTCTGCACGACCAGGTAGGCGCCGAGCGACACCAGCGCCACGGCGCCCGCCACGCAGGCGGCGGCCAGTAGCGTCACGCGTCCGCGCAGCGAAAACCGGCGGGTGCCCCAGCGCGTGCCGCGCGGGTCGTCCTCCGTCACGTCGACGGTGGGGACAGCACCGGTCACGGCGGGGTTTCCCGCAGCACGTAGCCCACCCCGCGGACCGTGTGGATCAGCCGCGGCTCGTTCTCCGCCTCCGTCTTGCGGCGCAAGTAGCCGACGTAGACCTCCAGGGCGTTGCCCGAGGTCGGGAAGTCGTATCCCCATACTTCCTCCAGGATCCGGCCGCGGGTGAGAACGTGCTTCGGATAGGAGAGGAAGAGCTCCAGCAGCGCGAACTCGGTGCGGGTGAGGCTGATCTCGCGGGTGCCCCGGCGGACCTCGCGGGTGCCCGGATCGAGCGTGAGGTCGGCGAACGAGAGCACCTCGGAGGCCTGGGCGTCCTGGCCTTCCGGGAGGGCGCGGCGCAGCAGTGCGCGCAGCCGGGCGAGCAGTTCCTCGAGGGCGAAGGGCTTGGGCAGGTAGTCGTCGGCGCCGGCGTCGAGCCCGGACACCCGGTCCGACACCGTGTCGCGCGCGGTCAGCACCAGGATCGGCAGGTCGTCGCCGGTGCTGCGCAGCCGGCGCGCCACCTCGAGCCCGTCGAGCCGGGGCATCATCACGTCCAGCACCATCGCGTCCGGCCGGTTCGCGACGATCGTCTCCAGGGCCTGCGCACCGTCACTGGCGAGTTCGACCTGGTATCCGTTGAACTCCAAGGACCGCCGGAGGGATTCACGGACGGCGCGGTCGTCGTCCACCACAAGGATGCGCATGGCGACAGTCTTACTCAGCGTGCTGAGACTCGCCTAAGAACACACACAGAACCCACAAAGGATTTTCCCGCTCCGGATCGCCGCCCCACCTCACCCGTCACCGGAACCCCGGGCGACCGGCGCGTTCCACCGACGCCACAGCGCCAGCATCCGGATCGCGACCACGACCGCGGCCGCCACGACCGTCACCGGACCAGGCGGCAGTAACAAAGCGTGACCGACTCCCACGAGCGCCGCTCCGGCCAGCGCCGCCATCGCGTAGATCTCCTTGCGCAGCACGAGCGGTATTTCCCGGAGCAGCAGATCCCGCGCGACGCCCCCGCCGATCCCCGTCGTCATCCCGATCAGACACGCCGCGTACACGGTCGCCCCGGACGCCAGCGCGATCGTCGTCCCGGCCGTGGCGAACACCCCGAGCCCGATCGCGTCGGCCAGCAGCACCGCGCGGCGCAGCTTCGCGACCTGCGGGTGGAACGCGAACACGACCAGCGCCGTCGCCGCGCACACCGCGAGATAAGGCCAGTTGCGCAACGTCGTCGGCGGATGGATGCCGAGCAGGACGTCCCGGATGATCCCGCCGCCCAGCGCGGTGGTCAGGCCCACCACGACCACGCCGAAGACGTCCAGCCGCGCCCGCACCGCGGCGAGCGCGCCGGACGCCGCGAACGCGACGAGCCCCAGCAGCTCGAGCGCGGTGAGCAGCATCTACTTACTGGTCGAGCAGGCCGCCCCGGTAGGCCAGCAACGCGGCCTGGACCCGGTTGGCCGCGCCGATCTTGGACAACACGGCCGAGACGTACCCCTTCACCGTCGCCTCGGACAGATGCAGCCTGCCGCCGATCTCGGCGTTGGAAAGCCCTTGCCCGATCAACGCGACCACCTCACGCTCCCGTTCGGACAACGAGGCCAGCAGCTTACGCGCCGGCTGAGCGGCCCGCTGCTCGTCGCGGTGCGACTGGACCATCCGCGCCGCGACCCCCGGATCGAGCACCGCGCCGCCTTTGGCCAGGTCACGCACCGCGCGCAGCAACGCCGCCGGGTCGATGTCCTTGAGCAGGAAGCCGTTGGCGCCGAGCCGCAGCGCGAGGCTCACGTACTCGTCGATGTCGAACGTGGTCAGCATCGCCACGGTCGGCGGATCCGGCAGCGCCAGGATCGCCCGCAACGCGCGAATGCCGTCGTCAGGCGCCCGCATCTTGATGTCCAGCAGTGCCACGTCCGGGTGATACCGCCGCGCGACCTCGACCGCCGATCTGCCGTCGCTCGCTTCGCCCACGATCTCGATGTCCTGCGCACCGGACATCATGGCGCGCAGGCCCGAGCGGACCAGTTCCTCGTCGTCGGCGAACATGAGCTTGATCAACGAAGCCCTCCGGCAGCCGGTGGAGCGGGTTCCCCGCATCCCGTTAACGAAGGTTACCTACTGTTGTTCAGCAACCCGACACCAGACACGACCGAGTGACAGACTGGGCCAACCAGCTCAGACGCCCCCACCACCCGCCCGGGTGACGACCGACGTATGCCCACCCTTCACCCGCCCCCCGCACCACGTCCACCCCGGGCCCGCTAGAGTGTGGTCGGCAGTACATGCCCTCGTAGCTCAGGGGATAGAGCACCGCTCTCCTAAAGCGGGTGTCGCAGGTTCGAATCCTGCCGGGGGCACGGACGATTGGGCGATGTCTGTTCGCGGAGTGCGCGAGCCGGGATCGCCCGTTGTGTTTTCTGGGGCCGAGCCCCCAGACCCCGCCGGGGCAAGCCTCCGGCCCCCCAGTCGTGGTTGGGGCCGTCTGGTTGGTGTCCCGCCGAGCACGGGGTCAAGCGTTTTCACGGCGTGCCCAGGCCCTCGAGGAGGGTGGGATCAGGCGTTCTTCCATGATCGCGCGGCCCGCTTTCGCTGTCGCCGCGGCGAGCGGGCTCCCACGGGCTTTCGGCGCCTCCAACGCAGCTTCGACCGCCACCGCTCGATCGGGCGCGACACCGGCTGCGAGCCGGGACAAGCCACCATAGCCGCGTGCTCTGTCTGTCCATACGGGACGCGGTACGCGCGGCGAAGTGTGTTGGCGCGTCGTCTCGCTCGGCCGCGATGTCGGCACGCGAATCCCGTAACTCGGCCAACTCACCTTCGGCCTGATCTCGTTGTCCCGCAAGGCGATGCAGATTGCCGCGACGTTCTTCGAACTGGTCACGAACCAGCTCGTCGAACCGCGCGGGCAACGCGAGCGTATCCGGCTCTCCCACCCCATCGAGCACAGCCTGAAGACCACTGTGGATGTCGGGCAGCTCGGACGCATAATGCGACCACCAGGCACTCAGCCGGTCCGTAGCCTTCGCGCGAGACCGGGTGACCTCTTCGGCGGCCCGCGCCCCGGCGGCATCGGTCTTTCCCCTCCGCCGTCTCGTAGACATGCTGGACGGTGGCGCGTCGTTCCTGTGCCATACCGAGTTCGCCAGCACGTCACGGACCGCGCGGACGTCGTCCTGACGCTGCTCGATCCGGGCGCTCACCCAGACATAGAACCCGTCGTCACCCGCAGTGTCCTCGGGAGTCCATGTGATGGACGCGTCAACCGCGGCCTCGGCGAGGTTCGCGGCGTTCCGGGCGACCGCAGCCCTCGCAGCGACGAACAGTCTCTCGACCTTGCCCACGTCCGCTCCGCATCGGCCGCTCGCCCTGGCTTGGGTCCGCGCTGTGCGAGCCGAGGAGACCAGCCCGTCCACCAGTTCGGCCAACTGGTCCAGCCTGGCGCGGTCATCGGGCAAGCCTTACTGCGCCGGAACGACTCCAGGTGCGCGTGCTGAGCCCGCAGATCCCGCTCGAACCGGCTGGGCCTCGGCGTCGCCGCGCCGCAGTTTCTCGGCTTCACGAAGTTCCTCGGCTGCGGACAGCTCGCCGCGCGCCTGATCGACGGCCGCCAGCCGGTCCGAAACGACATCGACCGCAGCGCGGGCATGGGTACGGGTAGACGTAGTGCCGGTTTCGGTACTCGGCCAACGTCGCCGCGCGGGCGCCATCGTAACTGCGGTCGAGGACCCGCCAAAACGGTCGTCGAGCGCGTACACGTCGATACCCAACGCGTCGCTCTCATCCACCTTGTCGCCGTCTTCGCATGGCGAGCGCCCCGGATACGATCGGCGTGATGAGCCACCCGGATGACGACGAAGAACGCTGGCTACAGTTCACCGAGCAGGAGGCCCAGCTGAACCTGCGCGTGATGCTGGAACTGTGCGCGGCGGGTGAGGTCAAGGTCAGCGACAAGACCCTCCGGCCGTCCGCGGCCACGATTCGCACCATCACCGAGCACCTGGTGAATGGGGACTTCTACCCCGACGAGGCGATGGCGGCGTTCGCCTGGCCGCTGCTGCTCCAGGCCGGCGGCCTGGCCAAACCGGAGAAAGGCCGGCTCCAGCTGACCTCGAAGGGCCACGACGCGCTCAACAAGCCGGCGGCGGAGACCGTTCGCCTGCTGTGGCAACGCTGGCTGTCACATGCGGTCATCGACGAGTTCAGCCGAATCGAGCAGATCAAGGGCCAGCGCGCCGCCAACGTCCTGACCGCCGCCAAGCCCCGGCGGCAGCTGGTCTCGAAGGCCCTGGCCCACTGCCCGGTGGGCGAGTGGATAGCGGTGGACACGCTGTTCACGACCATGCGCCGGGGCAACATGAGCCCCACCATCGCGCGCAGCGAGATGGCGCTGTGGAAGCTGTACCTCGAAGATCGGGAGTACGGCAGCCTCGGCTACGACGGGTACTACCAGTGGTCACTTCTCGAAGGCCGCTACACCTTGGCCGTGCTCTTCGAGTACGCGGGCACGCTCGGACTCGTCGATCTCGACTACGTCGACCCCGTCGGCGCGCGTGACGATTTCCAACACACCTGGGGCGGCGACAGCCTCGACACGCTGAGCCGCTACGACGGCCTCGTGGCAATCCGGCTGACCGCATTGGGTGCCTATGTACTGGGTGTTGCGGACACCTACCAGCCGTCGGCCGTGGCGACCGCTGTCCAGTCGCTGAAGGTCCTGCCCAACCTCGACGTCGTCGCGACCGGAAAGGTCCCGGCACATGATCAGCTGCTGTTGACCGCGTTCGCCGAGCACACCGCGGACCACGTCTGGACCGTCTCCGCCATTAGCCTGCTCACTGCCCTCGAATCGGGCCGTGACCTCGCGGAATTCGCGTCGTTCCTGACCGAGCGAACCGACCACGAGCTGCCCGGTACCCTGACCACACTGCTCTCCGACGTCGGCCGCCGGGCCGGGCAGCTCACCGACCTCGGCCACTGCCGCGTGATCGAATGCGCCGACCTCGCGACCGCCGCGCTCATCGCCCGCGATCGAAGCCTCCGCACACTGTGCCGCCCGATCGGCGGCCGACACCTCGCCGTACAGCCCGCCCACGAGGCGAAGTTCCGCAAGGCCTTGCTGAAACTCGGCTACGTCATGCCGGGGCCGCAGTGAAACCGGGAGCGCCACAGCACTTCTTGTACTTGCACGCCGAGCCGCACCAGCACACGTCATTTCTCCCCGGCGGCCAGCCGACGCCGTCACCTTCGACGTGGGACAGCATCGCGATGTGCTGATGCGTCTCGGCGCTGGCCGGATCCATTCCCGTCCGCTCGGCGTGGCGTAAACGAAGTCGACGTCGAGTGAAACGACTGCGAGATCGAAGCGGACATCCGCGGCTCGCAGCTCGGTCTCGACCATCCGGCGATGAACGACGTGCGGCTCGTCGGAGTCACTCAGCTCGGTGAACACCTCGGGGAACGCGGTCACCGCCCGGTCGAACTCGTCGCGCGGCCAATAGGGAAAGGTCACCGGGAAGAAGCCGGGCCGAAATGCTTTCAGGATGGCGTTCTCGTCTTGCAGCCGCGCGACTTCCTGCCGCATCTCCGCGAGGTACTCACGGGTCCACAGCTGGCCGGCCTTCTTGCCGGGGTTGCTCCGCTCATACCACTCGAACCACGCCCGATCCCAGTCGTCCGGCGATTCGCCACCGAGCTTCCGCGCTTGGGCACGCGCCTCGAGCAGCTGCTCGAGTTGCTGATCATCCTCCAGCTGCCTGGAATCCACGAGCAGACCGCGGCAGCGGGTCACCCCGGCGGTGAACCAACGGAGGGCGGCCAGCGAGTCGTCCTGGTCCACCAGCAGATCACCGACGCACTGGTACACGTCCAGGTCCTTCGGGTGAGCGGCCCACAACTCGGCCAGAACCTCGCGCGCCCGATCGGGCTCGTCATGCTCGAACAGGAACCGGGCATAGTGCGTACGCGCGTCGCCGTGCACAGGGCCACCATCCGAGATCGCCATCTCGTACAACCGCTCGGCACGTTCGACCTCGCCGACCAGCGACCACTGCTCTGCCGCACTGGCCAACAGCTGCGCCCGCTCGTCCGGCATCCGCTCGGCCAGTCCCTCAAGCGCACGCGCCTCAGCCGCCGACGCACTCGTCATGCTCATCACCGTACGACCCCAGGCGGTGACGCGGCGCAGTGGTCGGGATGGTTGCCGCCACCTCGACGAGTCGCGACAGGGCGAAACTCGGTCATGTCACATCAGACCCCAGTTCTCACTTTTGCTCAAAAGACCTCCTCAGACTCAACTCGCGTCGATGCTCTACACTCACCGCCGCACGTAGCGTTCGATGCGTTCGCCGCCGCAGCGCCCTACAGCAACCCGAGGTCTTTCAACATGCGACGAACCAGCCTGTTAACCGCACCGAAGGCGGCACCACCGATCACCAATGCCACCACCGGATGAGCGCCAGCAAGGAACGTCACAAAACCGGACACCAGGGCACCGATCGCCGCCAGCAGCACTGCGAGCAAGACAAGAAGTACCCGCTCCCTGCTTGCGGTGGCACGAGACTTAACCATCTCTATGAGCCCCTTCACTCACGATGACGACCTCGGGCGGCCGCCGTTGCGACACCAGGTGGGCACCCTACTATATCCTCATGTTCGTGAAACGGAGACCCATGAGAACCCTTGAACTTGCCGACGGCGACCACGAACGCGTCATGCTTCTTGCGCGCGCCTGGCAGATTTCCGGCGGAGAGGTCGTGCGGCGACTACTCGACGACTTCGCCCAAGGTTCCGGTACCACGAGCGGGCCCTCGCGCCCCCCCAGCGATGGTGTTCCCATCTACGCTGACTATGAGGGGAACCACATCGAGGGGGTTTACCACAAGGCCACCAAGCGCGTCGACATCACCAGCGGCGTGCTCAGCGGAGGCTCGTACAAGAGCCCAAGCGGAGCCGCCATGGCAGTGGTCCAGGCACACAACCCCAACGTGCACGCCAACCGCAACGGTTGGTCGTTCTGGTTCATCGCCGAAAACGGCGCGGCCCTGCAAACGATTCGCCCCTAGAGCGAGCTACCGAATGAGTTCAACGCACTCATTGCCCGATTTGCGTAGTGAAACACACCTGGACACAGACCGCGCGGAGGCAAGCACACCGGTGGCACCAAAGTCCAGAAGCACACCTGAACAGGCACGATCGTCACGAGACGCCGCTTCTCCAGAACCGCTGCCACCCTAAGAGGTGACGTAGGTTACTATCCCACGCGAAGTCAATCCAGCGTCCGGGAGGGTACGCGTGGTAGTGACCAAGGAACTGATATGCATGGCGAATTCCCACATGCGCGGCAGGCGGTGCGTCGCGGGCATCCAGATCCGCTACGGCTATGCGAATTGGATACGCCCCATCAGCGAACGCGCAGACCACGCGCTTTCCGCGAGTCAACGCCAATATCCAGGCGGTGTGGAACCGCAGGTCCTCGACGTTATCTCGGTGCCACTGGACAGCAGTAGGCCGATGGGCTTCCAGTGGGAGAACTGGCGCATCGCTCCCAGTGCTCGCTGGCAGAAGGTCGGCCGAGTCGGATGGGACAAACTCCGCGAACTGGAGCAACGGCCCTCGACTCTGTGGGGCCAGAGTTACGGTGACAGCTCGGTCGGCGGCGTCAACAATCGTGTTCCAGTCCGACGTAGGC
Organism: Amycolatopsis samaneae; assembly: GCF_039541975.1. Taxonomy (NCBI): domain Bacteria; kingdom Bacillati; phylum Actinomycetota; class Actinomycetes; order Pseudonocardiales; family Pseudonocardiaceae; genus Amycolatopsis; species Amycolatopsis samaneae. The sequence continues at coordinate 155,372 of NZ_BAABHG010000006.1, forward strand.
ACATTCTGAGAGACTCACTCAAGCTCATCCGGGTCGACCATTTGAAACTAGACGTGGAGCTCGATCGCGACGGCAAGAAAAGACTGTGGGGAAAGTTCAACCACAACGGCCTAACGTATAGGTTACATGTAAAAGATGCGATGTATGAATCGAAATGCTTAGCGCAGAACGTCAGAAATCACGTATTAGGAGATTGTTTTCTCACAGTGAGTCTCACTTTGGGATTCAAGGAGTATGCTTATAAATTGGTGGCGGCAATTGTTGAGCGCACCAAATTTGAATCAGCCAGCAGGCCATGACGTCCGGCACGATACTCACCATCGGCCACTCCACGCACGACTTCCCAACATTGGTCGGGTTGCTTTGCCAGCACGGGGTCACGGCGGTCGCCGATGTGCGCTCCGTCCCCGCCAGCCGATTCACTCCGCAGTTCAACCGGGACTCGATGGAACGCGGTCTACGTAAGGTTGACATCAAGTATGTTTTCCTAGGCAAGGAACTCGGCGCACGCACGGAGGATCTCAGTTGCTATGTCGATGGGCGAGTGCAATACAGCCGCCTTGCGCAGAACTCTGACTTCGTCAGCGGAATTGACCGCCTGCTGAAAGGTGCGCAGGCTGAGCGGATCGCGATCCTGTGCACCGAAGGTGAGCCGCTGGACTGCCATCGCACGGTGCTCGTCGCCCGAGTACTCACCGAGCACGGGGTTACGATCGAGCATATCCACGGCGACGGGCAGATCGAGAGCCATGCCTCGGCGATGGAGCGTCTCATGACCAAGTTCGGGCTCGCGGAGGCCGACCTGTTCCACACGCGGACCGAGCGGCTCGGCGAGGCACTGCGCCGCCAGGAACTCCGGATCGCCTACGTCAACGAGGAACTCCGCACCGACGGGACAGCAGAAGCATGAAAATCCACACTATCGGATTCACCAAGAAGTCCGCCGAGAAGTTCTTCGGTCTGTTGCGCGCTTCAGGAGCGACTACACTGGTCGATGTCCGCCTCAACAACGTCTCACAACTGGCGGGTTTCGCCAAGCGCGACGACTTGAAGTACTTCCTCGATGAGATCTGCGGTATGGCGTACACTCACCGGCCCGATCTGGCACCTACGCAGCCGATGCTCGACGATTACAAGAAGCAGGGCACTGGCTGGTCGACGTACGAGGACCGGTTTCTGGAGCTGATGAGGCATCGCGGCATTGAGGACGCAGTCCCGCAGGAACTGCTCGACAATGCGGTCCTGCTGTGCAGTGAGGACAAGCCGCACAACTGCCACCGCCGACTGGTCGCAGAATACCTTGCGCAGCACTGGGACAACGTCGCGATCGAGCACTTACTCTAAGTATCCTCGACACTATATCTAGGTCCACCCCCACTTCGGACACCGTTCGGTTGACGCCACCCGAAGGGGCTACCTCTGCACTCACCGACGGACGGTACGGGATCATGACCACAGCGGCCGAAGTCAGGAGGGGACGACCGTGATCACTGTGGAGGCCTTGCGTGGCTATATCCTCGAAGAAATGCTCGCCCGGTTTCTGCGCGCTAGCGGCTATAACCTCCTGGTAAGCGCCGAGCAGGATCCGGATGCGTTGAAGCCTGGAGCACACGGACTGCTCGTCCGCGGGAGAGGCGCTGATCACCAAGCCGACGTGCTCGGCGAACTGGCGCTTCCAACACCATTTTCACTGCCCTTACGGGTGTTCGTCGAGGCAAAGTACCGAGGCGTCAAGGCAAATCTTCGCGACGTCCGCAATGCGCACGGTGTCGTGCACGACGTCAACGAGCAATACGCGACGGCCACCGCCGGAGCGCGTCGCTTTCCCATGCGGCGCCACCACTACCGCTACGCTCTGTTTTCCGCGTCCGGGTTCACCCGGCCTGCGCAGCAGTACGCTCTCGCCCAGCAAATCTCCCTGGTCGACCTGTCCGGCCCCGCGTTCACCAGATTGCTCGCCGCTGTTGACCGGGCCGCACGCGAAGTTCATGACCTTGCCAGGGAAGCCCGCGTTTCGCCGTTTCCTCGCGGCCAGCTCCGCACCGCCTTGCGACTCGCCTTCGACACGTGGACAGCCGACGAGTCGATTCGGGGGCAAGCCGTCTATGAAGATCCCGATGACGCTACCTGGCGAGCGCAGATGCTCAATCAAGCATCAAGAGAACCGATGGAGCTTCCGATGGACGCGCTCGGCGACGTCGCTGGCGATCTCGCCCGCTACCGGGATGACAGCCTCGCCCTCGGCTTCCCCGCAGCACCGTTCGTACTGGTCCTACGTCCTGACGACCCGCAGCGCTTCCGCGCCTACGTCGACGACAACGGAGCCGATATCCGCGTGCGAATCGAGTTCGCGGAGCGCCGGGTGGCTACCGGCGACTGGGTGATCGTGCCCACCGACGGTAGCCGTGGCTTCCAGCTCCGGTTCGCCCTGCCCACCCTGCTGGAGGACTGGCTACTCAGCGAAGGCGGCGCCGCCGGACTGCGCGCCCGCGACGTCAAGACAACGCTGCTGTCCTCGATCGCTCTCTTCCTGGACAACCGCCTCGTCCGTCTCCTGTTCGAGCCTCGTCGCCGAGGCTGACAGGCACCAGCCCATCATGCGCACTCTAAGTAACAGGAAGGCTGCGACTTGACTTGCTTGTGTGGCTTCACTTCGCAGCCACCGCTGAAGCCATATAACGGACAACATAGGCTTGGCGATACTGGCGTAGATCTCGAACCAGTACGCCGAGCAGTTCGCCGAGAATCGTCGCGTCCTCGGGCAGGCATTCGTCGATCTCGGAGCCAGCCTGCTCGGCAGGGTCGCCGAACTCGACCGGTGGTTGCCGTCTGAGGCGTGACGTCCGCGTTCGGTCCTAGCCGCAGGCTTATGATGTGAAACATCGTGGAACCCGTCGATCGACTCTCACGTGACCTGATGCCGTTGTGGCAGGCGCTCCATGTCAGGTTGTCCTCCGGCCAACCGGTGAGCAGGGTGAAGGTCGGGCCGCTTGACGCTGAGCAGCGGGCGGCGATCGCGGATCTGCTCGGATCCGAGCGGCTACCCGGCGAGTACGCCACCATCACGCTGGACAAGCTTGACCAGGCGCTTCGTGAGGTGACCGGGCTCGGCACACGGGACGTCGTGGCGAAGCTCGTCGGGCCGGTGGGTGACCGCGCCGACGAGCGGCGGCGGGCCGTGGCGGAGCGGGAAGAGTTGTGGGGCTGGCTGGCGGGTCATCCCGTGGTGGCTGCGCAACCGGCGCTGGCGGATTGGGTCGCTGGAGTGCGTCGTGCCGGGCTCATCGAAAAGTCCGCAGTACGTACGCGCGAGGAACTCCAGCGGGCGTTGCGGGTATTGGGCGAGTTGCCCGCGGCCGGGGTGCCGCTGCCGGTGTTCGCGGACGTCGTGCTGGGCGAGACGCACGCGCTGGACGAGGGCACGAGGTGTGCGGGCCTGGTCACCAGGGCGTTGGCGGCCATCTACGACGTCGCGCCGCCGGTGGACGCGCCGGAGCGACGGGCGCTGTGGGAGCGGGCCGGGATCGCGGACGACGAGTTGTCCTCGACGGTGCTTGCTGCCGGACTCCGTCTGCGCGGTGACGACGTCGTGAGCCGGATCCTCCACGCATGTGCGGAGGCGGGAACGGCTGCCGTCCTGACGTTGCAGCAGCTCAGGGCTGCCGAAAGCAGAGAAGCGCCCGAACAGGTTTGGGTGTTCGAGAATCCGAGTGTGCTGACGCTCGCGCTGGACAGGTTCGGCACGGCCTGCCCGCCGATCGTGTGTATCTCCGGGTGGCCCAGCAGCGCGGGGATTCTGCTGCTCAGGCGCCTCGGCGAGGCTGGCGCCCAGCTCCGTTACCACGGCGACTTCGACGGGGAAGGGCTGCGGATCGCCGCCAACGTCGCGGCCAGGACCGGGGCGGTACCGTGGCGGATGACCAGCGCCGACTACCTCGCCGCGGCCGGGGACGGTCCGCCGGTCGGGCGGGTCACGGCGGCGCCGTGGGACGCGGAGTTGGCTGGGCACCTGGTGAGGGTGGGTAAGACGGTTCCTGAGGAGCGGGTCGCGTCGGCGTTGCTCGACGAAATGGGCCAAGCCTACTGTGCTGATCATTACTGATCCGACCACAGCCACGGCCGAATGACTTCGCAGCAACGGTTACGTGCCACGTAGGGGTCGGCCTACTTTTGGCCGAATTAGTAACTGTCGGTGCCGCCCCGTACCGTGGTCGGCGACCAGACTGTGGGAGGCAGGATGGACCCGATTCGTGTTCCGCCCGAGATGTTCCGCTTCACCAGCGGCGACCGGGCCGAGCTGTACGTGTCGGTGCTGCATGCCTTCGGTGAGGCCAACGAACGGCTCGAGACGGCGCTGGGACTCGACGATGTCCGCGCGCGGCTGCGGTCGGTCGGCTGGCTCGACGCGTTGGAGGACGAGGATCTCGCCAGGGCACTCGACCAGCTCCGTGACTGGAACCTCGTCGACGTCATCCAGAATCACTCCGAGAACTACCGTACGGCGACCGAGTACGAGCGGCGTAACCTCCAGTATTCCCTTACGCGGCAAGGGGAAGCCGCGTTCGCCGGGGTGGTGCACGCGATGGGCGTGCTGGCCTCGACCGGTGCGTTGCAGACCGCGGTTCTCGACGCGATTTCCGACCGGCTCGGCGACCTCGTACGGGAGCTCGACGGAGGGTCGGATCGACGGGTCTTCAGCACGCTGACCGAGTTGGAGGGCCACCTCGAAGCACTACGTGGGAATACCAAGCAGTTCAACGGCGAGCTCCAGCGGCTGCTGCGCGCGGACGGCGCGAATCTGGCCACCTTCCACGAGGTCAAGGCCTCGACGGTCACGTATCTCCAGGAGTTCCTGACCAACCTCGAACATCGCACCCACGGAATCGCCGTCCGGATCCGGCAGGTCGAAGAGTACGGGGTCGGGCTGATGCACCAACGCGCGCTGCTCGGCGCCGATCTCCCCCAGCTGTCCGGTGTCGATCCTGGTCCGGAGTGGCTGGGGCATCGCCGGGCTCGCTGGGAAGGGCTCCGTGCCTGGTTTCTGCCAACGGACGGGTCGCCACCGCGCGCCGAGCAGCTGCATCTCGTGGCGCGGCGGGCGATCATCACCCTGCTCCAGGTGCTCGACCGGATCACCGAATCCCGTCGGCGGGCCAGCAGCGCGGTCGCGGATTTCCGGGGACTGGCACAGTGGTTCACCGTCGTGCCGGCCCAGGACGATCTGCATCGGTTGTGGTCGACCATGTTCGGGCTGAGTTCGGCGCGGCACGCGCATCTCGCCCATCCCGATCCCGAACTGGTCAGTTCGACGTCGTCGTGGCAGGACGCACCGCCGGTCGAAGTGTCGCCTTTGCTGCGGACAGCCGGAAAAACCGAGCGATTCGCCCGGACCGGCCGAGTTCGCGACGTCGCCGCGGTCCGCGCGGCCAGGGCCGAGCAGGCCCGCGCCGAGCGGGCGGAGCTCGAAGCCGCTTGGGACATGCTCGACACCGGTGGCGCGGTCCGGCTGTCCGCGTTCGCCCGGCTCGATCACGCCGTCTTCGAGCGGTTGCTCGATCTGCTGGGCAGGGCGCTCGGCACCGCACCTAACCGCGGTGGTGCGCGGCGGAGTACGACGTCCGACGGGCGGATCGAGATCCTGTTGTGGCCGCCCCAAGACGGCGCGGTCGCCCGGCTGACCACGCCGCGTGGACGGTTCCACGGCCCTGACTACGAAATCGAGATCAGGGCCGATGGCGGGCGGCAAGTGCCGCGGGCGAGCGGAGGTCGAGCATGAGCTACCTCGCCAACCAGCTGGTGATCGCCGAGAAGGAAGAGGTCGCCCGCGGCATCCGGCAGTTGCTCGCCACACCGTTGATCACGGAGCGGAGCCAGCCGGAGTCGTTCGACCTGGTCCGCCGCCGTCGCGAACCGATCCGGCAGTGGTTCGACTACTACTGCGGCTGGACGTTGACCGTCGAACCACGTCTCGGCTACGCCCGGCTGGTCAAGGTCCGCGTCGCCACCGATCCCAGCCGTCCCGCCCGACGGCTTCGCTCGGGCAGGGCACCGTTCGACCGACGCCGGTACGTCCTGCTGTGTGTGATCGCGGCCGAACTGCTCGCGACGCCGGTGACCACCATCGGCCTGCTGGCAAAGCGGGTCAGCCTGGCCACCGGCGCCGATGAGGTCGTCGCGGCCTTCGACACGGCGAGCCGCGGTGAACGGATGGCGTTCGTCGATGTCCTTCGGCTGCTGGAGTCCTACGGCGTGCTTGAGGTCGTCGACGGCACGACCGAGGCGTTCGTGGAATCGGCGGACGCCAAGGTGCTGTACCAGATCGACGCGACCCTGCTGCTGCGTCTCCTCGCCGCCCCGGTCGGCCCGTCGCGCCTGGCGGTGCCGGTCGACGAAGTGGCTCTGCGGTTCGAAGAACTCGTCGCCGCGGTCTCCCGGGAGCGTCGTTACGGCCTCGCCGCGGGTCTGCACGACGACTCGGCGAAAAGCTCCGAGGTCCAGCGGAATCTGTGGCTAAGGCACTCTGTGTTCCGGCGCCTTGTCGACGATCCGGTGCTCTACTTCGATGACCTTTCCACCGACGAGCGCGCCTATCTCGCTTCCCCCACTGGCCGACAACTGCTTCGCCGCGCCGCCGAACAAGGTGGTTTCGCGCTGGAAGAGCGGGCGGAGGGCGTACTTTTCGTCGATGTCGACGGCATCGCGACCGACACCCGGTTCCCCGACGACGCGAGCAACGCCAAGGTCGCCGCCCTGCTGTTGCTCGATTCGTTGACCGGGCCGATGACGATCGAACAGCTGCGGGCAGCGGCGGCGGAGTTGCTCGAACGCTTTCCCCGCTGGGCCAAGAGCTACCGCGGCGAGGACGGTGTCCGTCAGCTGACCGCCGACGCGCTGGCAGTGCTGACCGCGTTCGGTCTGGCGCAGCTGAACTCCGGCCTTGTTCGTCCTCTCCCAGCCGCCGCGCGCTACGCCGTGCGTGGCACCAGGACCTCCGACGCCGAGGAGAATCCGGCATGACAGTGACCGAACTTCCTCGCGCCACGCACGACGACGAGACGGGCGCATCGGCGCCTCGTTGGGTGCCCACTCGCGCCGGAATTCTCAATGTGTGGCGCTACTACGACGAAGTCTTCGAATTCCACGAAGGGCGCCTGCTGCTCCGAGGCCCCAACGGAAGTGGCAAATCGAAAGCACTCGAACTGCTGTTGCCGTTCCTCTTCGACGCGAACCTGCGGGCGAACCGCCTGTCGACGTTCGGCACCGGGGAACGCACCATGCACTGGAACCTCATGGGTGAAGGCGCTTCCGGCACGACACGCGTCGGCTACGTCTGGCTGGAGTTCCGGTTTCCCGGACGCTGGTTCAGCTGCGGGGCACGGCTGCAGGCGAGTTCGCACACCACGACCGTGCATCCGGACTACTTCACGACCGAACAGCGCATCGGCACGCCCGAGGGGCTCAGTCTGGTCAACGACGCCGGGCAGCCGCTGACGAAGAAGGCACTGGAGGAACGGCTCGGCTCACACGGGACAGTGCATGCGAGCGCGAGCGACTACCGCGCGGAGATCCGGTCGACGCTCTTCCCCACCTTGACCGAGCAACGGTTCGACGCCCTGATCACCGCGTTGCTCCAGCTTCGTACTCCCAAGCTGTCGCAGCGGCTCGACCCCGCGTTGTTGTCGACGCTGCTCTCACGCGCGCTTCCTCCTTTGGGGCAGCAGGAAATATCCGAACTCGCCGAGGGCTTCGAACGGCTGGACAAGCAACGCGAACGGCTCGCCACGCTGGAAGCAGAGGTCACCGCGACGCGGACGTTGGCCACGCGGCAACGAACCTACGCGCAGCGAGTACTGCGAGCCGGTGCCGCGTCGGTGATCTCGGCGACCAGCGAGCTGGAGAAACTGGCCAAGGCCGCGCGACAGTCCGCCGAGCAGTACGAAACCGTTGCCCAGCAAAAGGAAGACGCCGAGCACCGCATCGAGACACTGGCTTCGGAAATCGGCACGGCCGAGGCCCGGAAGGCCGGTCTGACCGAAAGCGAGGCCTACAAACAAGGTCAGGAGCTGGATCGGCTGCGTCAGCGCACAGCCGAAGCGCGAACGCAGGCCGGGAAGATCCGGGATGACGCGGGCAAGAAGCGGGCCTTCGCCGATCGTGACGAGCAGGCTCGACAGGACGCCGAACGCACCGCGCGCCGGCAAGCCGAGATCGTCCAGACGCAGGAGATCGAGACGCGTCAGGCTGCCGCCCGCGCCGGTCTGACGAGCGTGCACGGCGAAATCACGGCACAGCTTGACACCGCGGCGGAATCCGCGCGGCCGTTGCTACGCGCGGCAGTGCGTAGCAAGGAGGAGCAGCTGCGCGTGGTCGGTCAGGCCCTCGACAGCCACGAGCGCGCGATCGAGCGGCGCCAGGAAGCGGAGGAGGACCTCGATGGCGCGAGGTCGGTGTACTCCACGGCGCAGGACCAGCTCGACACCGCGGCACGCGACCGGGACACGGCGTTGCACGACCTGAGCGTCCGGCTGATGGAGTGGGCCGAGGCCTGCGCTGAGCTGGTGTTCCCCGAACCCAGGGCCCTGCTCGACCACCTCGAATCCGAGACCGCGCTGCTCACCGCGGTGGACGCGGTCGCCTCGCCGTTCCTGGACGAGATCACCCGCCGGGAAACGACCCGGACGACGGCACTGGCCACGAGTCGCGAACAGCGGGATCAGCTCGCCGCCGAGGTGGCCCGGCTGCGCACCGAGGAGGATCTCCCGCCTGCCGCACCACCGACCCGGACGGCTGACCGGGAAGCGATGACGGGCGCACCGTTGTGGCGTTTGGTCGACTTCGCGGCGACAACGCCCGAGAGCGCGTACGCGGGGATCGAAGCCGCACTCGAAGCCTCCGGTCTGCTCGACGCCTGGGTCGGGCCACTCGGCGACATCCCGGGCCACGACATCTTCGCCGAACCCGAGGCGCTGGCCTCGGTGGCCGGTCGTTCGCTCGCCGACGTCCTCGTGCCCGAAGCTGGCGCGGAAACGCCGGCGCCGGTCGTGCGCAGACTGTTGGAAGCGGTGGCCTTCGACGAAAGGTTGCCGTCCGAGGGTGCGGCGGCCATCGGTGCCGACGGCACGTGGCGTCTCGGCAATCTCCTCGGGAGCTGGCAGAAGGATCATCCGGCCTACATCGGCGCGCTCGCGCGTCACCGCGCCCGGGAACGCCGTATCCACGAACTGCGGGCCCAGATTTCCGAGCACGAGGTGGACGTCGCCCGGCTCGAAACCGAACTCGCCGCCCTCGCCACCCGTCGGCAAGTGATCAAGAACGAGCGGGCGGCCAGGCCCGGCTACGCGGCACTCGACGCGGCCACACAGCAGCTGACCAGGGCGGAACTCGAACTGGCAACGGCCGACCGGATCGTGCGTCAGCGCGCCGAAACCGTGTCGGCGCGGGAAAAGGACGTGGCACGGACACTGCACGCCCTGATCGGTTTAGCGGCCGAACACGGTGTGCCCACCGAGCGGGCTGCCTTGTCGACACTGTCGACGTCGGTCGGAGCCTTCTCCAACCAGGCCGAGAATTGGCTGGAGCAGCACGACAAACTACTGACGGTCCGGCAAACGCTGGCTTCGTTGACAGCTCAGGCAGAGCGGTCGGTGGACCACGCGGCACAACGCGAGGAAGAAGCACAGGAAGCCGAAGAAGAGCACCAGAAACTGGTCGCCATGCTCGAAGCGATCGACAGCACGTTCGGCGTGGACTACCGGGAAGTTCTCGTCGAAATCGAAGGACTCCGCACCAAGCTCACGGAACTCGACGACGAGCGAAAACGAACCACGAACAAGGTGACCGAACTCGCGACGCAACTCGGCAGGCTGGAAACTCAGCGGGCTAACGACGCGAAGGTGCACGAAGAGGCGTCGGTCCAACGGGACACCGCCGCCCAGCGGTTCCGCCGCCTGGCTGCGGGGACTTTCCCTGCAGACAGTGGAATCGACGACCTCGCGAAGTTCGAGGCCATGCTCGGTTCTGGCGACGGTGTACGCGCCGCCCTGGACGCGGCGCGGCTGGTCGCGGCGGCTTGGCCGTCGATACCCCACACCACGAGCAACATCGGGGACGCGCTGCACCGGCTGTCCGAGTCCGTGCACACCTGCCGCGACGCGCTCAGTTCCCGTGCCGACCTCGACCTCGAAACCGACGAGGATGTCCAGGTCTTCACCGCGGTGGTGGACGGTCTCCGGGTCGGCGCCGCGGAACTGCTGCGTATCCTCCGCACCGAAGCCGATCAAAGCCGCGACGAGATCACCGAGCGGGAACGGGAGCTGTTCGATCAGACACTGACCGGGGACACCCGCCGGCATCTCGCCGCGCGGATCCGCCAGGCCAACGAGCTGGTCGACGGCATGAACTCGCGGCTGGAGCGGGTCCGCACCGCCTCGAAGGTCGCCGTGCGACTGGTCTGGCAGGTCGCGCCCGACCTGCCGCCGGGCACGAAGGCCGCACGGGATCTGCTGCTCAAGGACCCGGTACGGCTCACCGACGCCGATCGCGAGTCCCTGCACCGGTTCTTCCGTGACCGGATCGAGCAGGCCAAAGCCGACGACACCGCGACGAGCTGGGAACAACAACTCGCCCAGGTCTTCGACTACACGGCGTGGCACCGTTTCGTGGTCAAGGTCGACCGGGCGAACGGCGACGGCTGGCAGTTGCTGACCCGCAAGCTGCACGGCGCGCTCTCCGGCGGTGAGAAGGCCATCGCGCTGCACCTACCACTCTTCGCCGCGGTCGCGGCCCACTACCAGGCCGCACCGGAAGCGCCCCGGATCATCCTGCTCGACGAGGTGTTCGTCGGCGTGGACAGCACGAACCGAGGGCAGGTGTTCGCCTTGCTCTCCGCGCTCGACCTCGACCTGATGCTCACCTCCGACCACGAGTGGTGCGTCTACTCGGAGCTGAGCGGGATCGGCATCCACCAGCTCATCACCGGCGGCGACGGCGACGACGCCGTGACCACGGCCCGTTTCACCTGGGACGGCCACGATCTCCTGCCCGCCGAACCGGATTGAGGTGTGAGCACAGCGCACACCACCGGGTCACGACTGCTCGAAGAAGTCTTCGTCCACTCGTTTGAGCACGAACGTGCTTTCGTCCTGCACTCCCACGTTGTGCAGGATCATCAGCTCGGCCAGCCTGCGCCCGTCGATCAGCACGATCCGGTTGGGAATGCGCTCGACATACGATCGCGCCTCCGTACTGAACCGGCTCGTCGTGATGAAGACACCCCGATCCGCCTGCTGACCGTGCAGCGCGCCGACAAAAGCCTGGATGTCCGGGCGCCCAACCGCGTGTTCGGGCGCGTATCGCTTGGCCTATACATAAACGCGATCAAGCCCGAGCACATCCTGCCGGACCACTCCGTCGATGCCGCCGTCACCAGAACCACCCCAGTGCTCCGCGGCGCCGGCACGTCCGCCGTATCCCATCGCGGTGAGCAGCGTCAGCACCAGACGTTCCAGGAATACCGGCTCCTGGCCGAAGACCCGCTCGAGCACCTCCGAAGCCAGAGCCGCATTGCTCTCCCGCACTGCCTTTTCGATGGCCTCCGGCGGCGTGCCGACCGGGTCGTCCAGCTCGGCCGCGTCATCCTCGGCATCCCTGCCCGCCGCCCGCGTGCGAGTCCGGAAATCCCGGTACTCCTCGAACCTGCCGAGCAGCTTGATGTCGACCCGGTCGGGATGCTCGGCGAGTACCTCCCGGCCACGCGCGGTGATAACCACATGCCCACGTTTCGGACGCGCCAGGAGTCCCGCCTGAAACAGGTGAGTAATCGACCACTGAACTCGACTGTCGAACCGCGTTTGACCGCTGGGAAGCTGGTCGTCGTGATCCTCGTCCGTCAGTCCGAGTTCTCGCGCAACCGGTTCCCGAACCTCCCGCCAATGGCGTGTTTGACCATCCGACAGTGCATTCAGCACGGGAACCCAGAACGCCTGGAACTCCGGGACAGCCATCTACACCTCACCTATTGCTTTCGACAAGGACTCGTTCACATCCTCGCATGGCTACGGAAGACCGACGCGGTTCAGTTCTTCGCGGAGTGCGCGTTTGGGCTTATGGGCGGCGCGCAAGTCGGTCATATGAGCTTTGAACTCCGCGGTCTGGCCACAGCGTTTGAACAACTCGCGGGCCTCGACGAGGAGTTGAGCCGCGCGCTGGTAGTGATCACGGCCCATCAGCCTGATCGCCTGGTCGACGGCGGCCAGCAGGACCGGGATGGCGTCGCCGGGCCGGGTCTTGGCGCGTTCGCGGGCGAGTCGCAGCCACAGGTCGTCCCGGCAGCCGCCGGACGTGGCGGCCTTCCACGCGGCGGGGACGTCGCCTTCCCACAGCAGGACCTCGACCAGGACCGAATGCCCGGCCGAGCCGTGGGGCATGGGGGCGAACCACTCGGTCGACACCGGGCGGGCGCGGAGTTTCTCCACCGCCCGTTTACGCCAGGCGGCGAACTTGCCGCCCGCGGCTCGGTGCAGTTCCTGGTAGTTCGTGAGACTGGGCCAACTGGCGAAGTTCTTCCACAGCAGTTCGCACGCCTCGGCGCGCCGTCCGGCGAGGAGATGGCAGGACGCCGCCATCGAGCGCAGGCGGGGATCCGGCGGGTATTGCTTCATACCGCGCTGGAGCCAGTCGAGAGCTTCGTCGTCGCGGCCCTCCTGGCGTAGACGTTCCGCGAGGCGGAGGACGTCACCGGCGCTGGAAGCGGTCCGGGCCAGCAGCTCGATCAGGGCGTCGGCGCCGCCTTCGCACTCGGCGAGCCGTTCCAGCAGGTTCCTCGCCGTGTAGGGGTTGTCCGCCAACTCGGCTTCGACCAGTTCCCGGTAGCGGGCCATGCCGTTCGGGCCCAGCACCGGCGCGTAGTCCGGCAAAGCCGTGTGGAACACCGCGTACGGGCTGGTGAGCGCGCGTTCCGCCAGCCGCTCGGCCAAAGGCACCTGGTCGGGCCGCGCCGCCGAGCAGGCGTCGAAATGGATTTCCTCGACACGGGCGAAGGCGTCCATCAGGCCACCGTCGGAGTCGTCGATCCGTTCGCCGGCGTCCTCCAGCAGTTCGAGGGTGTATTCGGCGAGGTCGATCGCGTCGTTCGCGAAACCCTTGCCTGCCAGTTCGGCGACGCCGCCGATCGCGTCGTGAACATGCTGGAAGTACGAATACGCCTGGCCGTAGTCGACGTAGTCGCGGACGTCGATCGCCTGTTCAAGACGCTGGCGCAGGGCACGATCGTCATAGGCGTCCTGCGCGTCGGCTCCCGCCGCGACTTCGAGCCGCGCACGGACGAGCGGATCGGCCCCGGCGATTTCCAGCAACAACCCGGCCAGCCACGCGACGTCCTGCGAGCGCAGGAACTTCTTCAGCCGCGCGTCGCTCATCGGCTTCTTCTGGGCCGCGGCGGTGGGCTTGCCTCCGGCATCCAGCCACTTCAGGCTCGCCGCGACACAGTGCTTGCAGAACACCCCGTCGGCGCCGTAGGGACAGCTGCACGACCCACTGAGCCCGGACGCCGCGAGGCGCAGCCGCACCCGGTAGACACCGGTGCCGTCGACGGTCGCCGTGGCGGTGGCCCCGTCGATCACCAGCTTGCGCACCTGACCGGACGCGAAGTAGGCCTTGCCCCGCGCGAAAGAACGTGGATCGGCCGTTCTGCGAATCGATTCTTCCTCAAGCACGATCGCCGCCATGGGCACCGATGGTGCCAAGGCCCGAAACGACCGTGCCGACCGGGATCAGCTCTGGGAGTCGATCATCCACGTTCCGTTCTGCTGGACGAGGTTGAGCGTGAGGTTTTCCCGCGTCGTGTTGCCGCTCTGGTAGGTGTAGGTGACCTGGAGCGACACGCTGGAGCCGCTTTCGGTGACGTTGGAGACGGCGACTGCCTTCCAGCCATTCCACCACTGTGAGTAACCGGCGAACGACGGCGATCGTGCGGCCTTGAACTTCGGGGTCAGCCGCGCGTAAGCCGCGTCGAGGTTCCCGGGCAGGAGGCCGTAGTAGGACTCGACCGCCTTGGCCGGGGTCTCCGCGGGCGGCGGGGTCGACGAGGAGGACGGCGTCGACGGAGGGGTGGACGACGGCGTGGTCGAGGGCGGCGGCGAGGTCTCCGACGGCGACGAGACCGCGCTGGTCGACGGCGTGTTGGAGGGTGAGGCGGCGTTCTGCTGCGTCTGGTCGTGACGCGTCAGGAGGATCACGGTGATGACGGCGGCACACAGCAACAGCGCGCCGAGGCCGACGAAGATCAGGCCGCGTCTGTTCCGTGACGGGGCGGGCGCGGCAGCTGGGGCCGACCCAACAGCGGGCTCGGCGGAGGCGGGAGCGGCCGCGGGCAACGTCGCCGCGGGCACTGCGACCAGCGACTTCAGCTCGCGTTCGACGTCGCTCATCGACGGCCGCTCGGCGGGGTCGGTCGCGAGCATGCGGACCAGCAGCGGGGTGAGCCGCTCCGCCTTGGTGGGCGGCACGATGTCGCCGCTGGACGCGCGATAGAGCAGCGCGATCTGGTTGTCCGACTCGCCGTAGGGCGGGTTGCCCTCGACGGCGGCGTAGAGCGTGGCGCCGAAGGAGAAGACGTCGGAGGCGGAGCTCGCGTCCTCGCCCCGCGCGACCTCGGGCGAGAGGAACGCGGGCGTGCCGAGGATGTCCCCGGTGGCGGTGAGTTTGACGTCGCCGACGGCGCGGGAGATGCCGAAGTCGCTGATCTTCGCGGTGCCGTCCGAGCCGACCAGGATGTTGCCCGGCTTGACGTCGCGGTGCACGATCCCGACCCGGTGCGCCGCGGCCAGCGCCGAGCTGACCTGCGCGCCGAGGTGCACGACCTCGTCGACGGTCAGCGGCCCCTCCTCGAGCTTCTGCGCGAGGCTGGTCGAGGTCAGGTGCTCCATGATCAGCCAGGGCCGATCTTCCTCTTCGAGGACCGCGAACACGGCGATGGCGTGCGGATGCGTCAGGCGCGCGGCGATCCGCGCCTCCCGCATGGCCCGCTGCTTCGCCTCGTCGGTGCGCTTCTCGTCGTGGTCGTCCGGGAGCACCAGCTCCTTGATCGCGACCGTCCGGCCGAGTGTCTCGTCCTTCGCGCGCCAGACGGTGCCCATGGCTCCGCCACCGATCGGTTCGAGCAACCGGTACCGATCACCGATCCGGCGAGCTTCCACGAACATCCCCCATCCTGGGCAAAGATCGAGCGCGACTGATCCAGCATGCCAGGACACGGACGGCGACGACGCGTGTGACGGACCGCGAGGTCCCGCGACGGGCGCCGCCTTGCGAGCTGACTGATCTGCCAGTCAGTCGGTGATCGCAAGCCGGGCAACTACCAGCAACGTCGCAGCTCACCGGTGTCGAGCTGGCCAATTTCTTGCGATTATCGCAACACGAGGTTACCGTCTTCCGGCATGGGCGAGACGGACGAGTTGCGGGCGAGGGTTCGTGAACTGGTCCGGTCCATGCCGGGAGCCCAGCGGGAGTTCGCCGCCGCGATCGGGCTCGACGAGACGAAGCTCTCGAAGGCGCTGACCGGCACCCGCCGGTTCTCACCGCACGAACTGGTCCGCGTCGCCGAGTACTGCGGCGTCACGGTCAACTGGCTGCTCAACGGCAGCGACGACGCGAAGACCGTCACCGCGGTCCCCTCGCCCGCCGCCGGTTCCGCGAGCGACCCCGAGCACCTCACCCGGTCCGAGCCGCGCCGCCGCATCCTCGAGACGGCCTGGCAGCTGATCGCCGAACGCGGCTACCACCGCGTCCGGATCGCCGACATCGCCAAGGCCTGCGGCACCAGCGCGGCCACCATCCACTACCACTTCCCCAGCAAGACCGAGGTCCTCAACGAGGCGCTGCGGCGCAACGTCAAGCTCGCCTTCGACCGCCAGGTCGCCGAGCTGCACACCATCGACGACGCCCGCGAGCGGCTCGTGCGGCTCGTCGAGCTCCAGCTACCGACCGACGGTGTCCTGCGCGCCGAGTGGTCGGTGTGGCTGCAGGTGTGGAACGAGGTCTCGCTCGACCCCGCGCTCAGTTCCCTCTACACCGATTCCTACGACCGCTGGCTCCGGACGATCGCCATGACCATCCGGACCGGCCAGGAGCAGGGCGTGTTCCGCGATGTCGACCCGGACGACGCGACGACCCGGCTCACCGCCCTGATCGACGGCCTCGGCATCCAGGTGCTGACCGGACGCCCCGGCAGCTCCGTGGAGACCATGCGCCGCCATCTCACCGACTTCATCGCCGCCACAATCGTGAGCTAGGAGCCTGCCCGTGAACCACGAGGTGATCGTCACCTGCGCACTGACCGGCGCCGGGGACACCGTCGGCCGGAGCCCGCACGTCCCGGTCACGCCCGCGCAGATCGCCGCCGACGCCGTCGAGGCCGCCAACGCCGGCGCCGCGGTGGTGCACATCCACGTCCGCGAGATCGACACCGGCGCCCCCTCCCGCGACGTCGCCCTGTACCGGGAAGCGGTCCGGCTGATCAAAGAGTCCGATGTGGACGTCGTGGTCAACCTGACCGCGGGCATGGGCGGCGACCTGGTAATCGACCAGGAAGACCCGCTCAAGCCGGTCGACGGCACCGATCTGGTCAACGCCATGGATCGGCTCCCGCACGTCGAAGAGCTGCTGCCGGACATCTGCACGCTCGACTGCGGATCCCTCAACTTCGGCGAGGGCAGCCAGCTGTACGTGTCCACTCCGGACATGCTCCGCACCGGAGCGAAACGCATCCAGGAACTCGGTGTGAAGCCGGAACTGGAGATCTTCGACACCGGGCACCTGTGGTTCGCGTCCAAAATGGTCGAAGAGGGCCTGATCGACGCGCCGCCGCTGTTCCAGCTGTGCATGGGAATTCCCTACGGTGCCCCAGCCGATCCCGGTCTGTTGCAGGCGATGGTGCGGTTGTTGCCGAGCGGCGCGCAGTGGGCGTCGTTCGCGATCGGACGCGACCAGATGCCGTGGGTGGCGCAGTCGGTGCTGCTCGGCGGGCACGTCCGCGTCGGGCTGGAGGACAACCTCTACCTCGCCAAGGGCGTCAAGGCGACCAACGGTCAGCTCGTCGAACGCGCCGTCGGGATCGTCCAGGACCTCGGCGCGAACATCGCGAGCCCTTCGCGGGCAAGGGAAATCCTCGGACTCAAGGAGCGTGCCCGTGTCTGACCACTCCACAGTATCCACAGTGGACACCGTGGCGTGTGTCGGCGCCGGGGTCATCGGCGGTGGCTGGGTCGCGCACTTCCTCGCGCGGGGATTTCGGGTCCGCGCCTGGGATCCGGCGCCGGACGCCGCGGCCAAGCTCACCCGGCTGGTCGACGCCGCCTGGCCCGCGCTCACCGAACTGGGCCTCGCCGACGGCGCGAGCAAGGACAATCTCACGGTGACGCCGACCCTCGCGGAAGCGGTCGAGGGCGCGGGTTTCGTCCAGGAGAGCGCGCCGGAAGATCTTGCGCTCAAACAGAAACTCCTCACCGACATCGACGCCGTGACCCCGGCCGGAGTCGTCATCGCGTCCTCGACCTCGGGCTACGGCATGTCCGAGATGCAGATCTCCGCCACGACTCCGGAGCGCCTGGCGGTCGGGCACCCGTTCAACCCGCCCTACCTGATCCCGCTGGTCGAGGTTGTCGGCGGCACGCTCACCGCGCCATGGGCCGTGGAGTGGGCGGCCGATTTCTACCGCCACGTCGGGAAAACCGTGATCACCATGGACCGCGAGGTGCCGGGGTTCATCGCCAACCGCCTCCAGGAGGCGCTGTGGCGGGAGGCGCTGCACATGGTCGCGAACGGTGAGGCGACGGTCGAGCAGATCGACACCGCGATCACCGACGGCCCCGGACTGCGCTGGCCCGCGCAGGGCCCGTGCCTCACCTTCCACCTCGCCGGCGGCGAGGGCGGGATGGCCCACATGCTCGATCACTTCGGCCCGTCGCTCAAATCGCCGTGGACCCGGCTCGACGCGCCCGAGCTGACCCCGGAGCTGCGTGACGCCATGGTCGAGGGCTGCCTTGACGAGGCGGACGGCCGGTCGATCGCCGATCTCGTCGCCGAACGCGACCGCGCGATCATCGCCGTCCAGCGCGCGGTCCGGGAGAGTCGCGATGGCTGAACTGTCCTATCGCGACACTGTCCGTCCGGAGTGGATCGACTACAACGGACATCTGTCCGAGGCGTTCTACGTGCTGGTGTTCGGCGACGCGACCACGAACCTGATGGACGTCGTCGGCCTCGACGCGCGGTACCGCGACGAGACCGGTGCCTCGCTGTACACCGTGGAAGCACACATCCGCTATCTCAGGGAGGTCGGCCCCGAGTCCACATTGGACGTGACAACCGTCGTGCTGGACCTCGGTGCCCGCAAGGCGCGGATCTGTCACGAGATGCGGGTCGGCGGCGAACTCGTCGCCACCGAAGAGATCCTCGCCGTGCACGTCGCCGAGGGCGGGGCCGCGCCGTTCCCCGGCCCGATCGCCGAGCAGCTCAGGAACTACCGCACCAGGAAGGTCCCGGACTACGCGGGGCGTGCCATCGCCTGATCCCGAACCCCGAACCCCGCCCCGCCACCCGGAAGTCCCCACCATGGAAGAGCGATGTAGGCCGAATTCCCTGTCCCGGCGCCGGTTCCTGTCCGCGAGTCTCGCCGGCGCCGCCCTGCTGCTGGCCGGATGCGGCACCACCTTCGCCGCGCCGGCACCCACCGGGCCGCCCCGGCGCGGCGGCACCCTCCGCGTCGGCGTCACCGGCGGTGGCGCGGCCGACACCCTCGATCCGCACAGCCCGGCGACCAACCCGGACATCGCGCGGGTCATCAACCTGTACGAACCGCTGCTGATCCGCGACCACGACTACCGGCTCCAGCCGGTGATCGCCCAGTCCCTCACCGCGTCGGCGGACGGCCGGACGTGGACGGCGGTGCTGCGCGACGGCGTCCGTTTCCACGACGGCCGCCCGGTCACCCCGGCGGACGTCGTCGCGACGTTCAAACGGATCACCGACCCCAAGGCACCCAAGAGCGGCGCGACGTCGTTGTCGATGCTCGCCGAGGTGGTCCCGGCCGGTGACCGGGCCGTCGAATTCCGGCTCAGCGCCCCGAACGCGGGTTTCGACGACCTGCTCGGCCAGTACTCGCTCGGCATCGTTCCGGCGGATTTCGACCCGAAGAAGCCCATCGGCACCGGCCCGTTCAAGCTGTCCCAGTTCACGCCGGGCCTGCAAAGCACCTTCACCCGCAACGAGCACTACTGGCGGCCCGGTGAGCCCTATGTGGACGAACTGGTCCTGATCAACTTCACCGAGGACGACGCGCGGATCAACGCCCTGCTTTCGTCCCAGGTGGACGCGATCGACCAGGTACCGGTGGCGCTCGTGGACGTCCTGCGCAGCGATCCGCGTGTCCGCGTGCTCACCGCCGAGACCGGGAGCTGGCTGCCGTTCACCATGCGCGTGGACCGGCCGCCGTTCGACGACGTCCGGGTCCGGCAGGCGCTGCGGCTGGTGGTCGACCGGGAACAGCTGATCAACCAGGTCCTCAGTGGACAGGGCAAGCTCGGCAACGACCTGTACGCCCCGTTCGACCCGGCGTATGCGAGCGAACTCCCCCAGCGTAAACAGGATCTCGACGCGGCGAGAAAACTGCTCGCCGAGGCGGGGCATCCGAATCTGGACATCGAGCTCGTCACGGCGCCGATCCAGGCGGGCGCGGTCGAGGCCGCGCAGGTGTTCCAGCAGCAGGCGAAACAGGCCGGGGTGACCGTCCGGATCCGCAAGCTCGACACCACCACGTTCTACGGTGACAACTACCTGTCGTGGGACTTCGCGCAGGACTTCTGGTACACGCGCAACTATCTGCCCCAGGTCGCGAACGGCGCGCTGCCGAAGTCGCCGTACAACGAAACCCATTGGCACGACCCGGAATTCGCCGCGCTGATCGACCGGGCGAGCCGGACCATGGACACCGCGGAACGCACGAGCCTGCTCAAACAGGCGCAGAAGATCGAGTACGAACGCGGCGGGCTGATCGTGTGGGCCTTCGAGAACCGCGTCGACGCACACCAGTTCTACGTCGCCGGGATCGTCCCCGACCGGACCGGGATTTCCCTGGGTGGATACCAGTTTCGGCAGGCCTGGATCGGGAAGGAGGCGGCGTGAGCACACAATGGCGAAGCCCCAGCTCGCGCCGCCGACCGGGTGCGGGTGTCCCGCAAAACAAGGAGGCGGCGTGAGCAGGATGATTCTCCGCAGGCTCCTGGTGAGTCTCGTCGTGCTGTGGCTGGTCTCGCTGCTGGTGTTCGTCGCGACGCTGCTGCTGCCCGGCGATCCCGCCCGCGCGATCCTCGGCCAGCAGGCCACGCCCGAGCGGATTTCCGCCCTGCGTCACCAGTTGCACCTCGACGATCCGGTCTGGAAGCGCTATCTCGACTGGCTCGGCGGCCTGTTCACCGGCGACCTCGGCACCTCGACGTCGACACAGGGCCCGGTGACCGCGCTGCTCGGCGACCGGATCTCCGCGTCACTGGTGCTGCTGGTGCTCGCGGCGGTGCTGGCCGTCCCGATCGGGCTCGCGCTCGGCACCTGGAGCTCGGTCCGCCGCGGCCGCGCCACCGACCAGACGATCTCCGGGGTCAGCCTGGTGATCGCGGCGCTGCCCGAGTTCGTCATCGGGGTCGCGCTCATCGTGCTGTTCTCCACCACGGTGTTCAAGCTCTTCCCGTCCGTCACGCTCACGACACCGGGCGAGCCCGTCTGGCGGCAACCCGCCCAGCTCGTGCTGCCGGTCGTGACACTGGTACTCGTCGTGACGCCGTACATCGCCCGCATGATGCGCGCGACGATGAACGAAGTACTCGACAGCGGCTACGTCGAGATGGCCAGGCTCAAGGGCGTCCCGGAGCGGGTCGTGTTGCGGCGACACGCGCTGCCGCACGCGGTCGGCCCGGTCGCCCAGGTCGTCGCGATCCAGCTGGCCTGGCTCACCGGCGGCGTCGTCGTGGTCGAATTCCTCTTCCGCTATCCGGGAATCGGCCAGGCACTGATCGACGCGGTGGCCAAGCGGGACGTCGCCGTCGTGCAGGCGGTCACGCTGCTCATCGCCGCGGTGTACATCGTGGTGAACCTGCTCGCCGACGTCGTCGGCATCCTCGCGAACCCCAGGCTGCGCACGGAGGCAGGCCGATGACCGCCGTCGAGATCCCCCGCGCCGACGCCGAAGGGGAACCGCCGACACACCACAGTGGACTGTTCCGGACGGCGTGGGCGTTCCCGCAGGCCAAGATCGGCACCGCGCTCACCGCGCTGGTGGTCCTCGTCGCCGTGCTCGGCCCCTGGCTCGGCCCGCTCGTCGCCGGACACGAACCGACCGAGTTCGCGGGTAAACCGTTCAAGCCGGTCGGGATCGCCGGCACGGACGGGCTCGGCCGCGACGTACTCAGCCGGTTCCTCGCCGGTGGCACCACCCTGCTGCTCTACGCCGTGCTGGCGACCGCGCTCGGGATCGTGCTGGGCGCGCTGCTCGGCATGATCGCGGGCTATCGCGGCGGGCTGCTCGACAGCCTGCTCATGCGGGCCAACGACGTCCTGCTGTCGTTCCCGCAGCTGGTCATCGCGCTGCTCGCGATCGCGGTGATCGGGCCGAAGGGCTGGCTCCTGGTGCTGATCATCGGCCTGACCCACGCGCCCCGCACCGCGCTGGTCGCCCGCCAGGCCACCGTCGCCGTGCGGGATCACGACTACATCCGCGCGGCCGAGATGTACGCGGTGCCACGCGGGCAGATCCTGGTGCAGGAGATCCTGCCGAACATCACCGGGCCGCTGATGGTGGAGATCGGACTCCGGCTGACGTATTCGATCGGATACATCGCCTCGCTGTCCTTCCTCGGCCTCGGGATCCAGCCGCCGACGGCGGACTGGGGCCTGATGATCAACGAGAACCGCATCGCGCTGGTCGTCCAGCCCTGGGGCGTGCTCCTGCCGGTGCTGGCGATCGCGTTGCTCGCCGTCGGCACCAACCTCCTCGCCGACTCACTCGCCTCGGCCGCGGCCGGGCGGACCCGGGAGACCCGCTCATGACCCACGCGCTGGAAGTGTCCGGGCTGTCGGTGAAAACCCGGTCCGGGCAAGGAATTCTCCACGACGTCTCGTACGCGATCGCCCCCGGCGAGGTGCTGGCGCTGGTCGGTGAGTCCGGTTCGGGCAAGACGACGGCGGGGCTGGCAGCGCTGGGCCACTTCCGGCGCGGGCTTGCGGCCGCGGGCGGGCGGGTCCTGCTCCGGCCGCGTGATGGCGAGCCCGTCGACGTCCTCACCTTGACGCCCCAGGAGCAGCGGAAACTCCGCGGCAGCGCGGCCGCCTACATCCCGCAGGATCCCGCGCTGTCGCTCAACCCCGCGTTGCGCGTCGGCAAGCAGATCGCCGAGGTACTGGAAACCCACGGATTCGCCGGGTCGATCGACGACCGGGTCGGCGAGGTGCTCGCCGAGGTCGGGCTGCCCTCGGACACGCGCTACCGCCGCCGGTACCCGCACCAGCTCTCCGGCGGGCAGCAGCAGCGGGTCGGCATCGCGATGGCGTTCGCCTGCCGTCCCAGCGTCGTCGTCCTGGACGAGCCGACCACCGGGCTCGACGTGATGACGCAGACGCTGGTGCTCTCGACCGTCCGTGAACTCACCGCCGAACACGGCGTCGCGGCGCTCTACATCACCCACGACCTCGCCGTGGTCGCCGAGATCGCCGACCGGGTCGCGGTGATGTACCGCGGCGACCTCGTCGAAACCGGCCCGGCCGAGCAGGTCCTGCGCCGTCCGGAACACGCCTACACCCGTCGCCTGCTCGACGCCGTCCCGGATCTCGACGCGCCCGGCGGCGACGTCACTCCTGCCGGGAAAACCGTTCTCGCCGCGAAGAACCTGACCGTCTCTTATGGACAGAACCGGGTGCTCCGCGGCGTCGACGTCTCGGTGTCGCGCGGCGAATGCCTGATGCTGCTCGGCGAATCGGGTTCGGGGAAGACCACGCTGTCGCAGTGCCTCGCCGGACTCTCCCCCGGCTTCACCGGCACCGTGGCGCTCGACGGCGTCACCCTCGCCGGGTCGACGCGGCAGCGCAGCGACGACGAGCGACGCCGCGTCCAGTACGTGTTCCAGAGCCCGTTCTCGTCGCTCAATCCACGGCGAAGCATCGCGAAGTCGATCGAAGTGCCGCTCACCCGGCTGACCACGCTGTCCCGCGCGCAGCGCCGCGAACGTGTCGCCGAGATGCTCGACCGGGTCCGGCTCGGCCGCGAGGTGGCGAACCGGCTGCCCGAGCAGCTCAGCGGCGGCGAACGGCAGCGCGCGGCCATCGCGCGGGCGCTGGTGACCACCCCGGACGTGCTGGTGTGCGACGAGGTGACCTCGGCGCTCGACGTGTCCGTGCAGGCGACGATCGTCGACCTGCTGGGCGAGCTGCGGAGGGAACTCGGGATGGCGATGCTGTTCGTGACCCACAACATCGCGCTGGCCCGCGAGGTCGCCGACCGGATCGCGGTACTGCGCGGCGGCGAGATCGTCGAACTCGGCGACGTCGACACGGTGCTGACCAGACCGTCGCACCCCTACACCCGTGAACTCCTGACCAACACCCCGCGCCTGTGAACCCCGAAGTCCGCCCAGGATTCGAGGCGGTGCGTGAGGCGTTCGACGACGTCCTGGCCGGGACGTCCGGCGGCGCGGCGTTCAGCGTCGTCCGCGACGGCGAGGTGCTCGCCGAGCTGTGGGGCGGCTCGGCCCGCCCCGGTGTGGCGTGGACGCGGGACACGCTGGTGGTCCTGTTCTCCGGCACCAAGGGCGTCGTGGCCACCGTGCTCGCGCTGCTCACCGCCCGTGGGCTGCTCGACCCCGGCGAACGCGTCGCGACGTACTGGCCGGAGTTCGCGCGGAACGGCAAGGAGGACGTCCGCGTCTCGCAGGTGCTCTCCCACACCGTCGGGCTCCCCTACGTCGAGGCGGACCTGCCGACGCTCGACAACGCGGGCAACGCCGCCGCGCTCGCCACACAGCGTCCTTTGTGGACGCCGGGCACCCGGGTCGCGTACCACGCGCTGACCTACGGCTACCTCGCCACCGAGCTGATCCGCCGGGTCACCGGCCGGAACGTCGGCGCGCTCCTGCCCGGACTGCTCGGCGACCTCGACATCCACCTGGGCACCCCGGCGGCCGAGGACTACCGGCTGGCCCCGGTCACGCGGGCACCCGGCTACCGGATCAGCACGTTCCTGTCCGACCCGGAACGCCGCGCGATCGTCGAGCGGATGTACCGGGGCCTGCTCGATTCCGGCGAGGCCTTCAACACCCCGGAATACCGGCGCGCGGAACTGGCCGCGGGCGGCGCGACCGGGACCGCGGCCGCGATGGCGCGGCTGTACGACCGGATCGGCTCCGGGCTGGTGCCCGCCCCGGTGCTCGCCGAGGCGACGCGGGAGTGGTCGGCCGGGCTGGACGCGGTCAACGACCGGCCGGTGCGCTTCGGGCTCGGCTACGAGCTGGCCGATCCGATCGGCACGTACGGCCCCGTCGAGGTCGCGTTCGGGCACTCCGGCGCTGGCGGCGGACGGCACGGCGCGTGGCCCGCGGACGGCCTCGGGTTTTCCTTCACCACCAACGAACTGCGGGCCGAGGACGTCGACGATCGCGCGGCCACGCTGCTCGCGGCGCTCAGGACCTGTCTGTGACCCGGAAGACAGTGGCGTCCGTTCTCCCCTAGGATCGCACACGTGTCCGAACCCATTCGTGACGAGGTGCGCAAGCTCCTCACCGGTCTGGCCGAAGGAACCGTCACCCCCGGCGAAGCCGCCGGCTGGGCCCGGCCCTGGCTCACCGAGGAAGCCGGAGACGTGCAGGACGAGGTGGTGTGGGACACCATCGACGCGTTGAGCGCGGCCGACTCCGCCCGTCCTGATCAGGGGCCTCTGTACGGGCCGGAGGACTTCCGGGCCTGGCTCGCCGAGTTCGACGCGCGCGTCGCCGAGCGGTAGCCGACCGGTCGAGCGCCCCAATGTGGCATTGGGTGCGCTCAACGCACCGAACGCCACATTGGGGCGCATGGGCCACCTCGGAAGGCGGGCGACTCAGGCGTTCCGGCTCAGGCGGGCGGCTCGAGCGGTGCGGCGCAGCGTGGCCATGACCTCGTCGCGCAGGCCGGGGGACAACGCGATGGTCGCCGTCGAATCCGCCGAGTGCCCGGTGTCGTCCTCGTCGAGTACGAGGCCGCCGGCCTCCCGGACCAGCAGCACGCCTGCCATCGTGTCCCACGGATGATTGGACAGGTTGAGCGTGGCGTCGAGCCTGCCGTGCGCCACCCAGGCCAGGTCGATCGCCGAGGTGCCGATCATCCGGACCCGTTGCGCGCGGGCGCCGAACTCACGCAGCAGGCCGAGCCGGACCCGGTTGCGGTCGACGTCGTCCCCGACCGCGAAGTCCCCGAGCGAGATCACCGCGTCGCCGATCTCCGAGACCGCCGAGCAGCGCAACCGCTGCTCCCCGGCCCAGGCACCGTGACCGTCCACAGCGGAGTACTCGACGTCGAGAAAGGGCGCCGAGATCGTGGCGACCACGCTGCGGGAACCGTCGACGAGGGCGAGCGACACGGCGCAGAGCGGGATGCCGCGGGCGAAGTTGGCGGTGCCGTCGACCGGGTCGAGCGTCCACCACAGCCCGTCGGCGGCCCGGCCGCCACGTTCCTCACCCACGACCGGGATCCCCGGGGTTTCCCTGCCGAGCAGGTCGCGGACCGCGTCCTCGACGGCGAGGTCGACGTCGGTGACCATGTCCCGGTCACCCTTGGCGGCCACCGAAAACGTGCCTCGGGAGAGCACGATCTCCCGGGCGGTGGACATCGCCGCGCGGGCGATCGGCAGGAACTGCGCGTAGTCGTTCATCGCGTCTCACGGTAGCCGCCGCGTCCACCACCCGCTGCCCCTTCCGCACTTTTCCGGCCGCACAAACGGGCAAACGAGCCACTCGCGAACGACTATGACCTGCGAAAAGCAATCCACGAGTGCCTGCCGATAACAACGTTGCCCCTCGGTGATCCAGATCACAGCGGCGCCACCTATTCGTTTCCCGGACATCTTTGTTTGCGAGTTCGAAAAACACACCGCAAATACGCAGGCACTATTCAAGGGGATGAAAATGGGCATCAACGCGAAGGTCATCAAGCGGGGCGTACTGGCGATCGCCGCGGTGGCGGCGGTGGGCGCGCTGGGGGCGTGCTCGACCGGCCAGGCGGGCAGCGCCTCCCCCGCGCCGCAGGGTTCCGGCGCCGTGGGCGGCGGGATCGGCGCGGCCCCGAACGGCGGCGGCGCGGCCGCGAACGAGGCCGCCATCGGCGGCGGTGTCGCGAACGCGGGCAACAAGATCCCGTGCACGGCGCTGCGGGTCGCCGCGTCCACACCACAGCTGATCAGTGGCGAGCAGTACCGCGTCCCGCTCACGTTGACCAACAACAGCGACGCCACCTGCAGCGTGAACGGCTTCCCCGGCGTCCAGCTGACCGGCGTCGACGGCACCACCTGGGACCTGGCCCGCACCAACGGCGCACTCGGCGCGGTGGTCCTGCGCCCCGGCGAGCACGCCGTCTCGAACCTGACCTACCTCGGCACCAACCAGGAGACCGGCTGGGAGGTCGCGAGCATGAAGGTGACCCCGCCCAACACCTACAACACGCAGCCGGTGGAGTGGACCCCCGGCATCATGCACATCCTCAAGCAGGACGGCGCGACCCACCCGGGTACCTACATCGACCCGGTCCGCCCCGCGAAGTAAAAACAGTACGAACAGCGAACGCGCCCGGGGAAAGCAATTCCCCCAGGGCGCTTTCGCTATTCCGAGCAAGGTTCATTCGCCGCGACGTTCGGTCAAAAAGGCGAAGTCCTTCGGGCAGGAAGACCCGCGAATCCGGCTAGTCCGCGCGGCGGGCCCGCGCGCGGCGCTTGCCCTCGTGCATCGCCTGCACCCTGGCGATCGGGATGGTGTGTCCCTCCTCGACGAGATCCGCGGGCAGTTCCTGCGGCTCGGGCATCTCCTCGGCCCACGGATCGCGGTCGCCGAGCCGCTCGACGGCGGTCCGCAGGGTGAAGTCGGCCGGGGTGACGTCGCCGAGTTCGGCCCAAGCGAGCGGGAACGAGACGGGCGCGCCGGGCCGGATCCGCGGGCTGTAGGCCGCGACGACGGTCGCGCCGCCCGCGCGGGTCGAGTCGAGGAAGACCTTGCCGCCCCGGTCCTCCCGGATGAACGCGGTCGTGGCGAGGACGGGGTCGATCCGCTCGGCCCTGGCGGCGACGGCGCGGGTGGCCGCGGCGACGTCGTCGATCGCGAGACCCGCCACGATCGGCACGAACACGTGGACGCCCTTGGCACCACTGGTCTTGACCGCGCCGGCCAGCCCGTCGTTCGCCAGTGCCTCGCGGATCAGCTTGGCGGCCTCGACCGCCTTGCCGAAGGTGTCGCCGGGCGGCGGGTCGAGATCGAGGACGAGGTGCGTCGGGCCCTGGGAATGATCGGCGAGCAGCAGCGTCGGGTGGTACTCGACCGCGCGCTGGTTGCCGAACCACAGCAACGTCCGCACGTCGTCGCACAACGCGTAGGACACCTGGCGCTGCGAGGTCTCCGCCCACAGCGAGACCCGCTCGACCCAGTCCGGGGTGTACTTCGGCAGGTTCTTCTGCATGAACGGTTCCTGCCCCGGCCGGACGCGGACCACCGACAACGGCCTGCCCCGCAGCTGCCGGACGAACCGGTCACCGACGGCTTCGAGGTAGTCGACCAGCACGCGCTTGGTCGCCTCGGCGCCGTCGAACAGCGGCTGGTCGAGATTGGTCAGCTTGACGCCCTGCCGTTCCTCTTCGCCGCTCATGCGATCGACTCGCTCCGCGAGGCAGCGTCGAATCCTTTTTGGCGCACGATGTCCATGATTCGCTCGCAAGCATCGCTCATGGGCTCACCCTGCCCACCGATCCAGCGCAGGTCAACTCGGTGCATGCTCTGGACGTTCACCCGTGTACACCCCGGTCGGCCGGAAACGCAGGCCCGGCTCGCGGTACTCCTCCAGCGCGTGCGCGATCCAGCCGATCGTGCGGGCAACGGCGAAGATCGCCTCGCCCGCGTCCGCCCGCATCCCGAAGGCGTGCGCCAGCGCGGCGAGCGCGAGGTCCACGTTCGGGAACAGCCCGCCTGGCGCCAGTTCCGCGCCGATCCGGCCGGTCACCGCCAGCACCGGTCCCGCCGCGTTGTGGTCGGCCAGCAGCTGGAACAGCAGATCGGCCCGCGGGTCCCTGCGCCGGTACAGCCGATGCCCGAAACCCGGCACGCCCTGCCCGGTGCGCAGCCGCTCGGACAGTGCCCCGACCGGGTCGGCCAGCGCGTCGGTGAGGAACCGATGGGCCAGCGTGCTGGCCGCGCCGTGATAGGGCCCGTCCATCGCGCCGAGCCCGGCCGACACCACGGCGTACGGGTTCGCGCGGGCGCTGGCCGCGACGCGAGCGGCCACTGTGGACACTGCGAGATCGTGATCGGCCAGCAGGACCAGGGCCGAGTTCAGCAGCGCCGGGCCCCCCGGTTCGCCGGTCAGCTTGGGCCACATGCGTTCCGCGAGCGTGCCCTCCACCTGCCCCGGCGGCAGCGCGTCCACGAGCGCGCCGAGCAACGTCCCGCCGGCCCGGACCACCGCGGCGGGCGACAGGTCGAACCGCAGCGGGTCGGCGGCGCCGAGGACCGCGACGATCACCCGGAGCCGATCGGTGAGCCGGGCGGGCTCCGGCAACGCGGTGAGTGCCGATCGAGCTCGGTCAAGCAGCGCCGGGGGTGCGGACAGCTCCGGCCCGTCCTCCATCGCCCAAAGCAGGCGGGCGATCTCCTCGGCGGAGCGGGTCACGGCGAGTTCCGTGACCACGCGGCCCCGGTAGTAGAGCTCGTCGTCCTCGATGAGGGTCAGCGCGGTGCCGACACGCTCGACCGCCCCGCTCTGCCGACGCGCCCGCGCCCCGCGCCGGGCCAGCCCCTCGACCTCGTCCCGCGCGAACACGCTGCCGCGCCGCCCCTTCCCCCGGACGCTGGTGAGCAGGCCCCGGCTGACGTAGGCGTAGACGGTTTCCGGTTTGACGTCGAGCATGCGCGCGACCTCGTCGGTACTCAGGTAACGCTCGTCACGCGCACCGCTCATGGCCTGCGATCTCCCCATGCATATTGACTGGATCAATATTGACAATACTTGATTCCCGCGCCGAAAGTGGGAGTCATGGCAGTGACCAGTGATGCCGGGGCCGTGCCGCCCGGCCTTCGGGGTGTCGTCGTGACCTCGACCGGGATCGGGGACGTCCGCGGCGACGAGGGCTTCTACCACTACCGCGAGCACTCGGCGATCGAACTGGCGCGGGCCCGCTCGTTCGAGGACGTGTGGTTCCTGTTCCACGAAGGACGGCTCCCGGACGCCGACGAACGCGCCCGCTTCACCGAGGAAGTCGCGTCACTGCGGGAAATTCCCGACGAACTGCGGGCCGTGCTGCCCGCGATCGCGCGCGCGGGCGGGCGGTTCCAGCCCATGGCGGGCCTGCGCACGGCGCTGTCGCTGCTCGGCGCCGTCCGGGAACTCCCGGCGCTGTGGGACGTCGATCCGGTGCGACGCAAGGCCGACGCGCTGCTGGTGTGCGCGGTGACGCCGACGATCCTCGCGGCACTGCACCGGTTGCGCTCCGGCCGGGAGCCGGTGCGCCCGCGCGCCGAGCTGTCCACCGCGGCGAACTGGCTGTACCAGCTCACCGGCGAGGTCCCCGCTCCCGCGCACGTCGAGGCGATCGAGCGGTACCTGATCGCCACGATCGACCACGGCTTCAACAACTCCACGTTCACCGCGCGTGTCGTCGCCTCCTCCGGGGCTGACCTGGTTTCGGCGGTGACCGCGGCGATCGGCGCGTTCTCCGGACCGCTGCACGGCGGGGCACCCGACCGGGCGCTGGCCAGCCTCGACGAGATCGGCACGCCGGACCGGATCGACGAATGGGCGCGCGCGAAGGTGGCCTCCGGCGACCGGATCATGGGCTTCGGGCACGCCGTCTACCGCACCGACGACCCGCGATCCCTGCTGCTGCGCGAAATCGCCGTCGGTCTCGGCGGGCCGCTGGTGGACTTCGCGACCACGGTGGAGCGACGCGTGGTGCAGATCCTCGCCGAACTGAAACCGGGCCGCGAGCTCTACACCAATGTGGAGTTCTACGCCGGGGTGGTGATGGAGCTGTGCGGGGTGCCGCGCAGCATGTTCACCCCGACCTTCGCCGTCAGCAGGGTGCTCGGCTGGTGCGCGAACGTGCTGGAGCAGGCCGGGGAGGGCAAGATCATCCGCCCGGCGGCCCGCTACACCGGACCACTGCCCTAGAGACCGTAGGTCTTGCCGATGATGTCCCGCTGGATCTCGCTCGTCCCACCGTACACAGTGGACACCACGGTCGCGCGCAGCAGTGCTTCCATGCCGTACTCCGTCGCGTACCCGTAGCCGCCGTGCATCTGCATCCCGTCCAGCGCCATGGCCTTGGCGAACTCGGTCGCCTTCAGCTTCGCCATCGACGCCTCGCGCGGGAACAGTTTCCCGGGTTTCTCATCGATCTTCTCCGCGACGTCGTGCACCAGCAACCGGGTGCACTCCAGCTCGACGGCGTGGTCGGCGAGCCGGTGCCGCAGCGCCTGGAAGGTCCCGATAGGACGGTCGAACTGCCTACGTTCCTTGACGTAGGCGAGCGTGTCGTCGAAGGCGCGGCGCGCGGTGCCGAGCATCACCGCGGCGAGGATCATCCGTTCCAGGTTGAGCCCGGCCATGAGCTGGCCCCACGCCTGGCCCTCGGTTCCGACGACGGCGTCGGCGGGCAGCGCGCAGTCGGTGAAGTAGAGGTCGTTGACCTCCTTGCCGCCCATGGTGTCGATGCTGTGCATGGTGAGCCCGGCGACGTCGGCAGGAACGACGAACATGGTGAGCCCGTCGTGCTTGCCACCGCCGGTATCGGTCCGGGCGACGAGCAGGATGTGCTCAGCGATGTGCGCGTTGGAACACCAGGTCTTCTGTCCGTTGACGACCCAGCAGCCGTCCCGCTTCTCGGCCCGGCAGGTCAGCGCGCCGACGTCGGACCCGGCGCCCGGTTCGGACATCGAGATCGCGAGCACCGAACCGTTCGCCACCGCAGGGAGAAGCGCGCGTTTCTGTTCCGCGGAGCCGAATTTCTCGATCGCCGCGGCGACGATGATCGTCGTGGTGAAGCCGGTGATCGGCGCCCGCCAGTACCCGGTCTCCTCCAGGAACAGCACGAGATCGACCATGCCCTGCCCGGAACCGCCGTACTCCTCCGGCAGCGAGATGCCGAGCCAGCCGAGTTCGGCGAGCCTGCGGTACAGCTCGCGGCTGTGCGGACCGTGCTCGGTGAGTTTCGCGCGCCGCTCGCGATCCCCTACTTCGCGTCGGCAGAACGTGCCGATCGCGGAGACGAAGTCCTGCTGTGCCTCGGTCAACCGCGACGCCATGGCCTTCCCTTCGGCTAGACGATCGGGCGCCCGGTGCGGATCCGCATCCGGACGTCCCAGAGGTAGAAGTTGAACGGGAACTGCCGTACCGGCCTCGGCGACTGCCGCACCACCGCGCCGATCACCGCCATCAACCGGTCGAACCGCCGCTGCTGACGCGACGACCACGAGAACCGCATCTGCTCCCGGAACTCGGGCGGCAGGAAACCGATCGTCACGAACCGAACGAACGGTCCGAAGAGGACACTCAACGGCTTCGGCTGGAACCTCAGCTCCGCGATCGCGGTCAGGTGTTCACGCACGGTGTCGTCGATCGACACCCGTTTCAGCCCGTCCCGCCAGTACTTTTCGAACGCGTCCAAATCGGACGGCCACTGCTCGGCCGGCACCTGCAGCGTCGTGCCGAACGTCGCCGAAGCGCGGTAAAACTCCTCCGCGAGCGCCCGGTCCGGCACGCCGACGAGCAGTCGGTAGCTGTCCTCGAATCCTTTGTAGATACACGCGGCGACCCAGAGTTGCAGGTCCTTGTCGAACGCGTTGTACCGGACCGGGCTCGCGTCGGTCGAGCGCACCTGCGCGTGCGCCTTGTTGACCCCCCGCCGGAAGGCCGCCTTGTCCGCCTCGCTGCCGAGCGCCGCGACCGCCAGATAGCTCAGGGTCGTCCGGGTCCGTTTCATCGGGCGCTTGAACAGGTTCCCGCTGTCCACCCGGCTTTCCACCACGCCGTATCCGACCTCGGGCCAGGACAGCTGCATGATCACGTTGGCGCCGCCCGCGAGGAACGCCGCGGCGCCGATTACGGCGTCGTCGAGTACGTCGGTTCGTGTCGTCGTGCGCATCGATGCGCCTCCCTGACGGACTACGGGACACGACTCAGCTAACGCCCTTGTTGACGCCCTGTCAAGAGTAGCTACAGCGGCAGGGTCTCCCTGGCGAAGTCGATCAGCGCCCGGCCGGCCGGCGCGATCGGACCCTCGGCGCGCCACGCGAGCGCGAGGCAGCCCCGCACGCCCGGACCGGTGATCCGCAGCGCGCGCACCTGGGGCGCGTAGTAGGCGGCGAGCGACTCCGGCACGATCGCCACCCCGAGGTTCTGCGCGGCCAGCTGCGCCAGCAGATTCGGATCGCCCGCCTCGAAGGTGATCTTCGGCCGGAGCCCCCGCGCGGCGAACGCGGTGTCCAGCGCCGTGCGCAGCCCGGTGCCCTTCGGCAGGCTCATCAGCGACCGCTCGGCCAGCTGGTCGACCGTCACCCGCGCCCGCCCGGCGAACGGATCCCGCGGCCCGGTGACCGCCACGAAGTCCTCCTCCCGCACTACCTTCGTCGCGATCCCCTCCGGCGGATCGCCGGCCATCCCGACCACCGCGACGTCGAGCCGTCCGTCCCGCAACGACTCGATCAGCAGATCCGAGTTCCCTTCCCGCAGCGTGATCTCGACCGCCGGGTGCCGTTCGTGGAACAGCGCGAGCAGCTCCGGCACCCGGACCGGCCCCGGCGAGGTCACCATGCCGAGCGCGACCTGACCGCGGACCAGCCCGGCGAGTTCGTCGACGGCCTGGCGGACCCCGGCGACGGCGGCCAGCGCCGCCCGCGCGTGCGGCAGCGCCGCCAGCCCGACGTCGGTGAGCCGTACCGACCGGCCGGACCGGTCGAGCAGCGGTTGCCCGAGCTCCCGTTCGAGCCTGCGGATCTGCGCGCTCACCCCCGGCTGCGCGACGTGCATCCGCGCGGCGGCGCGGGTGAAGTTCTCCTCCTCGGCGACCGCGACGAAGTACTCGAGCTGATGGAGTTCCATAAGCGTTCATTATAGTTCGTAGACTTACCAGATCTTGGACTTCTGCTCCTGCGGCCGTGAAACTGAAGGGGAACGAGGAACGACAGGAGCGGGTCATGACGCGGGTTTCGGAAATCACGACGCTGGCCGGGCAGGTACGCGGCCCGGTATTCCAGCCAGGCCAGGACGGCTACGCCGAGGAGGTCGCGGGCTTCCAGACCGGCGTGCCGAGCAGCCCGGCGGTGGTCGTCGGCGCCACCGAGGCCGACGACGTCGCCGCTGCGGTCCGGTACGCGGCGGCCCACGGCCTGCCGGTCGTGGTGCAGTCCACCGGGCACGGGCTGGTCACCGGCGCCGACGGCGGGGTGCTCGTCAGCACCCGGCGGATGACCGCCGTCGAGATCGACCCGGCGAGCTCGACCGCCCGCGCCGAGGCCGGTGTGCACTGGGGCGCGGTCATCGCGGCGGCGGCCGAACACGGGCTGGCGCCGCTGAGCGGTTCCGCCCCGGACGTCGGCGTCGTGGGCTACACCCTCGGCGGCGGTTTCAGCCTGCTGGGCCGCAAGTACGGCCGGGCCGCCGAGCAGGTCCGCGCACTCGACGTGGTGACCGCCGACGGCGAACTCCGGCACGTCACCGCGGAGACCGAACCGGACCTGTTCGGGGCACTGCTCGGCGGCCGGGACAACTTCGGGATCGTGACCGCGCTGGAGTTCGGCCTGGTGCCGGTGACCACGCTCTACGGCGGTGGCCTCTACTTCGGGCCGGACCAGCTCGGCGACGTCCTGCGCGGGTGGCGCGACTGGGCAGCCACGGCGCCCGACGAGGTGACCACCTCGGTCGCGATGGTGCCCATGCCGGACCTGCCGATGGTGCCCGAACCGTTGCGCGGCAAGCACATCGCGCAGATCCGGGTCGCCTACCTCGGGGACGCGGCGGCGGGCGAACGCCTCGTCGAGCCGCTGCGCGCGATCGGCCCCCGGCTCATCGACTCACTCGCCGAGATGCCGTTCACCGAGTCCGGCTCGATCGCCAGCGAACCGCCGCACCCGCACGCCTACCGCGGCGACAACACGACCACCGGCGAGCTGACCGACCCGATGATCGACACCATCCTGGAACTGGCCGGACCGGACGCGCCGGTGGAGACGGTCCTGCTGGTCGATCTGCTCGGCGGCGGCTACACCCGGTGGAACGACGCCGCCCGGTTCACCGTGCGCGCACTGTCCATCGTGGACGATGAGACGGCGGACGAGGTCCGGGCGGCGCACCGGAAGCTGTTCACCGCGCTGCGCCCGTGGAGCACCGGCAAACTGCTCACCTTCGTCTACGGCGAGCACGACCCGCACGAGCAGGCACCGGCGGTGTTCGGGGAGACCGGCCTGCGCGAACTCGCCGGGCTCAAGGCGAAGTACGACCCGGCCAACACGTTCCGGCTGAGCCACAACATCCTTCCCCGCTGAGAAGTGACAAGGCGGCCTCCGGCGCCCCCAGGAAGCCGGAGGCCGCCCCCCTCACCTCTCCAGGACGACGACCGGGATGATCCGCTTGGTCTTCCGCTGGTACTCGGCGAACTGCGGCATCCGCTCGGCCACCTCGGCGTACAACCGGTCGTGCTCCGCCCCCTCGGCGTGTACGACCGCGGTGGCCTCGGTGGAGGCACCGTCACCGAGGTCGATCCTGACCTTCGGGTTCGCCACGATGTTGTGGTACCAGGCCGGATGCTTGTCGGCTCCGCCGTAGGAGGCGATGATGACCAGCCGCTCGCCGTCGCGGTGGTAGACCAGCGGCGAGACGCGCTCCTGGCCGCTCTTCGCCCCGGTCGTGGTGAGCAGCAGCAGGTCCTTACCCTCGAACATCCCGCCGACCTTGCCGCCGTTGGCCCGGAACTCCTCGACGATCCCCCGGTTGAAGTTCTGGATCTCCTCCGACATCAAAGCCTCCCAGCGGACGCCGCCGCACAGATGATTTTGCTTTGCCAGCAAAACTACTGAGCCACGCCATCCCTGTCAACGTCGTGTCACCCGGAAGGTCACTCCGCGAACCCGGCACGTCACACGCGGGCCATGACGGGGACCACTCTGATCATGCCGAGAGCCGCGGTACACCCAGGTAAGCTCAGTGCACGTCAAGGATGCGAACGAGGAGACCAGGGGATCATGTCTACGGAGGCCGGACCGAGCGTCGAGGACGGGGTGCGTCAGCTGCTGCTGCTCATGCCGCGCCTGATCGGCCGTGCCAAGCGGACGCCCGTGCCGGAGGAGCTCAGCGACCTCTCCCTCGCGCCGCGCCACCTGTCACTGCTGTGTCACCTCCTGTTCGACGGGCCGACGACGGTCACCGAACTCGCCGGGAAACTCGAACTGGCACCGACCACGGCCAGCCTCATGGTCGGCGACCTCAGCCGTCAGGGCGTGCTCGACCGCACCGAGGACCCCGCCGACCGCAGGCGCACGATCGTCAGCATCGCCGAGGACAAGCGCTGCGCCGTCGACGCCTGGCTGGCGCGCGGCGCGCACGCGTGGACACGCGCGCTGGAGCCGCTGTCCCCCGCCGAGCGCAAGCTCGTGATCGACACCCTGCTCGCGTACGAACAGGACGTCTCCGGCTGTTGCCCGCCGGAGTGAGGCTCAGGCGTCCCCGCCCTTTTCCCGCGCCGCCCGGCGCTGTGCCTCGGCTCGTTCCCGGCACTTCCGGAGGAATTCCTCGTCCGCGGCCGGATCCGTCGCCGCGAACCGCCCCGGACGATCGTATTCGGGATACGCGGGTGCTTCCCGTTCGAAAAGCCCACGCGACGCGCGTGCCCGACCGGCGTGCTGCGGCCGCCCGGCCACCAGCCAGATGATCGAACCGACCAGCGGAACCAGCAGCACCAACAGCAGCCACAGGCCCTTCGGCAGGTTCCGGCAGGACGACTCGTCGGTCACCACGACGTCGACCACGCAGAAAATCCACAGCCCCAGCGTGACGAATCCGAGCAAGCCATTGAAGTACCACACGGCACAGACCCTCCCAGCGCGCCGGACCCTCCGCCGGCGCCGCGGTAAGTCTTAGCACAGGCCACCGACAGAACTTTCCCGGCTTATCGGAAGTGACAACGGAACGCGGATGTTCACACTCGGCTCGTAGCCGATTTCCCCTGGCACGACACGGAACCCGCGTAACGCCGCGAGAATTCCCATGACCAGCGCGACCGCGTGCCCACGACCGGGACACTCCTTGGCGCCCGCGCCGAAGGTGAGTTTCGCGGCCGCCAGATCCAGCGCGACGATCTCGCCACCGACCACCCGGCGCGTGCTCCGCACCGGCGGTTCCGCGTCGGCGATACTTCCGCTCAACAGAGCCGAAGCGACCAGTCCCGCCGTCGCGTCGCAGGCCTGGATCAGCAGGCCGATCCGCGCCGCCGCGTGCTCGTCCGCGACCCCGCCGCAGACCTCGACCAGCCGCGCGAGCGCGGCCTCCGCCGCCGGCCCCGGCTCGACATGCGGATGATAGGCCCGCGCGACCACGGCGATGTCCGCGGAAACGTCCGGTAGCCCCAGCGCTTCGGCGAGCACCCCGACCGGCACCCGCCTGGCGATCACCGTCATCACGTCCAGCACCGGGCCCGCGTCGGCCACGATCCGCCGCGTCCAGGCAAAAGCCTTGTCACACAAAGACTTCTCGTCGATATCGACGAGTTCGGACAACACGAGCGCCCGTCGGCGGGCATGCGCGTCACCATTGCTGAACCGGGCGACGGCCGCCCGCAACCACCGCACACCACCGGAATCGCCGTCCGGCACCGGCGGCACCACCGCCGCGGAATCGGTCAGCACCGCGTACACCCCGGCCCGCGTCGTCACAGTTCGCATACCGGGAACGCTAGGCCGGGAACGCTTCGGCCTCCGCCGAATCGTGCCGCGCGCGCAGCCATCCGGCCGGCGGTCCCGCACAGGCCCGCGCCGTCCGGCCGGTGTGTTCGTACCACCACGCTTCGGTCACCCTGCCGTTCGGAAGCCGGTACGAAGGTGGGCCCGCTACCCGGATGAGACCCGCCGCTTCGAGCGAACGACCGCTCGCGACGTTGCCGATCTCGGCCCCCGCGCGTACCCGGCGCACCCCGAGATGCTCGTGCGCCAACCGGATCCCGGCGGTGAACAGCACCCGGCCGACCCCGCGACCGCGGTAGTCCGGCGCGAGATAGCCGCCGGTCTCCGGACCGCCGTCCTCACCGCTGTGCACGCTCACCAGCCCGGCACACCGGCGGGCGGAGAGATCGATCGCGACGAGGTCGACCGACAGCGGATCCGGCGAGGCCCACTCCGGCCCCGTCCCCGGCACCACGCGCAACGCCTCGGCACGCAACGGCTCGGCCACGATCGACTCGTCCAGCCAGCCTAGCCAGCGCTGCGCGTCCGGATCACTGCCGCAGGCGACGGCCGCGGCGTACTCCCACGCCGTCGGTGTCCGGAACAGGAATCCGGCGACCTCGAAGGCGTGACCGCTCGGGTCACACGTCCGCTTCGCCATCAGGCGCCCGCGGCGGGTGAACCGGTCGAAGAACACGACTTCCCCCTAGCAGCACGTCCCCGGAATGGTAACGAACCCGGCGCCCCGATTGTTATTGTGACCTGATGACGGTCGTACCGGAAGCAACCGAGCTGGACGGGGCGGGCCGCGCGGCGCAGCCCCGGCAGCTCATCGTCACGGTGTACGGCCTCTACTCGCAGACCGAGGGCGACTGGCTTTCGGTCGCCTCGCTGATCGAACTGCTCGCCGCGCTCGGTGTCGACGAGCCCGCGGTGCGCTCGTCCATCTCCCGGCTCAAGCGGCGCGGCATCCTCGAGGCGGTCCGCCACGGGTCGACCGCCGGCTACGAGCTGTCCGGCACCGGACGCGCGATCCTGCGCGAGGGCGACCAGCGCATCTTCCGCCGTGAGCGCGCCAGGATCGACGACGGCTGGGTACTCGCGGTGTTCTCCGTGCCCGAGGCCGAACGCCACCGACGGCACCTGCTGCGCACCCAGCTGGCCCGCCTCGGCTTCGGCACCGTGTCCTCCGGGGTCTGGATCGCGCCGGCCCAGCTGCGCGAGGTCACCGCGCGTACCCTCGGCGAGCTGGGCCTTTCCGGCTACGCCGAGCTGTTCCACGCCGACCACGTCGCCTTCGGCGAGCTCACCGCGAAGGTCCGCGAATGGTGGGACCTCGCCCAGCTCGACGAGCTCTACACCGCCTTCCTCGACGAATACGGGCCCACGCTGCGCCGCTGGCAGCGCCGCCGCACGGTGTCCGGGGACGAGGCCTTCCCCGACTACGTCCGCGTGCTCACCGGCTGGCGCCGGATGCCCTATCTCGACCCCGGGCTCCCCGCCGAGCTCCTGCCCCCGGACTGGCCGGGCCTGCGCGCGAGCGACCTGTTCTTCACCCTGCGCGCCCGGCTGGAAACCGCCGCGCGCGCGTTCGTCACGCGCACGGTCAGCGGGCCGGAATGACCGCGTAACCCTGCACTTCCACCAGGGCCTCGACATCCCACAGCCGCGCGACACCAATCCCCGCCATCGCCGGGTACTCCGTCCCGGCCAGCCTGCGCCAGACCTTGCCGATCTCGCGCGCGTTTGCCCGGTAGTCGTCCATGTCGACGATGTAGACCGTGACGGCGCAGAGCTGCTCGGGCTCGCCACCGGCCTCGCGCAGCGCGGTCAGCAGGTTCGACAGGGCCTGCTCGAACTGCGCCACGACGGTGTCGCCGACGATCTTGTTCTCCTTGTCCAGCGCCGTCTGACCGGCGAGGAACACGAACCGGCCCTCCGCGACGACGGCGTGCGAGAACCCCGATGGACGGCCGAGTCCGGCCGGATTGACGCGCTCGATGACCATGACGGCCAGCCTACGACATATTCCGCCTCCTTGACGGTCGTATCCACAGCGACATACCCTCGTCGACGTGCGTATCGCGGTTCTCGGCGGCGGCCCGGCGGGGCTCTACCTCGCCGCGCTGGCGAAGCAGCTCGACCCCGGCCACGAAATCACCGTCTGGGAACGCAACGCGCCCGACGACACCTTCGGCTTCGGGGTGGTCTTCTCCGACGAGACACTGGGTGGGATCGAGCACGCCGACCCGGTGATCCACGAGGCCATGCGTGCCGAGTTCGCCCGCTGGGACGACATCGACATCCACTACCGCGGCACCGTCACCACCTCGGGCGGGCACGGCTTCGCCGCGATGAGCCGCAAACGGTTGCTGGGCATCCTGCGCGAACGGTGTGCGGCGCTCGGCGTCGACCTGCTCTTCCGCATCCCCGCACCGGATCCCGCCACCCTGAGGACGGACTACGACCTCGTCGTGGCCGCGGACGGCGTCAACTCCGCGGTCCGCGGCCGGTTCGCCGACGCCTTCGGCCCCGAGGTGGAAACCCGGCAGTGCCACTACATCTGGCTCGGCACGGACCTGGTGTTCGACGCGTTCAAGTTCCACGTGCTCGACACCCCGCACGGGATCATGCAGATCCACGGCTACCCGTACGGCCGCGACGGGAGCACCTTCATCCTCGAGACGCACTCCGACGTCTGGCGCCGCGCGTTCGGCCCGATCGCCGCCACCTCGCTCGCGCCGGGCGAGAGCGACGAGAAGTCGATCGAGCTGATCCGCGAGCTGTGCGCGGAGGTCCTCGACGGCCACCGGGTGCTGGCCAACAACTCGAAGTGGGGAACGTTCGGCACGGTCCGGTGCGCGCGCTGGGTGCACGGCAACGTCGTCCTGCTCGGCGACGCCGCGCACACCGCGCACTTCTCCATCGGCTCCGGCACGAAGCTGGCCATGGAGGACGCGCTCGCGCTCGCCGCCTGCCTGCACGAACAGTCCACTGTGGAGGAAGCACTCGCCGCGTACGAAGCCGAGCGGCGCCCGGTGGTCACCTCCACCCAGCGCGCCGCGCAGGCGAGCCTCGAATGGTTCGAGAACCTCGGCCAGTACACCCATCAGGAACCACCGCAGTTCGCGTTCAACCTGCTCACCCGCAGCCGCCGGGTCACCTACGACAACCTGCGGCTGCGCGATCCCGAGTTCGCCGCGGAGCTCGACACCTGGTTCGCCGGGCGGCTCGGCACCCCCGTCGCGCCGCCGATGTTCCAGCCCTACCGGATCGGCGAACTGGAGCTGGCCAACCGCGTCGTCGTCTCGCCGATGGACATGTACTCCGCCGAGGACGGTGTCCCCGGCGACTTCCACCTCGTCCACCTCGGCGGCAAGGCACTCGGTGGCGCCGGACTGGTGATGACCGAGATGGTGTGCGTCTCCCCGGAGGGGCGGATCACCCCCGGCTGCGCCGGGCTCTACACCGCGGAGCAGGAGCGCGCGTGGGCCCGCGTCACCGGCTTCGTGCACGAGAACACCCCGGCGAAGATCGGCGTCCAGCTGGGACACTCCGGGCGCAAGGGATCGACGAGGCTCATGTGGGACGGCATCGACCAGCCGCTGCCCGAAGGCAACTGGGAGATCTGCGCGCCCTCCCCGATCCCTTACACCGCAACGAACCAGACGCCTCGCGAACTGACGGCGGCCGACCTCGCAGAGATCCGCGGCCAGTTCGTCACCGCCGCCCGGCACGCCGCGCAGGCCGGATTCGACCTGCTCGAACTGCACTGTGCTCATGGCTACCTCCTGTCCTCCTTCCTGTCACCACTGACCAATCACCGCACCGACGAGTACGGCGGCTCGCTCGAGAACCGGCTTCGCTTTCCACTGGAGATCTTCGACGCGGTGCGCGCGGTCTGGCCGGCGGAGCGGCCGATGACCGTACGCATCTCGGCGACGGACTGGTGTGAAGGAGGCAACAACTCCGGGGACGCGGTCGAGATCGCCCGTGCCTTCGCGGCACGTGGGGCCAACGGGATCGACGTGTCCACCGGGCAGGTGGTCAGCGAGGAGAAGCCGAAGTTCGGGAGGAGCTACCAGACACCATACGCCGATCGGATCCGCAACGAAATCGGGGGCCGGTATCCGATCGCCGTCATCGCCGTCGGCGCGATTTCCTCTTACGACGACGTGAATTCCCTGATTCTCGCCGGACGCGCCGACCTGTGCGCACTCGGCCGGACCCACCTCTACGATCCACAGTGGACACTGCACGCCGCGGCCGAGCAGGGTTACCGTGTCCCGTGGCCGAAGCCGTTCGCCGCGGGCAGCAGGAAACCGCAGGGCGGCCGGACGGACGGGCCGCCACCCCGGCTCGAACTCGTCCGCTCGGGGGTACCGGGCACGGCACACGCCCGCTGGCGGCCGGAGGAGAACCAATGATTTCCCCGTCGCGCAGCCGTAGTCATGGCGCTTTCGCCGTGGCCGCCGACTCCGCACCACGGACCGTTCGCGGCATGACGCAGGAGACACGATGAGCGCCTTCGCACTCGACGCCACGCAACGCGCCTTCGCCGCCGAAGTCCGCGTTCTCGGCGCGGAACGCCTCCGCCCGCTCGCCGAGTCCGGTGTGGATGGTTCGGCCGGTGCGGTCAACCGGCCGCTGCTCGAAGCCATGGGCAAACTCGGCCTGCTCGCGCGGCTGTTTCCCGGTGTGTCCGAAGGGAACCCGACGCGCCAGGCCGCCGCGACCGACCTGTGCATCCTGCGCGAGGCGCTGGCGACGCAGTGCACCGAGGCCGAGACCGCGCTGGCGTTGCAGGGGCTCGGCAGCTACCCGGTGTTGCAGTCGGGCAGTGACGAGCAGGTGCGGAAGTGGCTGCCCGAGGTCGCCGCCGGGCGCGCCGTCGCGGCGTTCGCGCTCACCGAGCCGGACGCCGGGTCGGACGCCGCCGCGCTGTCGCTCGCGGCCGAACCCGACGGCGACGGCTGGCGGCTGACCGGCGAGAAGATGTGGATCTCGAACGCGCCGGAGGCCGACTTCTACACCGTTTTCGCCCGCACCACACCGGATGTCGGCGCACGCGGGGTGAGCGCGTTCCTGGTGCCCGCCGACCGCCCCGGCCTCTCCGGCGAGCACCTCGAACTGCTCAGCCCGCATCCGATCGGAACGCTGCGCTTCGACGGCGTCCCGGTGTATCGCGACGAGCTGCTCGGCGAGGAGAACCGCGGTTTCGCCGTCGCCATGCGGACCCTGGACCTGTTCCGCCCCAGTGTCGGCGCGTTCGCCGTCGGGATGGCACAGGCCGCGCTGGAGGCCGCCGTCGACCACACCGGGCAACGGGTCGCCTTCGGCGGTCCCCTGATCCAGCAGCAAACCGTCGCGCACACGCTCGCCGAGATGGCCACCCGCACCGAGGCCGCGCGGCTGCTCGTCCACGCCGCGGCCGCCGCCTACGACGCCGGGGAACGAAACCTCGCCGGCCGCGCGGCGATGGCGAAGCTCTTCGCGACCGAAGCCGCCCAGTACGTCGTCGATGCCGCCGTCCAACTGCACGGCGCGCGGGCGCTGCGGCGGGGGCACCTGCTGGAGCACCTCTACCGCGACGTCCGCGCGCCGAGGATCTACGAGGGCGCCTCGGAAATCCAGCGGACGATCATCGCGCGAGAGCTCGCCGCCGGGCGGGTCGGCGCTCCAGCCACCACTGACTGACCAGCAGCAGCGTGGTGAAGCTCAGCGCGGCCGAGGTCGCGGACGAAACGTCGGTGAACCACTGGTCGTTGCCGCCGAACCTGGTGTCCTTCAACGGGCCGAGCGCCATGAACACGAACGGCCCGTAGATCCTGGTCAGCAGCGTGTTCATGGCCAGCGCGAAACTGCGGATCATCCACTTCCGGTGCTCGCCGAACCGACGTTCCCGCGCCGCCTTCCATCCGGCGACGGTGCAGCCGAACCACAGCAGCGCCGCGATGACGTCGAGCGTCGCGGTCACCGGGCCGAACGGGCTCATCGCGCCGATCGTGCCCGCCATCAGCGCGGACGGGATCGCCCCGGCGAACACGTAGGCCCGGCCGACACGGCGATGCCCCACCGGATGGGTGCGGCGGAACCACGGCCAGATCTGGAGCAGGACGCCGACGATCGCGACCGT
This sequence comes from Amycolatopsis samaneae, assembly GCF_039541975.1. Taxonomy (NCBI): domain Bacteria; kingdom Bacillati; phylum Actinomycetota; class Actinomycetes; order Pseudonocardiales; family Pseudonocardiaceae; genus Amycolatopsis; species Amycolatopsis samaneae. The sequence continues at coordinate 198,695 of NZ_BAABHG010000006.1, forward strand.
GCCGAAGAGGACGTGCGCGACGAGAAACCAGTAGTGCGCGGCGAATCCCGCCGGTGCCGGGACACGTGACCGGGCCGGATCCATCGCCAGGTACGGCGGCAGCGAGTAGGCGAGGAACACCGCGACGAGCACGGCGAGCGGACCGACCCACGGCCGTCGCCACCACCGTTTCGGCCGTGGTACCGGTCCTTCTGGAATCACGCGTTCAGGTGAGGTGTCGAAATCGGTTCCGGTCGTCATCCCCCAAGACCTTTCCCTTGTCCGCCAAGGAGTTTGCCTTCCGAGATTAGGGAGCGCGCCCAGGGCAGGGCCATGCGGTGAGCCACCGGTTCCGGGTAGGGCTGCCCCCACCGAGACCGAAATCGTCGTACCCCCGCCGTAGCGTTCGCCGTGATCACGAAACCTCCCGAGTCACCCCGGATGACGTCCGCGTGTCTCGGTCCAGCCCTGTTCGCGAAAGAGCAACGAAGTGCTTGCCCGCTCCGTTGCTCGCATGCATACTTTGTTGTCGAGCACAACAAACCCTCGGTTTTGCTCCCAGAGAGGTGACGAAGATGTCCATCTCACGCTCCCTCCCGCGTCCGCGCTGGGCAGCCGCGCTGGCCGCGGGCCTCCTGCTCACCCTCGGCCAGGCCGCGCTCCCGGCCAGTGCGTCAGGGGCGCCCGCGGCCGGGTTCACCGACGATTTCAACGGTCCCGCGGGCGGCGGTGTCGACGGCTCGAAGTGGAATTTCGAGACCGGCGACAACGTCAACAACCACGAGCGGCAGTGGTACACCTCCGGCACGAACAACGCGGCGCTGGACGGCCAGGGCCACCTGGTGATCACCGCGCGCAAGGAGAACCCCGGCAACTACAACTGCTGGTACGGCCGCTGCGAGTACACCTCGGCCCGGCTGGCCACCCAAGGCAAATTCACCCAGACCTACGGACACTTCGAGGCGCGGATGAAGCTACCGCGCGGGCAGGGCATGTGGCCCGCGTTCTGGATGCTGGGCAGCGACATCGGCAGCGCGGGCTGGCCGAACTGCGGCGAGATCGACATCATGGAGAACGTCGGGTTCGAGCCGAACACCGTGCACGGCACCATCCACGGCCCGGGGTACTCGGGGTCCGCGGGCGTCGGCGCGCCCTACAACGGGCCCAACTTCTCCGACGACTTCCACACCTACGCCGTCGACTGGGCACCCGGCTCGATCCGCTGGTCGGTGGACGGGAAGGTCTACCAGACCCGCACCCCGGCCGACGTGCACGGCAACAAGTGGGTCTTCGACCACCCCTTCTACCTGCTGCTGAACCTCGCGGTCGGCGGCTACTGGCCGGGTGACCCGAACGGCAGCACCCAGTTCCCGCAGCAACTGGTCGTCGACTACGTGCACGTCACCGCGAACAACTAGCCCGGAACGGACATCGGGGTGACATCGGGACGACCGACACCCCGGTGTCCACTTCGGACAGTTCGTGGGGTGGTTCAGGCGCGGAAAGCGACTGCCACACCGGCCGGGGCCCTGCGTTTCCGCTGGGGGCGTCCGAAACGCAGGGCGGCCGGTGGGTCGGACCTCTTGGCAGATCCATAGTCACGCTAACCAGCCGCGGAGCCGCGGCCACCCTTCCGGACCGGGTTCGTCCCGCTCGTTCCGTACTTCGTGCCTCTTCGGGCACTTCCCGCGTGACACGCCGAGGTTTCCCCGGCTACGTCCCGGAAAGCGCATTCACTGCTTCGTCCGCTCCGCTTCGGCCGCCGCCCGCGCGGCCCGCTCCCGGAAGGCGCCGACGAGTTGCTGTTCGGCGTCGTCGAGGTACTCCTCGAGCAGCGCCTCCGCGCCGGCGCCGTCGCCGGCCTCGACGCGGTCGAGGATCTGGTGGTTGCGCTTGAGGTAGGGCTCGTAGAACCGGCGCGGGTCGGCCATCATGTGGAAGGCCAGCCGCAGCTCGGCGCAGACCCCCTCCATCAGCTCCTTGATCCGCTCGCTGCCACTGATCTCGGCCAGTTCGGCGTGGAAGCGGATGTTCGCGGTGCCAAGGTCCTGCCAGCGGCCGTTGTCCCGTGCCACGTCACCGTCGGCGACCGTCCGCGCCAGCCTGGCGAACGTCGGCGGCTTCTCGGTGATCCGCCGGACGGCCGAGCACTCGATGAGCTTGCGGACCCGGTAGAGATCGATGACGTCGGCCTCGGTCAGCTCCCGGACGAACACGCCTCGGTTGAGCTCGTGACTCAGCAGCCGCTCGTGGGTGAGCAGCCGGAACGCCTCACGCAGCGTGTTGCGGGAAACCCCCAGCGCTGTCCCGATGTCCGGCTCGGACAGGCGAGCGCCGGGCAGGAAGTACCCCTCGGCGATCCGGGTGCGCAGCACGTCGGCGACCCGTTCGGCCGTGCTCGTGCGGTCGAGCAGGCTCCGGTCCGCCGCAAGATCCCGGCTGCCGCCGTCCTCGATCGTCACGCACCGATTCTACGCTCAGTCGCGAGAACGATGAAACACGAGGACATGTGAACCAGGGTCTTGTGGAATCGTTGAACGATCCTTACAGTGACTAAGCCACCCGGAAAAGTGTGAGCCATGCCACGATGAGCACTCACCCTGCGAGGTCCCGATGAACGCGATCGCCGACAACCCCACCACGAAGGATCGACCTTTCGCCTGGTTACGCGAGCTGGGCCCGAAGGGCAGGCGCGCTTTTTTCGGCGCGTTCGGCGGCTACGGGCTCGACTCGTTCGACTACCAGACCCTGCCGCTGGGCCTCGCCGGGATCATCGCCTACTTCGGCATCTCGTCGGGCCAGGCCGGGCTGCTCAGCACCACGACGCTGGTCGTCTCGGCGATCGGCGGCATCGGCGCGGGCATCCTGGCCGACCGCATCGGCCGCGTCCGCACCCTCCAGCTCACGATCGCGATGTACACGATCTTCACCGTGCTCTGCGGGTTCGCGCCGAACTTCGAGACGCTGCTGGTGTTCCGCGCCCTGCAGGGGCTCGGTTTCGGCGGCGAGTGGGCGGCGGGCGCCGCGCTGGTCGCGGAGTACGCGCAGGCCCGCTACCGCGGCCGGACCGTCGCGTTCGTGCAGAGCGCGTGGGCGGTCGGCTGGGGTCTGTCGGTGATCGTCTACACCGTCGTGTTCAGCATCGCGGGGCCCGATCTGGCCTGGCGCGTCATGTTCTGGGCCGGTGTCCTCCCGGCGCTGCTGGTGCTGTGGCTGCGCCGGAGCGTGGAGGACGCGCCCCAGGCCGCCGAGCGCCGGAGCAGGACCCGCGAACGCGGCGCGCTGCTCAAGATCTTCCGGGGCGACCTGGCGCGCACCACGCTCTTCGCCTCGCTGCTGGCCACCGGCGTCCAGGGCGGCTACTACACGCTCAACACCTGGTTGCCCGCCTACCTCAAGACCACCCGCGGGCTCAGCGTGGTCAACACCGGCGGCTACCTGGCCTTCCTCATCTGCGGCGCGTTCGCCGGGTACGTCTGCGGCGGATACCTGACGGACCTGTTGGGGCGCAAGAAAACCTTCCTGCTCTTCTCGGTGCTGTCCGCGGCGCTGATCATCGCCTACGTCCAGATCCCGGCGGGCTCGAACGGGCTCGTGCTGGTGCTCGGTTTCCCGCTCGGGTTCTCGATGTCCGCGATCTTCAGCGGGTTCGGCGCGTTCCTCGCCGAGCTGTACCCGACGGCGCTGCGCGGCACCGGACAGGGCTTCACCTACAACTTCGGACGCGCGGTCGGCGCGGTGTTCCCCGGACTCGTCGGGCTCATGGGCGCGGGCGGTGGCATCGTGCTCGGCGCGGCGGGATACGTCGTCGCCGCGCTCGCCCTGCTCGGCCTTCCCGAAACCCGGGGCCGGGAACTGCTCGCCTAGGAGGTGCACGGAGATGACGACCTACGACGACCCCGCGACGTTGACCGCGGCCGAGGCGCGCGCGGTGTTCCGCGCCGGCACGGAACGGACGACAGCGGGCTGGGCACACGGCTACACGCAGACGAACCTCATCGCCGTCCCCGAGGAATGGGCCTACGACGTCCTGCTGTTCTGCCAGCGCAATCCGCAGGCCTGCCCGGTGCTGGACGTGAGCGATCCCGGCGATCCGGGCACCCGCCTCGCCGAGGGCGCCGACCTGCGCACCGATCTGCCGCGCTACCGGATCTGGCAGAACGGCGTGCTGTCCGGGGAGGTTTCCGACGCCTGCGGGATGTGGCGCAGCGACATGGTGGCGTTCTCGATCGGCTGCAGCTTCACCTTCGAGTCGATGCTGGCCGCGGAAGGCGTTCCGCTGCGGCACATCGACCAGGGCCGCAACGTGGCCATGTACGTCACCGACGTCGAGTGCGAACCGGCCGGGCGGCTGCACGGGCCGATGGTGGTTTCGCTGCGGTGGATCCCGGAGGAGCGGGTGGGCGACGCGATCCGGATCACCCGCGCGATGCCGTCGGTGCACGGCGCGCCGGTGCACGTCGGCGATCCGCGTACGCTCGGCATCGGGGACCTCGACCGGCCGGACTTCGGTGACGCCGTCGACGCCGAACCCGGCGACGTCCCCGTGTTCTGGGCCTGCGGGGTGACCCCGCAGGCGGCGTTGATGGCGTCGCGGCCACCGTTCGCGATCACGCACGCCCCGGGGCACATGTTCGTTTCCGACCGGCTCGACAGCGAATATCGGGTGGACTGATGGATCTCAACAGCGATCTCGGAGAGGGTTTCGGCGCCTGGCGGATGGGCGACGACGAGGCGATGCTCGACATCGTCACCAGCGCGAACATCGCGTGTGGTTTCCACGCCGGGGATCCCGGGGTGATGCGGCGCGTGTGCGCGCTCGCGGTCGAGCGCGGCGTGACCATCGGCGCGCACGTCGGCTACCGCGATCTGGCCGGGTTCGGCAGGCGGGCGCTGGACATCACGCCCGAGGATCTCGCCGACGACGTGCTGTACCAGATCGGCGCGCTCGGCGCGTTCGCGCGCGCCGCCGGTGGCCGCGTCCGGTACGTCAAACCGCACGGCGCGCTGTACAACACCGCGGCGGTCGATCCGGACCAGGCCGCCGCGGTGGTCGAGGCGCTGCGCCGCTACGAGCCCGGCCTCGCGCTGCTCTGCCCGCCGGGCTCGGAAATGCGGCGACAGGCGGAAAAGGCGGGGATCACCAGCTACGCCGAGGCGTTCGCCGACCGGGCCTACACCCCGGAAGGCCGTCTCGTCTCCCGCCGGGAGCCCGGCGCCGTGCTGCACGAGGCCGAGGCGGTGGCCGAGCGCGCGGTCGGCATGGCCGCCACCGGCACGGTGTCCGCTGTGGACGGACAGGTGCTCACGCTGAACCCGAATTCACTGTGTGTGCACGGGGACACGCCGGGCGCGGTGGAGCTGGCCAGGCGGATCCGGGACGGACTGACCGCGGCCGGGATCAGGCCCGCGCCGTTCGTCCCGGCCGGATGACCGGGCGGGCCATGGGAGTCCACAACGGACGGTGGCGGGTCGCGCCGTACGGCAGGCGGGCGGTGCTCGTCGACCTCGACGGGCAGGAGGACGTGCTCGGCCTGCACGGCGCGCTCGATCACGAGCCACCCGAGGGCGTGGTCGAACTCGTCCCGGCGGCCCGCACGCTGCTGGTGCGGTTCGATCCGGAGCGCACCAGCCACGAGCGGCTCGCCGACGACCTGCTCCGGCATTCCACAGTGGACGTTTCCGCGCGGGCGGGCCGCGAAGTCGTCATCGAAGTCCGCTACGACGGCGAGGACCTCGCCGAGGTCGCCGAGTGCACCGGGCTGTCGGTCGCCGAGGTGGTGACCCGGCACGAACAGGGCGGGTACGTGGCGGCGTTCTGCGGTTTCGCACCGGGATTCGCCTACCTGACCGGGCTCGATCCGGCACTGCACGTGCCACGGCGGGCCACGCCCCGTACCCGGGTGCCCGCCGGGGCGGTCGCGATCGCCGGGGAGTACACGGCGGTGTACCCGAACTCCTCTCCCGGCGGCTGGCGCCTGCTCGGCCACACCGGGCATCCGGTGTGGGACGTCGAACGGGCCCGACCGAACCTGCTCACCCCGGGCACCCGGGTCCGCTTCACCAGGGCACGCCGATGACCGCGAAGCTCGAAGTGCTCAAGCCGGGCCCGTTCACCACCGTGCAGGATCTGGGCCGTCCCGGGCTGGCGGCGATCGGCGTCGGCCGTTCCGGCGCCGCGGACCGCGGCGCGCTGCGCCTGGCGAACCGGCTGGTGGGCAATCCCGAAGGGCACGCCGCGCTGGAGAGCACGCTCGGCGGGTTGGCGCTGCGCGCCTCGGAGACGGTGACCGTCGCCGTCACCGGGGCACCGTGCCCGATCACCGCCGGTGGCCGCGCGGCCGGGCCGAACGCGCCGATCGTCCTGCGTCCCGGCGACGGGCTGGAAATCGGTACGCCGGAACGAGGTCTGCGGTGCTACGTCGCGGTCCGGGGCGGCCTCGACGTCGCGCCGGTCCTCGGCGCCCGCGCGACGGACACCCTCGGCAAACTCGGCCCGCCGCCGCTCGTGGCCGGGACGACGCTGCCGGTCGGACAGGTCACGCTCGGCCCGCCCACGGTGGATCTCGCCCCGCGCCCCGGTCTGCCCGCCGAGCCGTGCCTGCGGATCACCCCGGGCCCCCGGCTGGACTGGTTCACCGCGGACGCGCTGGCCACGCTGGTGTCGCGGCCCTACACCGTGACGTCCGATGTGGACAGAGTCGGCGTGCGGCTCACCGGCCCGCCGCTGGCGCGCGCCCGCGAAGGCGAACTGCCACCCGAGGCGTGCGTGCCGGGCGCGCTCCAGGTCCCGCCCTCGGGCACGCCGATCCTGTTCCTCGCCGATCACCCGGTGACCGGTGGCTATCCGGTGATCGGGGTTGTCGGCGAAGAGGATCTGGACCTCGCCGCCCAGCTCCGGCCAGGGATCCCGGTCCGGTTCGCGCTGTCCCGGCTCACCGCCTAGGCCGGGTCAGCAGCCAGGCCAGGTTCACGACCCCGAGCGAACCCCAGAGCCAGCACAGCACCACCGGCTCGAACTGCGCGACGACGGTCGCGAAGGCGCCCAGCGCCACCGTGCCCAGCACGACCCCGGCGCCGCGGCCGGCGTCCAGCGCGCTGCGCAGCGGGCCCGGTTCGGCCAGCCGCTCGGCGAGGTAGGCGTCGAAGGCCTCGGCCACGCGGTCGTCGATCTCGTCGCGCAGCGCGGGGTCGAGTCGCTCAGGCATGAGCCACCACCAGCGGCCGCGTCGTCCGTACCGGCACCGGGGCCGTCCCGCGGAGCGCGACGACGACGCACACCGCGGCCAGCGGCAGTTCGAGCGCGACCGCCAGCACCAGCGACACCACGAGGTCACCGGGCCCCGCGGTCAGCACGTCGAACCAGGCGTCCACCACCAGCAGCACCGCCGTCCCGATCGAGGCGAGCGGCGCCCGGTGATCGCCCCGGCGGACCAGCCACGCCGTGGCGAGCAGGCCGACGGCCTCCAGCAGGTCCAGCCCCACCCACGCGAGACGCCAGTGCTGCGCGGGATAGGCGTCGGGCAGCGTCGCCCAGAGCACGCCGATCCACGGCAGCAGGCCCGCGCCCGCGAGCAACAACAGCCTTCCGGCCAGGTCTTTCCGCATGCCAGCCCCCGATACGTCGCGGCACCCCCTGGCGCCTCGCCGACCACGCTAACCGATTGCAGAGACTTTTTGCAAACTTGCTTTGCAGTACTTCTCTGCAATACGGTGACGCCATGGCGGAACGTCCCGAACGGCGCGTGCTCACCGGCGCGGACATCAAGGCGCTCTACAAGGCGCTGTCCAATCCGGTGCGCCGCGACATCCTGAGTTACCTCGGCGACCACGGCGAGGCGAACTCGACGAGTGTCGCGAAGGCGCTCGGCGAGAGCACCGGGACGACCAGCTACCACCTGCGCAAGCTCGCCGAGCTGAAGCTCATCGCCGAGATCGAAGACCGCTCGAACGGGCGCGAGCGCTGGTGGCGGTCACTGACGAAGGACATCTACACCCCGCCCGGCCTGGAAATGACCCCGGACGAGCGCGAGGCGGCGACCCGGCTCGGCGCGCTCAAGATGAGCCACGACCTCGGGCTCGTCGTCAGCGCGTACAGCGGCTACGACACCGCCGGCGGCTGGAACCAGATCTACCGCAGCGGGCTGCGGATGACCGAAGAGCAGATCGCGTCGTTCGTCGAGGAGTACCAGAACCTGATCTGGAAGTACGTGAACGAGCCCGGCGAGAAACCGCCCGGCTCCCGGCAGATGGCCGTGCGGCTGTACATGCTGCCCGACGAGGGCCCACATCCGACGCCGCCCAGGCTGGACGACGAGGACGGCTAAAGGCCGGACACCCGCAGCGTCAGGTTGAGCCTGCCGGTCAGGCCCAGCGCCGGATCCGCCGTGCCCGGCAGGGTTTTCGGCACCCCGTGGTACGCCAGCCGCGACGCGCCGCCGAAGACGAACAGGTCACCCGACCCCAGTTCCACGTCGGTGTAGGGCTGTCCGCGGTTCTCGGTGTTCCCGAAGCGGAACACACAGGTGTCGCCGAGACTGAGCGACACCACCGGCGCCAGGCTCCGCTCGTCCTTGTCCTGGTGCATCCCCATCTTCGCGGCGGCATCGTAGAAGTTCACGAGCGCGACGTCCGGCCGGTAGTCCTCGGCGGGCACACCGTAGGCGTCCGCCAGGCCACGGCGCCCGAGGTCACCGAGCCAGTCCGGGAACGGCAGCACCGGCGAGCCGTCCCCGTCGTCGATCGTGCGCGAGTAGCGGTAGGGGACCCAGTGCCAGCCGAGACACACCGTGCGCACGGACATCACGCCCCCGCTCGGCAACCGCGCCGAGCGGTAGCCGCGCCAGCCCCGGCAGGCCTCGACCAGCTCGCGTTGCGCGTCGAAGCCAAGCCAGTCCGGTACGTGCACCGCGCCGGGCGCGATCTCGGCCCGCGGGCGGGGAAGCAGCGCGTCCACCCCCGCGATTCTGCCACCGCCGCCCCTATCCGCCGCGTGGTACGCGCACCTTCGCGGGCACCTCGGCACGCCAGCCGAGCACGATCCGATGACTCCGGAAAGTAGTGTTCGCCCGCATCAGGACACGCATTCCTCGCTCGAACGGCGCAATCCCGCCCACGCTCCCTCTGCTCTGCGTCACCATCCATCCAAGACTGCCACGGATATGTGATCCACGGCACACTGAATCAGCAACAAGGCGGTCACGCGACCCACGGTCGCCCGCCCGGCTACCGGGCGTGCTCACGAGGACGGCCGCACGAGGCGTCCCGGCCGCGCGGCGGGCCGAGCAGCCGGATCAGCGAGCCCGCGGGCACGCCGAGGATCTCTTCGAGATTTCGCAGTGCCCGCAACGACTCCGACCGCTCGGGTCGGCACCGCCCCGACTGCCAGTGGCTCAGCGTGGCCAGGCTGAGCGAAGTTCCCTTGCCGCGCAAGCGATAGCGGATGCGTTCGAGACCGAGTCCCCTGGCCCGGATCGCCGCGCGCAGCGCCTCGGCGAACGGACCCGTCTCGAGCAATCGCTCCACTTCACTCGCCGCGCGTTCCCCCCGGTCGATGGTTCTTGGTCGTGGACCGGTCATGGTTTCAGCTCCGAGATACGGCTGGTGAGAACACAGGAGCGTAGGCGCCGAGAGGCGGGAGCGAAAGAGTGCTCACCCGGGTGCGGGGTCCGTCGCGCGCAGCGAACGGGCGATTGCCGCGAACGGACGAACGCACCCGGAATTCACGGTGACGTAAGAGATCCCCCAGTTTTCTCGCCAGCCGAGAAGGGTGTCGGCGGCGTGCGAGGGGTCCTCCGGGATCACCGTCACCGCGCCGGAGGCGGCGAGCTCCGGAACGTCCACCCCGGCGAACCGCGCGACGTGCGGTGCCGGCTGGTCCCCGACCGCCATCAGGTTCACCGCCAGCTCGATCTCGTCGAGCCGGGAGCCCGCGAGTTCCCTGAACCTGTCCACAATGGACTGCGCCTCGTCGGGGGTGGTGCGCGGAAGCCAGGAGAACGTGACGATGTCGGCTTCCCGCGCGGCCAGCGCGAGCATCTTCGGCCCCCGCGCGGCCATGAGCAGCTTCGGGCGGTCGGCGGTGCCCTTGAGCAGCTCGATCGTGGCCTCCAGCCGCTCGATGCGCCGCCCCATGGCGGGGTACTCCCTGCCGAGCGAGCGCGCGTGGTCGTCGGCGCCGGGGCGGCCCGCGCCGAGACCGAGTTCGAACCGGCCGCCGGTCTGCCGGTGCAGGCTCTGGACCTGCCAGTCGAGCTGACGCGGGTCACGGAACGGGTCGGCGAGCACGAACGTGCCCACCCGCAGGGTGCCGGTGACCGCGGCGGCGGCCGGGACGAGGGTGAGCGGGTCGGAACCGGCGACCGGATCGGTCGCGAGCATCGTGTCCAGGCCGAGTTCTTCGATCTGCCTGGCCTGCGCGGTCCACGCCGTCAGGTCCGGCGAGAACCCGGCGACGATCCCGAAGCGGAAGGGTTTCGATGTCATGCGGTCATCGTGGTCCGCCGGCGCGGGCGCCACATCCGTTCCAGGACGTCACCCGCGGGTACGTCGTTCAGCGCAGGGCGACCGACAGCGCCTGCGCGATCTCCTTGCCGATGGCGTGCGTGGCGGCGTCCGGCGGCGAGCCCACCTTGACCACCATCGGGCCGCCGAAGGGCTGCCGTTCCACGACCTCGATGCGTTTGCCGAGCCCGATGGCGTGCTCGGTCAGGTACCGCAGCAGCTCCGGGTCGGTGTCCCAGACCCGGACGATCTCGCCGACCGCGCCGGGCGGCAGATCGTCCAGGATGCGCATCGGCAGCTCCTCGACACTGCCGTCGGGCGCCGGGATGGGATCGCCGTGCGGATCGCGCACCGGGTTCCCGAGCTTCGCCGCGATGCGTTCGACCAGCCGGTCGGACACCGCGTGCTCCAGCGCGTCGGCCTCGGCGTGCACCTCGTCCCAGGTGTAGCCGAGCTCGGACACCAGGTACGTCTCGATCAGCCGGTGCCGCCGCAGCACCGACCGGGCCAGCTGCCTGCCCTCCGCGGTCAGCTCGATGCCGCGGTAGGGCACGTGGGCGACCAGGCCCAGCTGCGCGAGCTTCGTGACCATGCCCGAAGCCGACGACGGGCTCACTTCGAGCCTGCCGGCGAGCGAGGCGTTGGTGACCGCCTCCCCCCGCTCGACCAGCCCGTAGATCACCCGGACGTAGTCCTCGACCGACGAGGACCTCCGGACCGAACCATCACCCATGCCTAATACGATACGGCGTCCTCATGGCCGCCAGCGGTAGCGGATCCACCCTGGCACCGGTTCGGCGCCGAGATCGGCGTAGAACGCTTCGCCCTTTTCGTTCCCCGCCTGCATGTCCCATTCGACCCGCCCGGTCGTCCGCGCGCGCAGCGCGTCGAGCAGCTCGCGGCCGAGCCCGTGCCGCCGGTACTCCGGACGGATGAACAGATCGTCCAGCCAGATCCCCGGCCGGGCCTCCCAGGTCGAGAAGTTCCAGCTGCAGAACGCGAAACCCGCGACCTTGTCCGGGTCACCCGGCACGGTGGCGATCAGTACCCACGCCTTGGGATCGGGCCCGAACAGGTGCCCGCTCATCTCGGCGCGGTCGAGCTTCAGCTCGGTGTTTCCCTCGTACTCCGCGTGTTCCTCGATGAGCGCGCAGATCTCCTCGGCGTCTTCGAACACCGCTTCCCGGACCGGCATCGGACGGAACTCCTCTCAGTCAGTTCGGTGCTGTCAGTTCGGGGCCTCGTAGCGCAGCTCGCCACCGACGGCGGTGGCCAGCACCCCGACATCGTCCATAGTGGACTCATCGGTCGGATCCGCCGAGAGTACGGCGAAGTCCGCGAGTTTGCCCGGCGTCAGCGTCCCGAGGTCGTTCTCGGCGAAGGTCGCGTACGCCGAGCCGTGGGTGTACGCGCGCAACGCCTCGCGCGGAGTGAGCGCTTCCTGCGGGCCGAACGGCGCGCCCGAGGAGGTCCGGCGCCGCACCATGTCGGCGAGCGCGAGCAGCGGGGCGCCGTTCACGACCGGGCGATCGGAACTCGCGGGCAGCACACAGCCCGCGTCGAGCAGGCTCTTCAGCCGGTAGCACCACGCGACCCGGTCTTCGCCGAGCGCGGCGCGCATCCCGTCGCCGAGTTCGTTGACGAACCGGCCCTGCGGGGACGGGATCAGCCCGAGCCGGGCCATCCGCGTCAGATCGTCCGGGCGCAGCACCGCGCAGTGCTCGATCCGGTGCCGGTGATCGGCCCGCGGGTGCGCGGCCAGCGCGGCCTCGTAGGCGTCGAGGACGACGGTGATCGCCCGGTCCCCGATCGCGTGCGTCGCGATCTGCCAGCCCGCCTCGTGCGCCTTCGCGATCGTGGCGGCGATGTCCTCCTCGGGCAGCTGGAAGTAGCCGACGTTGTCCGGCTCGCCCGCGAACGGCTCGTGCATGGCGCAGGTCTTCCCGACCAGCGAGCCGTCGGCGAACAGCTTCATCGGGCCGACGCGCAGCCATTCGTCGCCGAGGCCGGTGCGCAGGCCGAGGTCGAGACCGAAACCCGCGCCGTCGCTCAGCTCGTGCAGCACCGGCGCGCCGACCATGACCGTGGCCCGCACGCGCAGCAGCCCGCGTTCGCGCGCCAGCTGGTAGGCCGCCAGCTCCGCCGGGGACTCGCCGACCAGCCCGCCGCCGATCCCGGCCTCCTGGACGCTGGTGATGCCCTCCGACAGGTACACCTCGCTCGCCCGGCCGAGGCCGCGGACCAGCGTTTCGGCGGGCGTCGGGTAGGTCAGCGGGTCCAGCAGCCGCTGGGCCTGTTCGCGCAGCAGCCCGGTGGGCGCACCCTCGCCGTCGAGCACGACGTCCCCGCCCACCGGCACGTTCGCGAGGTCCAGCCGGTCGAGAACGGCGGAGTTGACCACGCACATGTGCCCGGAGGTGTGCTTGAGCCGCACGAGCTTCCCCTTCGCCGCGCGGTCGAGGCCGTGGCGGTCGGGATGGCCACCGGCGAGCTTGTTCTGGTCGTAGCCGCTGCCGACGACCCAGCTGCCCTCGGGCAGTTCGGCGGCCCGCCGCGCGATCGCGGCGTAGACCTCCTCGACGCTGCGGCAGTCGCCGAGCGGGACGTGGTCGAGCGACATCCCGAACCAGGCCATGTGGTTGTGCGCGTCGTGGAAGCCGGGCACGACCACCGACCCGCCGAGGTCGATCCGCCGGCGCGCGCCGAGCGACTCGGCGTCCTCGCCGAGCGCCACGATCCGCCCGTGCAGCACGGCCAGCGCGCTGGTCGTGGCTTCCCCGGTCAGTACCAGGGCGTTCTCGTAGACCGCGTCGACCCGCATGCCGCTGACCCTATCGATCGATCGATCGAACGTCTAGGCTCGGCAGTCATGAGCACCGTGGACCTCACCGTCACCGACGGCATCGCCCAGATCCGGCTGAACCGGCCCGAGCGGCTGAACGCCGTCGCCCCGGCACTGGTCGACGACCTGCTGACCACGCTCGACGACGTCGCGCGCGGCGATGCCCGCGTCGTCGTGCTGTCCGGGAACGGCCGGGCGTTCTGCGCGGGGCACGACCTGAAGGAGCCCGCCCCGGAAGGGGATTCCCGGGCCCGCCTCGATCGGTTGCAGGACGTGACGCGGCGGCTGCGCGCGCTGCGGCAGCCGGTGCTCGCCGCGGTGCACGGCTACGCGATCGGCGCGGGCGCGGAGTTCGCGCTCGGCTGCGACCTGATCCTGGCCGCCGAGGACGCGGTGTTCCGCTTCCCCGAGGTCTCGCTCGGGCTGAGCGTCACCGGCGCGGCGTCGCGGTTGCTGCCGCTGCTGGTCGGACCGCTCAAGGCGAAGGAACTCCTGCTGCTCGGCGAGCGGGTCTCCGGGACGGAGGCACACGCGCTGGGCCTGGTCAACGCGGTCTTCCCGGCGGACGAGCTCGCGGACCACGCGCTCGAATGGGCGGCGAAGATCGCGGCCCACCCCGCGGAGGCGGCGACGATGGCCAAGCGGGTGCTCGACTCGGGCGTCGACAACGCGCTGGAGGCCGCGCTGGAACTGGAGGTCAGCCACGCGCTGATCACCGAGCACTCGGCCGCGGTCCTGGCCTCTACCGAAGCGTTCCGGAGCCGGGCGTGAAGCCGCTGCGCGCGAGCACCACGCTGGTCGAGCTGCTCGACCGCGCGGCCGAGCTGTGGCCGGAGCGGACGGCGTGGATCTTCGACGAGACCGGCGAGCGGGTGACCTTCGCCGAGGTCGACCGGCGCAGCTCACGCCTGGCGCTCACCCTGCTCGACCTCGGTGTCGAGGCGGGCGACCGGGTCGCGGTGATGCTGCGCAACCAGCCGGAGTTCCCGCTGTTGTGGCTCGCGCTGGCGAAGCTCGGCGCGGTGCTGGTGCCGGTGAACACGAACTACCGCGAGTTCGACGGCGCCCACGTCCTGCGGCATTCCGGCGCGCGGTTCGCCGTCGTCGCCGGGGAGTTCGCCGAGCTGGTGCGCCGCATCGCCCCGGAAACCGCCGTCGAACGGACGTTGACGATCGACGAGCTCGTCGCGCTCACCCCGAGCATCGACGCCGCCCGGTTCACCACCACCGCGGAGCGCCCGGTCAACATCCAGTACACCTCGGGCACCACCGGCGCGCCCAAGGGCTGCGTGCTGCCCAACCGCTACTGGACGACGCTCGCGATCGACCTGGCCACCGAGTTCCCCGCGGTCGGCGAGGACGACGTCTTCCTGACCGCGCAGCCGTTCCACTACATCGATCCACAGTGGAACGTCGCGCTGGGGCTGGCGGGCGGCGCGACGCTGGTGGTGCTGGACCGCTTCCACCCCACGACGTTCTGGGCGAAGGTCCGCGAGTACGGCGTCACCTGGTTCTACTGCCTCGGGATGATGCCGGCGCTGCTGCTGCGCCAGCCGCCGCACGAGGACGACCGGAACCACCGGGTGCGCGCCGTCAGCGCGTCGGCGATCCCGCGCGAGCTGCACGCCGAGCTGGAGGCACGCTGGGGCGTGCCGTGGTACGAGGCCTTCGGGATGACCGAAACCGGCGGGGACATCCGGATGACCGTCGCCGACCACGACGAGACCGTCGGCACCGGCTGCCTCGGACTACCCAACTCCGCCCGTGAGGTGATCATCGCCGGAGCGGACGGGAAACCGTTGCCGCGCGGGGAAACCGGCGAGCTGCTCATCCGCGGTGTCGGGCTGATGCACGGCTACCACGACGACCCCGAAGCGACCGCGCGCGCCTTCGACGGCGGCTGGTTCCACACCGGTGATCTGGCCACAATGGACGACCGGGGCCGGATCCACTACGTCGGGCGGACCAAGGACATGATCCGCCGCAGCGGCGAAAACGTGTCGGCCGACGAGGTGGAACGCGCGCTGCTGCTGCATCCCTCGGTGAAGCTGGCGGCGGTCGTCGCAGTGCCCGACGAGCTGCGCGGCGAGGAGATCAAGGCGTACGTCGTGTGTGACGGCGATCGCCCCGGGCCCGCCGAGCTGGCCGCGTTCTGCGCGGAGAAACTCGCCTACTTCAAGGTCCCGCGGTTCTGGGCGTTCCCGGACGAGCTGCCGCTGACACCGTCCGAGCGGGTGGCGAAGGGCGAGCTGCGGAAGGTCGCCGACCCGAGGGCGGGCAGCTGGGACCGGACGGCGGACCGATGGCTGTGACCAGTCGCGAGCGCGTCCGCGCCGCGGCCGTCAAACTCTTCGCCGCCAAGGGTTTCCACGGCACCGGGATCCGGGATCTCGCGCAGGAGGCGGAACTGTCCTCGGCGAGCCTGTACCACTACATGGGCACCAAGGAGGATCTGCTCGTCGAGATCATGACCACCGCGCTGCGCCGGCTGGTCGACGCGGCGCGGCAGGCCGTGGACGAGGCCACCGGCCCGGCCGACCGGGTCCGCGCGCTGGTCGCGCTGCACGTCCTCGCGCACGCGCTCCGGCCGGCGGAAACCCGCGTGGTGGACAACGAAGTGGACGCGCTCTCCGACGAACCGCGCGATCGAGTGGTCCGGTTACGGGACGACTACGAAAAGCTCTGGTCCGACGCCATCGAGGAGGGTGTCGCGGCCGGTGTCTTCCACACCACACATCCCGCGGTCACCCGGTTGGCGTTACTGGAGATGTGCAACGGGGTCGCCCGGTGGTATTCGCCACGGGGCCCGCTGCCGCTGGACCAGCTGGCCGGGCACTACACCGAACTCGCGCTCCGCGCGCTGGGCTGTGCTTGCCCGGCCGGTGTTTCGGGGTCGCGACGGGAGCGCGAAATAGTCGCGAAAGTGTGGGGCGTGCCCGTTTAGCGGCGCTTTTAGCACGGTACGCCTTGCCCCGGGCGCTTGTCTGGGGGACGCTCGAAGGGTGACTGAGCAAACGATCCAACTGGAACTGGACGACTCGGGTCTCGCGCCTGGTCTGCCGACCCCGGCAAACCCCCGCGATCAGGTGCAGGACGTGCCTTACCGCCCCGTGGAGTTCCGTGACGACGACCTCCCCACAGCGCTGGAACGGTGTGCGGGCTGGCTACGTCAGGCCCAGGAGTGGCTCGGTGAGCCGCTGGACGTGCTGGCCATCCACCTCGACTACGACGATCGTCAGGGTTCGCCCTATTACGACGTGAAGCTGCTGTGCAACGAGGAGGACCTGGCCGGCGTCCCCATCGCGCTCCGGAACCAGAAGTAGGAACCCGAAGGTCCGTGGGGGCCTCCTTGAGGGACTCCAGGTCCCTCGGGGAGGCCCCCACGGCTTTGCGGCCTCAGCCCAGCACGCCGCCGAGCTTGACGTGGCCCTTGAGCAGGTTGCGCGCGATGGTGCGGCGCTGGATCTCGTCGGTGCCCTCGTAGATGCGCAGCAGCCGCAGCTCGCGGTACCAGCGTTCGATCGGCAGCTCCCGCGTGTAGCCCATCCCGCCGTGGATCTGCAGGACGCGGTCGACGATCTCGTTCGCCTTCACCCCGCCGTACAGCTTCGCCATCGACTGCGCGTGCCGCGAATCCATCTTCTGGTCGACCTGCCACGCGGCGTGCAGCACCAGCCAGCGCAGCGCCTCCAGCTCGACGCCGGAGTCCGCGATCATCCACTGGATGGCCTGTCGCTCGGCGATCTTCTGCCCGAACGTCTCCCGCGTGTTGGCGTGCTCGATGGCCATCGACAGCAGCCGCTCGCACGACCCGATCGCGCGCGCCGGGAGCAGGTAACGGCCCTGGCCGATCCACTGCATCGCGAGCTCGAACCCGCGGCCCTCCTCGCCGAGGATCTGCGTCTCGGGCACCCGGACGTCCTCGAACACCAGCGCAGCCGGGCCCCACTCGCCCATCGTGTCGATGTACTCGGACTTCCAGCCCATCTCCCGGTCGACGAGGAAGCACGTCACCCCGCCGTTGGCGCCCTTCTCCGGGTCGGTGATGGCGAACACCATGGTGAAGTCGGCCTCGTTGCCACCGGTGATGAACGTCTTCTCGCCGTTGATGATCCAGTCGCCGCCGTCCTTGCGGGCCGAGGTCCGGATCGCCTTCGCGTCCGACCCGGCGCCCGGTTCGGTGATCGCGAAACAGGACTTCCGCTCGCCCGAGATCGTCGGGAGCAGGTACCGCTGCTTCTGTTCTTCGTTGGCGTGGAACAGAATGTTGTCCGCCGAACCGCCGAAACGGAACTGCACGAAGGTGCGGCCGAGCTCGGCTTCGAGCAGCGCCGCCATCACCGCGGACAGCCCCATGCCGCCGTACTCCTCCGGCGTCAGCACACCCCAGAAACCGGATTCCTTGGCCTTGAGCTGAAGCCCGCGCAGTTCGTCGGAGGTGATCCCCGGCTGCCCGGCGCGCTCACGGCGGAGCACTTCCTGTTCGAGCGGCACCAGCTCCCGCTGGACGAAGGTGCGGACCCAGTCGCGCACTTCCCGTTCCTCGACGCTCAGGGTGAAATCCATGGCTACCTCTTCTGCGGAGTCCTCTGCCCGACACGTGCGCGCCGACACGGCCGCGGCAGGAGGCGCCACGGCACTGGCTAAGCGCTTGCTTAGTTCAGGGTACCCGGACTCACCGCCACGTCCACCCCGTACGCGTGACAAGCGGGATCGGGCGCGGAAAGATCGAACGAAGGAGACAGGACTTGGGGGTCAGGGTGATGGAGATCGCAGTCCGCTGGTCGCGGCCGCTGCCGAACGAAGAGCGCTTCCTCCGGCTGCTCGACGACGTCGAACTGGGGCGGCACGCGGCGTACCGGCAGGAAGCGGACAAGCAGCGCTTTCTCACCGGACGGATGCTCGCGAAGACGCTCGCCGCGGAACGGCTCGGCCTCGACGTCGAAGCGGTGCGGTTCGACGCGACCTGCGAGGACTGCGGGAAGCCGCACGGACGGCCCCGGGTGCCGGGCTCCGACCTGACGCTGACCATCTCGCACTCGGGCGACCTGATCGGCGTCGCGGCGACCGATGGCGTCCCGATCGGCCTCGACGTGGAAACCGCCGGCCGCCGCGCGGACGAATCACTGATCGACTACGCGCTGACCCCGGCCGAGCAGAAGGCGGTGAGCGAACTGACCGCCGAAGAACGGTCGGCGGCGTTCTTCGTCTACTGGACCCGCAAGGAAGCCGTCATGAAGGCGACCGGCAAGGGCCTGAAGATCCCGCTGCAGAGCATCACGTTCTCCGGCCACGACGAACCGGCGCGGCTGGTGTCCTCGGCGCACCCGGCACTCGACCCCGCGCGAACCCGCCTGGCCGACCTGACCGCCGCCGAGGGCTACCGCGCCGCCGTCGCGGTACTGACCACCGAGGATCTCCAGGTCAGCGAACACTTCTGGACCCCAGAACCCTGAAAAGTGGAAGCAAGGGACCCTTGCTATCGTTCCATGCACGCGCATACAACGCTAGCAAAGGTCCCTTGCTCGAGTACCTGGCGTGCTGACCTGGTGTTTCGAGGTGGACACCTTCTCAACTGCATGTTTCGGTGTTAACCACGCGCATCGCCGCGCGTCAACCGGCGATGCTGCGCGTGAACCTGCGGCTTGTTCCCACGTGGGCAGCCCTATTCGTAGTTGGTGAGGCTTCTCGGATACGACGGCGCTTCCTGCTCAGCCGTGCTCGGTCTCGTCGGGTGCTTCGTCGGCTCCGGGCTGGTCATTTTCCGTTGTCACGTGGGCCCGTAGTGACTCGGGGACGCCACGCTCGAACACTACGTCCCTGAAGTCCGGTTTCCGATGGAACCTGGCCCTGGTGAACTGGGCGTACCTGGTGAAACTGGCCCCGCTGAACCGGGCGTTCTCCGTGAAGCTGGCCCCGCCGAACTCGGCGCGCCCGATGAAGGTGGCCTTGATGAACCCGCCATTCCTGGTGAAGGTGGTCTCGGTGAACTCCGCGTCCCCGCTGAAGGTGGCTCCACCGAACCTGGCGTTCTCTGTGAAGCTGGCCTCGGTGAACTCCGCGTTCCTAGCGAAGGCGGCTCTGCTGAATTCGGCGCGCCCGCAGAAGCTGGTCTCGGTGAACTCGGCGGGCCCGGCGAAGGTGGCCTCGGCGAACTCGACGGACCCGATGAAGGTGGCCTCGACGAACCGGGCAGGCCCGGCGAAGGTGGTCCTGCTGCAGCTGCCAGGCCCGGTGAAGGTGGCTCTGCTGAATTCGGCGGGTCCGTTGAAGGTGGTCTCGGTGAACTCGACGGACTTGGTGAAGCTCGCCTCGCCGAACCGGGCAGCCCTGGTGAAGCTCGCTTCGTTGAACCAGGCGTCCCCAGCGAAGCTCGTGTTGGTGAACCGGGCGTCTCCGATGAAGGTGGCGTTGGTGAAGGTCGCTGTTTGGAGCTGGGCGTGACGAAGGTCGAAGTCGATGAGGGTGGCGCCGGTGAGGTCGAGGGCAATGTCCACCCAGAACGTGTCCACCGGATGGTTACGGTCTTCGCCGGGGATGAGGTGAGCAGCAAGGATGCGTTGCGCGGTTAGCCGGACTTCGCGTTCCTGCCCGGCTTCGTCGTACAACCCGGCCACAGTTCGCGATTCAGGCTGACCGGCCTGCCGCTTCGATACCACAGAGCGTGATACCGGGGCGAGAGGGCGGCGTAGCCCGCGTCGCTGGTGCGGGCGTTGTTCACCGGGCGGGATGAAAGGGCCACGGAGGTAGCCGCAGAGCACGTTGACGACGGTTTGCCGGTGGTCGGGATTGTCCTGCGCCACCCGTTCCAGCGCATACAACCCGCCGTGCCGGACCGCGGCCTTGTCCGACCCGAGCTGCTCGACCGCCTTCACATACAGCTCGGTCATCCGACGTTCGGTGGCGTCGTGCTCGGTGGACCACTGCCGCCGCCCGGCCAGCACCAGCGCCACCACGCCACCGGTCCCGGCGCCGACGGTCAGCCCGGTCCGGATCAACTCGATCTGGTTCCTCGGATCACCCGCGTCGACGAGACTCAGCAACAGCGTCACCGCCGTGCCCGCGACGACCGCGACCGGGACGACGATCACGACGATCGCCCACCACCAGGTGCCCCGACGCCCACGCCACCACCGCGCCAACCTCGACGCACCCCGCTCGATCAGGCTCATGCGGACAAGTCTTCCGAACCGTCCGGCATTTCGGCTCGCCGAAATACGCCCGCTCGAACCGAGCAGCAGACGGCCAGCCTCGCGCACTGCGCATTCGTCATTCTGTCGGCCTGCCGCTGTACGGTCTGAACATCGGCAGTCACGGGATGAGGGGCTAGGCGGCGGTGTCGGCCCAGGAACTCGCGGCAGCGATCAACGCGGCCGTGGAGAAGGCCACGGCCGCGGGCGAGCACTTGCAGACGGCGATGCAGTCGGCCGAGGACGCCAGCGAGGCTCTGGCGCAGGCGACGCAGGGCAGCACGGACCAGGAGCTGGGCCAGGCCATGGGCCTCCTGGCGCAGGCCGTCCAGGACGTGGCCGACGTCGGCCAGCTGGTGGCCAAGGTATCCAGCGAGCTGTCGGCGTACATGAAGTCCGTGACCGGCGACCAGGGCGAGGACGAGAGCGGAGGCCGGTTGTCGGGCCAGTCCGCGCCGTCCGGCGGCAAGAAGCCCGAGCCGGATGACCCGGTGGAGAAGGCGCGGCGGGAGCTGCCGGAGCGCGGGACCGGCCGTGGGGTGAAGACCACGGGCCGGTGGTTTGCGCCTGGTAAAACTACGTCGGCCGTGACCAGCGGCCGGGACGCCTGGACGGACCGGGTGAACGAGGTGGTGCGGGAGGCGGGGTGTCCGTACGTGCCGCTGACCGCCTCCGCCGATGTGGAGCTGAAGATCGCGGCCGAGATGCGCGATACCGGGATCACGGACGCCACGGTGGTCCTCAACAACGCGCCGTGCACGGGTCTGACGAGTTGTGACAGCCTGCTGGGCGTGGTGCTGCCGGCGGGCAGCACGCTGACGGTCCATGGGCCCGGCGGTTTCAAGAAGGTCTACAAGGGAGGCAAGCGGTGGTGAGGTTCGATGCGTACTTCGACCCGGAGCATCGGGAGCCGGTCGCGTTGAGCACACCGGCTCAGGTGGACGAGCTGCTGAACCAGATGGAAGCCGAAGCCGGGTCGCCGGAGGTCGAGGTGGGCTTGGTGGCCCAGCTCGACGGCAAGGGCGATGACGACGGCTGGTCGATTCTCCAGTTCGGGGTCCGCGCGACCGGGTCGCTGTGCGGGTTCGTCGGCCACGTCGCCAAGGACTCGGCGAGCGTGATCAGCGACAACGGTGGTACGTCGCCGGAACCGGTGGCCTACGACTACCAAAGCCATGAACGCGAGGTGCCGACCAACGCGGAGATCACGTGGCCGGCTGTGCGCCAGGCGGTCCACGACTACGTGGCATCGAGTGGCGCACGGCCCGGAGGCGTCACCTGGCGGGAGGTCTAACTCCGCCAGCTCCTTCGGCGACCGTTCATCTGATAGCTGTAGCAGGAGGGCTCACCCGAGGAGTCGAAGGGTCCGCCGCGGTGCTACTTGATCTGGTCCTCGAACGCCTCGAAGGCACCCGCGCTCAGACGTACGGGAGGTTCCCGTCGGCCAGGCCCATCGCGCCCAGTAGCGTCCGGAACTTCGCGCTCGTCTCGTCCAGCTCCACCCGAGGGTCCGAGTCGGCCACGATGCCGCCGCCGGCGTAGAGCCGTATCGAGGTGTCGGCGATCTCGGCGCAGCGGATCGCGACGGCCCACTCGCCGTCCCCCGCCGCGTCGACCCAGCCCACGGCGCCGGCGTAGTAGTCCCGGTCGAACGGTTCCAGCTCGCTCACCAGCGAACGGGCTCCCTCGGTCGGGGTACCGCAGATCGCCGGGGTCGGGTGCAGCGCGGCGGCGAGGTCCAGCGCGGTGACGCCGGGATCGGCCAGCTCACCGGTGATCGCGGTCCGCAGGTGCCAGATCGCCGGGGTGCTCACCAGCTCGGGGCCCTCGGGCACGTCCAGCGAACGGCAGAACGGCCGCAGGGTCTCGACGACGTAGTCCACGACGACCGCGTGCTCGATCTGGTTCTTGCGCGAGGTACGCAGCTCTTCGCCGTTGGCCCGGTCGATCTCCGGATCGGCCGAACGCGGCATCGACCCGGCGTGCGGGAGGGTGAAAACGGACCGTCCGGCGCGGGAAAGCAGCAGCTCCGGCGTGGCGCCGACGAGGGTCCGGCCGCTCGGCAGTTCGGCGGCGTAGGTGAAGTGGCGCGGATTTCCCTTGGCCAGGTTGCGCACGACGTGCTCGACACGCAGCGGTTCGGGGAACTCGAGGTCGAGCGCGCGGGCCAGTACCGCCTTGCCGAGGCCCCGTTCGGCCAGCGCGGCGACCGTGGCGGCCACGTTCGCCTCGTGCGCCTCGGGTGAGGGAACGGCGCGGACGTCCGAAGGCCGCGGGAGCACCTCGCGCGGCAGGACACTCGCGGCCGAGGCGTTATCGGCATCGGCGCGAAGCACCGTGCGCGGCAGGACGAGATGCCCGGGAACACGCGTGCCGGAGCCGGTGTCGAAGGGCAGGACACCGACGGCGAGCGGCGCGCGGGACGCGGCCAGCCGGCGGGTCACCTCGGCGGCGAGCCGACCGGGGTCGGTATCGGTGACGACCCCCTGGACGCCCTGTGCGAGCAGGGCGCGACGGGCCGTCGCGAGCAGGAAGTCACCCCGCTGGTAGCGGGCGGTGAGATCGACCGGGGTCGCCGGCGCGGTACTGGTCGTCACGCCTCCAGCGTCCCAGGATCCGGGAGGTCCGCGGGGAAAGTGTTGCCGGGGCAACACCGTTTCCGGTGCCCTGCCGCAGGCAGGACCGCCCGGCGCACACCTTCCCCGCGACGACCTCCCCGACGGCTACTTGAGCGCGTCGATGAGCGCCTCTCGCTGGCGCTCGCCGAGGCCGGCCGCACGCCGGTCGGGGTCGATGCCCGCCTGCTCCAGCAGGGCGGCGACCTTGACCGCGCCCAGGCCGGGGACGGCCTTCAGCAGCTGGGTGACCTTCGTCTTCCCGATGGTCTTGTTCTCCTTGGCCTGCTTGAGCACCTTCTCGATGCTCTCCTTGCCGGACTTGATCGACGCAAGCAGCTCGGAACGCGCCTTACGAGCTTCGGCCGCCTTCGCGAGGGCCTCGGCGCGCTGCTCCGGAGTCAACGTGGGCAGAGCCAACGTAGTAGTCCTTTCCTCATCAGGTCTCCGCTTTCGCGGCCGACGGCCTTATCCACGTGCTTGCAGGTGCAAGCGCTGGCCAGCCGTCTCTTACCACCGCCCCAGTAAACGCCACGACGTTCACGGACGTACAACCGACACGCACTTATTACCCCTCGACCACCCGGTGGGCAAGCCGTCGCCCCGCCCCTCCGGCCTGCGGAAACGTCCGCGCGACCCCCGTCGAGCCACCGTCGGCTCACTCGAAAGTGACGTATATTTCACTCGGCATGGGTGAGTATTTTCGGCCCCACATAAGGAAAATGTTGAAATTTGATGATCTTGTACGGGATTGCGCGGCCACCCGTTAGCGCGACGCCGTAACCGAAGAGTTGCCTGAGTTGACCATGCCCGGAACGCCCGTTCCGCATTAGAGTCGGCACCCAGTCCACCGGCGTACGAGTCCACGGGAGTCCCCCATGTTGAGCACGATGCAGGACGGGCCACTGTCGCTGGCCACGCTGCTGCGCCACGGCACCTCGGTGCACGCGGCGAGCGAAGTCACCACCTGGACCGGTTCAGAAGCCCGTCGCGAGAGCTACGCGGACCTCGGCAGGCACGCCGCCCGGCTCGCGAACGCGCTCCGGAGCCTCGGGGTGACCGGCGACCAGCGCGTCGGCACATTCATGTGGAACAACGCCGAGCATCTGGCCGCCTACCTGGCCGTCCCCGCGATGGGCGCCGTGCTCCACACGCTGAACATCCGCCTGTTCCCCGAGCAGCTGACCTTCGTGGCCAACCACGCCGAGGACCACGTCGTCATCGTCGACGGCACGCTGGTCCCGCTGCTGGCCAAGCAGCTACCCGGCTTCGAGACGGTCAAGCACGTGATCGTCGCGAACGGCGACGCCTCCGCACTGGAAGCGCCGGCGGGCGTCCAGGTGCACTCCTACGACGCACTGCTGGCCGCCCAGCCCGACGAGTTCGACTGGCCGCTGGTGGACGAGCGGTCGGCCGCCGCGATGTGTTACACCTCGGGCACGACCGGTGACCCCAAGGGCGTCGTGTACTCGCACCGCTCGATCTGGCTGCACTCGATGCAGGTCTGCATGAGCGACAGCATGCGGCTGGCCCAGCACGACAAGGCCCTCACGATCGTGCCGATGTTCCACGCGATGGCCTGGGGCATGCCCTACGCCGCGCTGATGGTCGGTGCCTCGCTGCTCATGCCGGACCGCTTCCTCCAGCCCGCCCCGCTCGCCGCGCTGCTCGCCGCCGAGAAGCCGACGTTCGCGGGCGCGGTGCCGACGATCTGGCAGGGCCTGCTCGCCCATCTCGACGCGAACCCGCAGGACATCTCCCACCTGCGCGAGGTCGTCGTCGGCGGGTCGGCGGCGCCGCCCTCGTTGATGCACGCCTTCGAGGACCGCTACAACGTGCCGATCCTGCACGCGTGGGGCATGACCGAGACGTCGCCGCTGGGCAGCGTCGCGCGCCCGCCCGCGTCGGCGACCGGCGAGGAGCACTGGGCCTACCGCTACACGCAGGGCCGGTTCCCCGCCTCGGTCAGCGCGCGGCTGATCGGGGACGACGGCGAGGTACTGCCCTGGGACAACGAGGCGGTCGGCGAGCTGGAGGTCCAGGGCCCGTGGATCGCGGCCGCCTACCACGGCGGCGCCGAGGTCGACCCGGAGAAGTTCCACGACGGCTGGCTGCGCACCGGCGACGTGGGCAAGATCAGCCCCGACGGCTTCCTCACGCTGACCGACCGGGCGAAGGACGTCATCAAGTCCGGCGGCGAGTGGATTTCCTCGGTCGATCTGGAGAACCAGGTCATGGCGCATCCCGCGGTCGCGGAGGCCGCGGTGATCGGCATCCCGGACGAGAAGTGGGACGAGCGGCCACTGGTCGCCGTCGTGCTCAAGGAGGGTCAGAGCGTCACCGCGGAGGAGTTGCGCGAGTTCCTGGCGGAGAAGGTCGCGAAGTGGCAGCTGCCGGAAAACTGGACTTTCGTGGACGAAGTGCCGAAGACCAGCGTCGGCAAGTTCGACAAGAAGCGGTTGCGGGCGTTCCACTCCGAGGGAAGGCTCGACATCTCACAGCTCTAACGGGTAAACATCCGGCGAGTCAGATGGTCCGTGGGGGCCTCCCTGAGGGAATGTGAAGCAGAATTGGGCGCTCCGCGCCTCCGTTGAGGGTGGCGGCGGGGGCATGGATGGACCCTCAGGGAGGCCCCCACGGGCTTGTGGCAGATGGGACTGGGGATGCGGCAGCGCAGCAGGCGGAACTTCTTCGCACTGGCGGGCATGGCGGCGGCGGGCGTGACCGCGGCCGCGTGCGGCTCGAACACGGGCAGGCAGGGCAACCCGCCGCCGTCGACGGCGTACTCGGCGGCGCCGCCGGAATCGGCGAAGGCGACGCTGCAGCAGTGGTACCACGCCTACGGCGAGGACGGGGTCCAGGACGCGGTCAAGCGCTACGCCGCCGCGTACCAGAAGGCCAAGGTCTCCGTGCAGTGGAACCCGGGCGACTACGACTCGAAGATCGTGACGGCGTTGCAGAACAGCCCCGTGCCCGACGTCTTCGAGGCACAGGTCAAGATCGACTGGGTGCGTCAGAAGCAGGTCGTCGCGCTGGACGACCTCATCGCGGGCGTGAAGAGCGACTTCACCCCGGCGCTGCTCGCGGCGAACACCGTCGAGGGCAAGGTCTACGGCATTCCGCAGGCCATCGACACCCAGGTCCTCTTCTACCGCAAGAGCCTGCTGTCCGCCGCGGGCGTGCAGCCGCCGCAGACCGTCGACGAGCTGATCGACGCGGCCGCGAAGCTGACCAAGGGCGGGGTGAAGGGCCTGTTCGCCGGCAACGACGGCGGGGTGGCGACGCTGACCGGCCCGCTGCTCTGGTCGGCCGGGCTCGACTACCTGAAGAATGACAACCGTGAGGTCGGCTTCGACGATCCGCGCGCGGCGACGGCTTTCGGCAAGCTGCGCGCGCTCAACACGAACAACTCGCTGCTGCTCGGCGCGCCGACGGACTGGTCGGACCCCGCCGCGTTCATCGACGGCCTCGCCGCGATGCAGTGGACCGGGCTGTGGAACGTGCCGAAGATCCAGGCCGCGCTGAAGGACGACTTCGGCGTGCTGGCGTTCCCGAAGCTCGACGGCAGTGGCGCGCCGTCGGTGCCGGTCGGCGCGTACGGCGCGATGGTCAACGCGAAGAGCCCGAACGTGGCCGCCGCCAAGGACTTCGTGAAGTGGCTGTGGATCGACCAGACCGCCGATCAGCTGGAGTTCGCCACGAAGTTCGGCTTCCACGTCCCGGCACGCCAGAGCCTCGCGGACAGGGCGGAGAGCCTCAAGTCCGGCCCGGCCGCCGACGCCGCCCGGTTCGTCAAGGAGAACAGTCACCTCATCGGCGGTCCGGTGTGGACACAGCCGTCGAACACGGCGCTGAGCGACGCGGTCGCGAAGATCGCGAAAGAGGGTGCCGACCCGGCGGCCGAGACGAAGAAGGCGGTCGACGTCGCCAAGGCCGAGCTGAAGCGCCTGTTCGGTTGACGCGCTCACGCCAGGCCCGCGACACCGCCGTGTTCTGGCTGTTCGTGGGGCCGCTCCTGATCGGGCTGATCGTGTTCGCGTACCTGCCGATCGGCTGGAGCGCGTATCTGTCCTTCTTCGACGCGCGCAACACGGTCACCCCGAGCACGTTCGTCGGGCTGGACAACTACGTGCACATGCTGTCCGATGAACCGTTCCTGTCCAGCCTCGGGACGTTCAGCGTGTTCGCGGTGTTCATCGTGCCGCTGACGTTCGTGCTTTCGCTGGCGCTGGCCGTCGGGGTCAACCAGCTGAAGTTCGCCCGCGCGTTCTTCCGTTCGGTGTTCTTCCTGCCGTTCGCCTGTTCGTACGTGGTGGCCGCGCTGATCTGGAAGACGTCGCTGTTCTCGGGTGTCCGATATGGACTGGCGAACTCGGTGCTCGGCCTGTTCGGCGTCGATCCGGTGGCCTGGACCGGGACCGTGCATCCGCCGCTGTACTGGGTCGTGCTGGTGACCGCGCGGCTGTGGTTGCAGCTGGGTTTCTACATGATCCTGTTCCTCGCCGCGCTGCAACGGATTCCACGGCACCTGTACGAGGCGGCGTGGCTCGACGGCGCGAAACCGGGCTGGCAGGTGTTCCGGCACATCACGCTGCCGCAACTGCGCGCCACGTCCGTCGCGGTACTGCTGCTCAACCTGATCAACGCCTACCAGGCGTTCGACGAGTTCTACAACATCATGGGCGATTCACGGGGCTATCCGCCGTTCGCGCGGCCACCGCTGGTGTACCTGTACTACACGTCGCTCGGCTCCGGCGGTCAGGACCTCGGACGCGGCAGCGCGGGCGCGGTGATCCTGGCGCTGCTCATCGCGCTGGTGACGCTGCTCCAGGGAAAGTTCTTCCGCTTCGATCGGCAGGTGGCGTGAAAGCGCTCGCGCGGTGGACCGCGCTGCTCGTCGCGACCGTGTTGTTCCTGCTCCCGTTCTATCTGTTGCTGCGCAACGGCCTGTCCACCCGCGCCGAGATCACCGCGCCCGGCTGGACGTTCTTCCCGTCGACGGTGCACTGGGAGAACATCGGCGAGCTGTTCTCCCTGCAGGACGTCCCGTTCGCGCACAGCCTGCTGATGTCGGCCGTCGTCGCGGTGGCCCAGACCGCCGGAGTGCTGCTCGTGTGCTCGCTCGCCGGGTACGGACTGGCCAGGATTCCTTACCGGCACTCGAAAAAAGTGCTGTACGCGGTGATCGCGACGTTGATGATCCCGACCTCGGTGACCTTCGTCCCCAGCTTCGTCGTCGTCTCCACCCTTGGCTGGGTTTCGGACCTGCGAGGCCTGGTGATCCCCGGGATTTTCAGCGCCTTCAGCGTCTTCCTCTTCCGGCAGTACTTCCTGGACTTCCCGCGCGAGCTGGAGGAGGCGGGCCGGATGGACGGACTGAGCCGCTGGGGAGTGTTCTGGCGGATCGTGGTGCCGAACTCCCGCGGGTTCTTCGCCGCGATCGCGGTGATCACCGTGATCGGCAGCTGGAACGCGTTCCTGTGGCCGCTGGTGATCGCGCAGTCGCCGGACTCGTGGACGGTGCAGGTGGCGCTGTCCGGTCTGCTCACCTCACAGAATCCCCAGCTGAACCTGCTTTTCCTCGCCGCGGCCGTCTCGATCCTGCCTATTGTTCTGCTGTTCGCCTTCCTTCAACGCTACCTGGTGCGCGGGGTCACCGAATCCGGCCTGAAAGGGTAGTAACTCCTAGCGACCACCGTGATTAGCCCGAATGGCGGCACGATCGGGCATTAACAAGTGTGACCCTGTTCGCTCATCATGGAATACGGGCGAGCGACAAGGGCACGACAGGTCCATGACCGCTCCGCGACTGTCGATCGAGAAGCGGGGCCCGTTCGAGGGGGAACGCCATGGCCATCTGGTGGATCGACTACAGCTCCGCGAAACTCGCCGCCGGCACGATAAAATCGGCACGGGTCGGCTCGAACGGCGAGACCGCGACCGGTGTCATCCGCTACATCGACGCGCCCAACCTGCTCGACATCAAGCACACCAACGCGGCCGAATACCGCGACCACCTCAACTCCGGACTCGGCATCGCGATGTACTTCGAGGTCGACAAGGACGACGCCATGGGCGGGTACGCGCAGGGCGCGGAGAACGCCCGGCGCGCGCTCGCGGGATGCAACTACCTCGGTTTTCCCGGTGTCATCTTCTTCTGCGCCGACCGGTGGTTCAACGCGCCCGGCCACCCGCTCATCACGGCCGCGTTGTGGCGGGCCTATCTGGACGGCGCGGTGAGCGTGCTGGGCCGTGGCCGCGTCGGCGCCTACGGATTCGCGGACGCGATGGACGCCGCGCGCGGCCACGTCGACTACTTCATCCAGTGCGGCGCGTGGGAAGTGGCCCGCAACTTCATCAACGGCTGGCAGGACAACAACTATCAGCCCTACGTCGGGGGGATCCAGACCGACCGGGTCCTGATCCTGCGCCCGATCCCCTTCACCCCCGGTGGAGGTTCGTCCGCGTTCATGAACGACGAGGAGTGGAACATGCAACTACCGGCCGGAACGCAGCGCAGCATGTCGTTCGACATCCCCGCCGGGGCCAGCCAGATCCGGGTCAACTGCCCGGTCGACTACATCATCGTGCACGGCATCTGGCAGGCGGGCGAATCGCTTCCCGAGGGCGACAAGTTCGACTACAAGTGGAGCAACGAGGTCGACTTCCACATCGATCGGCTCCGGCCGTGGAAGATCGACGTCGCCCCCGGAGCGACGCAGGGTTCCATCATCTACACGTACTCCCCTGATCACCCGGAACGGATCGCGTCGCTTTCCTTCCGCTGACCCAGCGGACGAGCAACACGATCGACAGCACCAGCGCGCCGCCGTCGGTGAGCAACGACGGCAGGAGCCCGGCCGGGCCGTACAACTCCAGCGACGCGCCGAAGACCGCGGGCGGGATCGCGAACACGCCCGCGGCCTGGGTGACGTTGACGACCAGCGTCACCCAGAAAATCCGGGCACGGGGCCACAGCGCCAGGAGACCGAGCAGATTTCCGGCCAGGTAGAGGTTCCCCACCAGCCGCAGCGTGGTGAGGAACCCCGGCGCTTCGGCCGCAGCCTCGGCCGGTGTCCGGCCCGCCAGCCGCATGGCCAGCTCGATCATGCGCGGGTCGATGATCACGAAGTTCTGCAGCGCCGTACCGATCGCGAACACCAGTGAGCACACCGCGACCGTTCGGCGCAGCCCCGGCGTCCAGACCCCCTGCTTTTCCCTGATGATGGCCATGATCCCCCCCTGGATCTCTACCAGTGATAGAGACGACTCTATCACTGGTAGAGTCCCAGGGGTGGCACGCAAGGGCACGCTCGACCGCGAGCAGATCACCGAGGCCGCGCTGAGCCTGCTCGACGAGGTCGGGCTGGCCGGGCTCAGCACGCGCAAGCTGGCAGCCCGGCTCGGGATCAGCTCGCCGACGCTGTACTGGCACGTCCGGGACAAGGGGCAGTTGCTCGACCTGCTCGCGGAGGCCGTCTGCGCGGACGCGTTCGAGATCGACGAAACGCTGCCGTGGCGTGCGCAGCTGGCGAGCGGGCTCCGGCAGTTCCGCGCGCTGCTGCTGCGGCATCGCGACGCCGCGGCCCTGCTCCGCGAGCGCCCGCCGATCGGGCCGCACCGGCTGGGCCACATCGAAACGACCGCGCGCATCCTGCGCGGCGCCGGTTTCTCCGCCGACGAAACCGCCGGGATCGCCCGGCTGCTCGCCGCGCACGTGCTCGCCTCGGTCGAGCAGCTCCCGCCGGTCTCCGAAAATCCCGTGGCCGCAACGGAAACCATCGCGGCCGCGATCGACCCCGAGGTCCACCCGAACCTGTACGGCCTCGGCCCCGCGTTCGCCCGGCTGTCCACAGAGGACCTGTTCGAGCTGGGCATCGACGTCGTCCTCGACGGCCTCGAACACCGTCGCCGGAAGCACTCGTGAACGTTCCGATCGGTTCCAGCTGCGAGCCTGAGTTCTAACCCGGAACGCTCGCAAGCTTGGTCATGCGCCCCAATGTGGCGTTCGGTGCGTCCAACGCACCGAACGCCACATTCGCTGCGTCCAACGCACCCAATGCCACATTGAGGTTTTCTCACTGGGAGTGGTGGGTTCTGGCACCCGGGGTGTGCTGAAGGACGCCTTCGGTGCGCTCAGTGCACTGAAGGCGTCCTTCAGCGCGCCCAACGCACTGAAAGCGTCCTTCAGCACCCCGCGTGCCCCACGCAAGGCCACCAGCATCACTCGCTGTCCCCGACGCTCCGCTCGGGACGCGGGCTTCGGCTGAGACGATGTCACGAATGCGACATTCGCGACGCTGAACGTCGCCAATGCGACATTCGTGACACCAGCACACCCCCAACCGCTACTGAGAAAACCTCAATGTGGCGCTCGACCACCCGTTACGCCGAACGCGAGAATTCTTCGTGTTTCTCTTCCCCGCTGTTCACCGGCCCGCTAACCTCATGCGGCACCGTGCACATCGGCCCGGACCACAGGCAGCAGCAGGGAGCACGAAATGGCCGAACTGACCAGGCGCGCGTTCACCACGGCGGGCGTCACCGGCCTCGGGCTGCTGTTGTGCACGCCCACCTCGAACGCGCTCGACCGCGCGCTCCGGCTGACCGGCACCCGCTCGGTGTCCACCGCGGGCACCACCCTCGAATCCGCCGCCGCCCCGGTCCGCACCGGCCCCGGCTACACCCGGCTCACCGCGGGTCCCGGCTGGCCGCTCAAGGTCCGCGACGAACTGGCCGCGGCGAAACCGGGCCGCGACGACCGGCGCCGCGCGCTGAGCTCGTTCGTGCAGTTCACCGACCTGCACATCACCGACACCGAAAGCCCGGCCCGGTTCGAGTACCTGCACGCGCTGGCCGGCGGCGCGCACCGTCCACAGGAGACACTCGGCGCCGTCGGCACCAACGCGCTGGTGCGGCGCGTGAACAGCCTGGCGGCCGGGCCGTTCACCGGGCGCGCGTTCGACCTCGTGGTGACCACCGGCGACAACACCGACAACCACGAACAGCTCGAACTCGACTGGTTCCTCACGCTCCTCAACGGCGGCTCGGTGACCCAGAGTTCCGGCGATCCGCACCGCTACGAAGGCGTCCAGAGCTCCGGCAACAAGCAGTACTGGAACCCTGGGATCCCGCTCGACGACGCCTATTCGAAGAAGGGCTTCCCCCAGCTCCCCGGCCTGCTCGAAGCGGCGGGGAGCACGTTCGGCGCGGCCGGGCTCGACGTCCCGTGGTACTGCACCTTCGGCAACCACGACGACAGCATCGTGGGCACACTGCCGGAGTTCCCCGGGATGGAAGCCTGGTACACCGGCAAATACAAGGTGATCGGGAAGGACGAGAGCACCGCCAGGAAGCTCGCGGCGGCGCTCGCGAAGCCCGGCTCGGCGGTCCCGGTCAGCGAGTTGTCCGGCGGCTCGGGCACGATCCGCGAGATCACCCCGGACGAACGGCGCCGACCCTTCACCACCGCGGAGTTCGTCCGCGCGCACCTCGATCCCGCGCACACCGGCCCGGGTCCGGTCGGCCACGGGTTCGGCGAGCACAACGCCGACGGCCGGAACGTCTACTACACGTTCCGCATCGCGCCGGGCATCACCGGAATCAGCCTCGACACCACGACGCTGGGCGGTTTCGCGGACGGGTCGATCGGGCTGGGCCAGTTCAGCTGGGTGGAGTCGACCCTCAAGCGCGGCAGCTCGACCTACTACGACTTCTTCGGCAACCGGGTCGCCCAGCACGTCACCGACGAGCTGTTCATCCTGTTCAGCCACCACACCAGCACGTCCATGGGCAACCTGCTGCCGGACCGGCGGCACCCGCTGGAACTGCGGCTGAACGGCGACACCTTCGTCGGCCTCCTCAACCGCTTCCCGAACGTGCTGGCCTGGGTCAACGGGCACACGCACGAGAACAAGATCACCCCGCACCGCGGCAGGACACCCGCGCAGAGCTTCTGGGAGATCAACACCGCGTCGCACATCGACTTCCCGCAGCACGCCCGCGTCATCGAGGTCGCCGACAACGCCGACGGGACGCTGTCGCTGTTCACCACCCTGATCGAGGCCGAGTCCCCGTACGCGGCGGACTACGGCGACCACGGCGCGGACGCGCTGGCCTCGCTGTACCGGGAACTGTCCTACAACGACATCCAGACCGTGCCGGGCCGGGTCGGCACCGACGCGGACCACAACACCGAGCTGCTGCTGCCCAATCCGCTCGCCTGAGCCTCCGCTGTGCCAAAGTGAGGCATGGACATCGAGCTGGCTGAGGCCGTCGCGGGTGTGCGGGAAGAACTGCTGACCGCGGCGACGCGCGGGGCGGGCGCGGACGTCGAGTTCGTGGTCGGGCCGATCGAACTGGAATTCGCCGTCGAGCTGCGCAAGGACGCCAAGGCGAAGGCGGGGTTCAAGGCGTGGGTGGTCTCCGCCGACGTCGAGGCCGGCGTGGTGCGCGGGCGGACGCACAAGGTGAAGCTGACGGTGACCCCTCGCCTGCCGGGCGGGGGCGACGTGGTCGTCGCCGGATCGGCGGACCGCCCGGCCGGGCCGGGTGACGTGTCGGACCACGTGGGCCGCTGAGGATTCCCCTGTGGAATGGGCACGCGTCGTCGCGGTCACCGGTCCCGGTGGCCCCGGCTCGGGCTACGTCGTCGCGCCGCGGCTGGTGCTGACCTCGGCCCATGTCGTGCGCGCGCCGGGCGAGCCGGTGACGGTGTTCCGGCCGGGCCGTGCCGGTCAGTTCGCCGGGCGGGTGCGGTGGTGCGGCACGCCGGGTGGCCGGGACGACGCGGCGCTGGTCGAGGTGGACGACGCGGCCTGGACACCGCCGCCCGGCGTCGTCGCGTTCGGCCACACGGTCACGCACCGGACCGGAATCCCTTGTGTCACTTGGGGTTCGCCCGAGCTGGTGCAGCGCGCGGGGCGGCCGGCCGAGGTGGCGCAGGTGTCCGGGACGTTCAACGCCGGTGACCGGATGGTCGGCGACCGGTACGTGCTGAACCTCGACCCGCACCCGCCCGAGGCGACGGGTCCCGGCACGTCGCCGTGGGGTGGTCTCTCGGGCGCGGCGATGTGCTGCGGTGAGCTGGTCACCGGGGTCATCGCGACGGATCCGGCCGGGCGGGGGCATTCCGCGCTCGAAGCCGTCCCGATGTACGTGCTGCTCCGGGATCCCGCGTTCGCCGCGCTCCTCGGAAGCGTTTCTTCCGAGGCGATCGAGCTGCGGGAGCTGGCCGATCCGCAGGCACGGGCCAGGACGGGCGGGGCGATCACGTCACCGGCCGGGCTGCTTCCCGCACGTCGCGCCGTGGTTCCCTTTCGGGGCAGGGAAGAACTGCTCGGCGATCTCCGGGACTGGGCGGAATCGCCGGGCCCCGGTCTGTGGCTGCTGCACGGCCCCGGCGGGCAGGGGAAGACCCGCCTGGTGCACGAGTTCGCCGCCCGCCTTGGCCGGACCACGCTGTGGCTGGACTCCGCCGCTTCGGATCTCGGCGTCCTCGCGGACACCGTCGTCCCGCTCCTGGTGGTCGTCGACTACGCCGAAACCCGCGTCGAGCAGGTAAACGCGCTGCTCGACGTCGTGACTCGCCGCCGGTCGCCGACCCCGGTGAAGATCATCGCGCTGGCCAGGACGGCGGGGTCGTGGTGGCAGCGGCTGGCGAGCGGGAACGACCTCGCCGGGGATCTGGTCGACGTCGCGCCGGTGCGGGAACTGCCGGTGCTCGACGCCACCGCGTCCGGTCAGGAGGACATGTACCGCGCGGCGGTGGACGCGTTCGCCGCCGCGCTCACTCCCGCGCCGAACTTCGGCGGCGTGGACTGGACCTCGGCCGCCGCCGAATGTTCCCCGCCTGCGACGTCCGCCGACGAGACGGTCCTGTCAGTCCAGATGACCGCGCTGTCGGACCTGCTCGACGCCGCGAGCCCGGACGCGACCACCTCGCCGCGCGGCCCGGAAGACCGGCTACTCGATCACGAACGCCGGTACTGGGAGAACACCGCCCGCGCCCACGGCCTGCTGCCCGGCCTGAGCCTGGCGACGTTGACCGACGCGATCACCGCGGCCGCCCTGATCGGCCCGCCAAGGCACGAGGACGCCGACAAGTTCCTGTCGCTGATCCCGGGCCTCGCCGATCAGCCACTGGATCGCCGCGACACCGTCCGTGCCTGGCTGGCCGACCTCTACCCGTCCGACGGCGAAACGGCTTTCGCCTACCTGCAGCCGGATCGGCTCGCCGAGAGACTGGTCGGACGGCTGATCCTCGACCGTTCCCGCTTGCTCGATTCCCTCGCCCCAGGGCTCCGGGCAGCGGAGGCGGCGGATCTGCTGACCGTCTGCGTGCGGGCGGCCGCGCACCGGGTGTTCGCCGACGCGGTCGCGACCTGGCTGACCGCGTTCTGCCTGCGGCACGCCGAAACGCTCGCGGTACCCGCCATCGGGGTCGCCACCCGGGTGGAGGCACCGGCGCCGCTGGTGACCGCGCTCGATCGGCTGGCAGGCGATCCCGGAGCCAAGCTCTCCTGGCTTTCCCGCCTCGACGCGGCGCTTCCCGGCCAGAGCCACGTGCTCGCCGATCTCAAAGTCTACTTAGGACAGAGGATTGTGACACGGCGCCGGGAGTCGCAGGAATCGGACGGAGATCGGGCACGGCTCGCGGCCGCCCTCACCGACCTCGCCAACCGGCTGAGCGTCGTCGGCCGTGGGGAGGAGGGCCTGACCGCGATCACCGAGGCTGTGCGGATCCAGCGAAAACTCGCCGAAGAGCGCCCTGGCGATCACCTCCCCGGGCTCGCGCGTAGCCTGCTCGCTCTCTCCAACCGGCAGGCCGAAGCCGGGAACCCGGAGGCGGGTTTCGCCAGCATCACCGAATCAGTGGAGATTCGGCGTCGACTGAGCCAGCGGCCGGGGGCGCTCCTCTCGGACCTCGCCGCGGGCCTGACCACGCTGTCCAACCGCCAGGCCGATATCGGACAGCCTGAGCAGGCACTGGAGAGCGTCGCCGAAGCCGTCCGAATCCGGCGAAAACTCGCCGAACAACAACCCGGTACCCACCTGCCCAGCCTCAGCGTCAGCCTGCACAACCTCGCCAACCGTCAAGCCGCGCTCGGGCAGTTGGAAGAAGCGCTCACCACCAGCACCGAAGCCATCGATATCCAGCGAGAACTCGCGACCACCGGACCCGATGCACACCTCCCTGGGCTCGCCGCGAGCCTGACCATGCTGTCCAACCACCAAGCCGACCTCGGCCACTCGGAAGACGCGTTGGCCTCCGTGGCCGAAGCCGTCCGAACCCGGCGCAAGCTCGCCGCCGAACGACCTGTCGCCTACCTGCCCGACCTCGGCCGCAGCCTCAACAACCTGGCCAACCGCCAAGCCGCGCTCGGGCAATGGGAAGAAGCGCTTGCCAGCGCCACCGAAGCCGTCCACATCCAGCGGGAACTCGCCAACGCCAAGCCGGACGTCTCGCTGCCCGACCTGGCCAGGTACCTGACCACCCTGTCCACCAGCCAGTCCGACCTCGGCCGGCGGGAAGAAGCACTCGAAGCCGTCGCCGAAGCCGTCCGCATCCGGCGAAAGCTCGCCCGAGAACGTCCGGATGTCCACCTGCCCGGTCTGAGCCTCAGCCTCAACAACCTCGCCAACCGCCAGGCCGACCTGGGACAGCGCGAAGAAGCACTCGTCACCGCCACCGAAGCCGTCCACATCCGACGACGACTCGCCGGACAACGCCCCGACACACACCTTCCCGACCTGAGTCTCAGTCTGCACAATCTCGCCAACCGCCAAGCGAAACTCGGCCACCACGACGACGCGCTCGCCAGTGCCACCGAGGCCGTCCACATTTGGCGAAAGCTCGCCGGACAACGACCCGACGCTCACCTGCCCAACCTCGCTCTCAGCCTCGGCGGCCTCGCCAACCGTCAAGCAAACCTCGGCCACCACGAAGAAGCACTGGCCACCATTACCGAAGTCGTCCGGATCCAGCGCGAACTCGCCGGACAACGACCCGACACCCACCTCCCCGGCCTCGCCGCGTACCTGCACAACCTGTCCGGCTGCCAAGCCGACGTCGGCCGCTGGGAGGACGCGCTCGGCTCGATCAGTGAAGCCGTCCAGATTCGACAGGAGCTCGTCGCGCAACGCCCAGTCCCCTACCTGCCCGACCTGGCGGGCAGTCTCGCCCGGCTCGCGAACCGCCATGCCGCGCTCGGCGATCACGACGAAGCGGTCTCCGCCGCTGCCGAAGCCGTCCGGATCCAGCGAGACCTCGCCGCGAACCGAGCGGACCTCCTCCTGCCTGATCTCGCCACGAATCTGCACAGCCTCTCCAACCACCAAGCCGCGCTCCGGCTTTACGACGAGGCGCTCGCTTCGGTCAGCGAAGCCGTCGAGATCCGGCGCGCACTCGCCGCGAAGCACCCTGCCCGGTACCGGCCCGGCCTGGCGAGCAGCCTCCACAACCTCGCGCTCAGTCACCACGATCTCGGGCAGCGCGAACGAGCCCTCGCGACGATCGCCGAGGTCATGGAGTTGTACCGCGCGCTGCCCGGCGCGGAGTCCGATCTGGCGCGGGCGCTGCGACTCCAGAAACGCTGGCAGTTACCTCCGGGGTAATCGACGTCGCGCGTCCGGATGAGGCAGGCTTCACGGCATGATCGACCTCGAAGGCACGCAGCTGTTCCACCGGACCATGCCGTTCTCCGAGCGGCTCGGCGTCGAGGTGCTGGAGCACGGCCCCGAACTGGTCCGCAGCAGGCTCGAGCACGCCGACGACCTGTGCACGCTCGGCGGCGTGTTGCACGGGGGCGCGCTGATGGCGCTGGCCGACGCGACGGGCGCGGTGTGCGCGTTCCTCAACCTGCCCGAGGGCGCGCAGGGCACGACGACCGTCGAGTCGAAGACGAACTTCCTGCGTGCCGTCCGTTCGGGGTACGCGGTCGCGTCGTCGAGGCCGCTGCACGCGGGCCGGAGGTTCGTGGTGGTGGAGACGGAGATCCACGACGACGCGGGCAAGCTGGTCGCGAAAACGACACAGACGCAGGCCGTCTTGTAGCCAACTGTTTACAGTCCGGTCCCGACCGGCGAAAATCTCTCGCTACTGGGTGGGTGCGGAAGGTTGGAGCCGGAATGCGGGTGCGCGGGTTGTTCACGCTACTGTCCATCGTCATGCTGACCGCGGTAACCACGCAGGTCGCCGGGGCCCAGCCCGGACGGCCCGGGGACGACGA
The DNA here is from genome assembly GCF_039541975.1 of Amycolatopsis samaneae. Classification (NCBI taxonomy): domain Bacteria; kingdom Bacillati; phylum Actinomycetota; class Actinomycetes; order Pseudonocardiales; family Pseudonocardiaceae; genus Amycolatopsis; species Amycolatopsis samaneae. The sequence continues at coordinate 237,054 of NZ_BAABHG010000006.1, forward strand.
GGCGATCGACTACCACGAATGGTCGGCAAGGCACGGCTTCTCCCACGGTGAGACGGCCGGGGTCGGCGCCGGGCACGACGGGCTGCGCATCACCCGTCCGGCGGGCACGATCCAGCACACCGAGCCCGCGCTGGGCACCACCCGGACCTACGAGTACGGCACCTGGACCTCGCCGAGGTACAGCCAGGGCTTCGACGCGACCCAGCTGATCGCCTCGTGGAACGCGAGGACGCCCGAGAAGACGTGGCTGCAGATCGAGGCCAGCGGCCGGACCGCGACCGGCGCCGAGACCGCCTGGTACGTGCTGGGGCGCTGGGCGAGCGGGGACGGCGACATCCAGCGGACCAGCGTCAACGGCCAGGACGACGCGAACGCGAGCGTGGACGTCGACACCCTCGGCACGAAGAGCGGTGTCACGCTGCGGTCGTTCCGGCTGCGGGTCACGCTGTACCGCGAGGCCGGTTCGCGTGTCACCCCGGTGGTGACGTCGCTGGGCGCGATGACCTCCGCGGTGCCCGACCGCTTCGACGTCCGCACCACGAAACCGGGCCGGGCGACCGGGATCGAGCTGGACGTGCCGCCGTACGCACAGAACCTCCACAAAGGACAGTTCCCGCAGTACGGTGGCGGCGGGGAGAACTGGTGCAGCCCGACCTCGACCGAGATGGTCGCCGAGTACTGGGGCAGGCGTCCCAAAGCCGCCGACATGGCCTGGATCCCGGCGGGCTACGTCGACCCGTCCGTGGCCTACGCGGCGCGCTACACCTACGACTACGCCTACGAGGGCACCGGGAACTGGCCGTTCAACAGCGCCTACGCCGCGACGTTCGGGCTGCGCGGGCACATCACCCGGCTGCACTCGCTCACCGAGCTGGAGAACTACATCGCCCGCGGCATCCCGGTGATCACGTCGCAGTCGTTCGAGGCCGACGAGCTCGACGGCGCCGGGTACGGCACCGCCGGGCACATCATGGTCGTCATCGGGTTCACCGAGCACGGGGACGTCATCGTCAACGACCCGGCGTCCAACAGCAACGACAACGTCCGGACCGTCTACAAGCGCGACCAGTTCGAAAAGATCTGGCAGCGCACCAAGCGGCACACCGCCGACGGCGGGGTCGCGAGCGGCCCCGGCGGTGTCGTCTACCTCCTCACCCCGGCCTGACCAGCGGCGCCGCCCGCGCACCCATGCGCGAGTCGCCATGGCCCCGGCTTCCGTGGCAAGCTGCGGGTACCAGCACCGCAGCCGGAAGGTGGTCGAGGCATGCCGTACGAGGTCCAGGGCGTCGTCGCGCGCGCGAAGGGTGAGCCGGTCACGGTGGAGACCGTGCTCGTCCCCGATCCGGGCCCCGGCGAAGCGGTCGTCTCGGTGCAGGCGTGCGGGGTGTGCCACACCGACCTGCACTACCGCGAGGGCGGGATCAACGACGAGTTCCCGTTCCTGCTCGGACACGAGGCCGCCGGTGTCGTCGAGCGGGTCGGCGCCGGGGTCACCGACCTCGAACCCGGCGACTACGTCGTCCTGAACTGGCGGGCCGTCTGCGGGAGCTGCCGGGCCTGTCGCCGCGGAAAGCCCTGGTACTGCTTCTCGACCTTCAACGCCAGCCGGCCGATGACGCTGTCCGACGGCACGAAGCTCAGCCCGGCGCTCGGGATCGGCGCGTTCCTGGAGAAGACGCTGGTCCACAGTGGACAGTGCACGAAGGTCGCTCCCGCCGCGGAGCCCGCGGTCGCCGGCCTGCTGGGCTGCGGTGTGATGGCCGGGCTCGGCGCCGCGCTCAACACCGGCGCGGTGGGCCGGGGCGACTCGGTGGCCGTGATCGGCTGTGGCGGGGTCGGGAACGCCGCGATCGCCGGGGCGAAGCTCGCGGGCGCGACGACGATCGTCGCGATCGACACGGACGACCGCAAGCTCACCTGGGCACAGGAGTTCGGCGCGACCCACCTGCTCAACAGCAAGGGCCTGGCCGAGGCCGAAGTGGTCGAGACCATCCGGGAGGCCACCGGCTCGTTCGGCGCGGACGTGGTGATCGACGCGGTGGGCAGGCCGGAGACCTGGCGCCAGGCCTTCTACGGCCGCGATCTGGCCGGGACGGTCGTGCTGGTCGGGGTCCCGACGCCGGAAATGCGTCTCGACGATCTGCCGCTCATCGACTTCTTCTCCCGTGGCGGCTCGCTCAAGTCCTCCTGGTACGGCGACTGCCTGCCGTCGCGGGACTTCCCGATGCTGGTGGACCTCTACCTGCAGGGCAGGCTGCCACTGGACAAGTTCGTCACCGAACGTATCGGGGTGAACGACGTCGAGGCGGCGTTCGGCCGGATGCACCGCGGCGAAGTGCTGCGCAGCGTGGTGACGTTCTGATCCTCTTCACCGACGACGAGTACCCGGCCCACCCCTATCCTGGGGCGCGGCCGGGATGTTCGTTCGTCCATTCGGACGCCGCGGGTCGTCCACTCGACACGGCGCCGGCCGGCTGGCGGGACCGGCAGGCGGTGCTGGCCTACGGCTCCAACGCCTGCCCGTCGAAAATCACCTGGCTGCGCGAGGAACTGGGCCTGCGCGGGCCGGTCGTGGTGGTGCGGGCCCGGTGTGCCGGACTGGCCGCGGTGTGGGCGTCCGGACTGCGGAAACGGGACGGCCAGCGCCCGGCCACCCTCACCGCGATGCGCGGTGTCGTCGAAGAGCACGCGGTCTGGTTCGTGACACCGGAACAACTCGCGATTCTCGATATATGCGAAGGCCGCGGCGAGCGCTATCACCTGGCACGGCTGACAAACCCGGACATCACCTTGGAAGACGGCGCACGCCCCGCCGAGGTACTCGCCTACGTCGGCGCTGCCGGAATCCGCTTTCCGTTGCTGGTCAACGGCTCGCCGGTCCGGATCGCCGAGGTGACACAGGCGCGGGCGGCCGCACTGGACGGCGTCGCGGCGACGGGACACGGTGTGCCCTGCGTTGTTTTGCCCTGAAGTCACGGGGTACTGACACCACAGAGCGCTGAGTCACAGCACTACGACGCTCAGCAATTCTTTCCAACAAAACAAGGTTCACGTTCCACGGAGCGGCTGAACCGATACCCTGGCCGAGCCATCTTCCCCCGCCTCGCCGCGGTGGCCCTTTCTCCCCGACCCCGCGCCCGGCGATTCCGGTGGCTTACCAGTTGTGCACGACTATGTGTTGTTTCTGGAGGTGAATCGTCACATCATGCCGAGTGCCCCCTCCGCTCTGGCGGACACCCGCAACCGGCAGGCGGCGACGAGAGTTCCCGACGACGTACTCATGGACGCGGCGCGCCAGTGCGTGCTCGCCGTCGGGGTGCGCCGCACCACGCTCGCCGAGATCGCCAGGACCGCCGGTGTCAGCCGGATGACCGTCTACCGGCGCTTCCCCGACGTTCGCAGTGTGCTCAGCGCGTTGATGACCCGCGAGTTCGGCGGGTTGCTGCGGCACGCCAGCGATCAGGGCGCCGGTGCGCGGCACAGCAGGGAACGGCTGGTGCTCATCGCCGCCAGCGGAATCCGTTCCCTGGCTGGTGATCCGCTGTTCCGCACCCTGCTCGACGTCGATCCCGAGCTGTTGCTGCCCTACATCGTCGAACGGCTGGGCCGGACCCAGCGGTTCGCCGAGAAGGTGGTCCACCAGCTGCTCGCCGCCGGTCATCGCGACGGCTCGATCCGCAGGGCCAACGTCGCCGCCCAGGCACGGTCGGTGCTGCTGCTGGTCCAGTCCTTCGCGTTCTCGCTGCGGCCCGCCACGACCGACATCGAAGAAACCGCCCTCATGGCGGAATTCGCGCACGTGCTCGACGCGTCGCTGCGCCCCTGATCTCCGGGGCCCCCGTTCGGGGGTTCCCGCATATCCTCCCTCGCCTGCACAGGCACTTTCCCGTGCATCTTCGGCTGCGATCGATGCAACACCCAGCGCGAACAACTTGACGACTCGTTGGGTTTTTGCAACAGTACGTTCTATGAGTCCGGTGCGACGCGGCAAAGAGCTGCCGATCTACAACCGGCTTCCCGTGCTTCGGGCGGAGCGCGGGCTGAGCAGGGCCGCGCTCGCGGCGGCGGTCGAGGTCAACCCACAGACCATCGGTGCGCTCGAACGCGGCGATCACTACCCGAGCCTGGACCTGGCGTTCCGGATCTGCGCGGTGTTCGGCCTCCCGGTGGAGGCGGTGTTCAGCCGCGAGCCGTTCGCGCCACTGTCCACTCAGGTCTATCGCGAGGGGGGAGCATGACCGGAAAACCAGGCCGCCTCGCCGCCTATTGGGAAAGGCAACTGGACAAACTGGACGAGCAGGAGACGCGCCGGGCACGGAAGCTGCCGACCTGGCGGACGCGGCGGCGGCGCAGGCAACTGGTGGCGGTGGTGCTGCTCGGCGACCTGGTGCTCATCACGAGCGCGGCGAGTTTCAAGCTCGCCGCCCCGTGGTTTTCGCTGGGCACCTGGTTCGGCGGATTCGCCATCGGCGCCGTCGGGTTCGTCCTGCTGCGGATCCTCACCGGCCGGATCAGCAGTGGTTTCTCCCGGCTGCTCGACGAGCGCGAACGCGACTGGCGGCACCGGATCACGTTCATCGCCTTCCTGACGCTGTCATTCCTGATGACCGTGGCGATGTTCTACGGGTTGGCGATCTCGCCGCAGCACGACAGCGGGATACGGGGCGCGATGATGCTCGCGGCGCTGCTCGTCACCGGGAGCACGGTGTCGACGGTGGTGCTCGGCTGGTCACTGCCGGACGACGACCCCGAGGATTTTCTGGAGGAGGGGAACGGGGATGGGTGACAAGTCACTGGAGATCGACGGGATTTCCAAGCGGTACGGCGCGAAGGTCGCGCTGGACGGCGTGAGCTTCGACGTCCGCGCGGGCGAGCTGTTCGGATTCGTCGGCAGCAACGGCGCCGGCAAGACCACGACGATGCGGATCGCGCTGGGAGTACTGGCCGCGGACGCGGGCGAGGTCCGCTTCGACGGGAAGCCGATCACGCACGAGGCCCGTACGCACATCGGATACATGCCGGAGGAACGCGGCCTGTACCCGAAGATGAAGGTGCTCGACCAGCTCGTCTATCTGGCCGAGCTGCACGGGCTGAGCGCGAACGAGGCGCATCGCAACGCGGAGAACTGGATCGCGCGGCTCGGGCTTTCCGAGCGGCGCAGGGACGAGGTCCAGAAGCTGAGTCTCGGTAACCAGCAACGGGTTCAGCTCGCGGCCGCGCTGGTGCACGATCCGGGGGTGCTCGTGCTCGACGAGCCGTTCTCCGGGCTGGACCCGATCGCGGTCGACGTGATGAGCGCGGTGCTGCGGGAGAAGGCGGCGACCGGGGTGCCGGTGGTGTTCTCCAGTCACCAGCTCGATCTGGTGGAGCGGCTGTGCGACCGGGTCGGGATCATCCGAAGTGGACGGATGGTCGCGACGGGACCGGTGGCCGAGCTGACCGGACGCGCGGGCAGCAAGCTGGTGGTGACCGCGCCGTCGGCGCCGCCGGGGTGGGCGGCCGCGCTGCCCGGCGTGCGGGTGCTGGAAAACCACGGCCCGACAAGCGTTCTCGACCTGGCGCCGAGCGCCGACGACCAGGCCGTGCTCGCCGCGGCGCTGGCCACCGGCCCGGTCACCGAGTTCAGCAGGCAACGGCGGACACTGACCGAACTGTTCCGCGACGCGGTCGCCGAGCAGCCGCGAGCCGAGGGGGAAACGGCGTGAAGACGCTCAGCGCGCGACGGGCGGTCTGGCTCGTCATGAAGCGGGAACTGAACACCCGGCTGCGGACACGGTCGTTCGTGGTGGGCACGGCGGTGATGCTGTTGGTGCTCATCGGTGTCGTCACGTTCCAGGCGTTCTTGGCCGGTTCGAAGAGCACGAGCACCGTGGGGCTGACCGGTCAGTCGATGGGGGTCGCGCAGCAGCTCCAGGCCGCCGGTGCGCAGACGGGCCAGACGATCAAAACCGTCGCGGTGCCCAATGCGGCCGAGGGCAGGGAAAAGGTCGACAAGGGCGACTTCGACGCGCTGGTGTCCGGGAGCGCTTCGGAGCTCAAGGTCCTCGTGAAGTCCACTTTGGACTCCAAGTTGCGCGCGGTGCTCGACCAGGTCGCCCGGCAGCAGGTGCTGGACGCGACACTGGCGGAGAAGGGCCTCGATCCGGCGCAGGTGATGCGCGAGGTGTCGGCGGTCTCGGTCGGTGTCGACGCGATCAAGCCGAAGGATCCCGACAGCGACAAGCGGCTCGTCATCGGCCTGGTCGTGGTGGGGCTGCTCTACATGAGCATCGTGACCTACGGGGTGCTGGTGGCCCAGGGGGTCGTGGAGGAGAAGTCCAGCCGGGTCGTGGAGATCCTGCTCTCCAGCGTGCGGCCGTGGCAGTTGCTGATGGGCAAGGTGCTCGGGCTCGGCCTGGTCGGACTGACCCAGCTGGCGATCCTGGCGGTGGTCGGCGCGGCGGTGGCGTCGGCGACCGGGGTGTTCACGCTGGCCGGGTTCGCCACCGGCGCGCTGGTGTGGGGCCTGGTCTGGTATCTGCTCGGATTCCTGTTGTACGCCACCATTTACGGCGCGATGGGGTCGCTGGTCTCCCGGCAGGAGGACACGCAGTCGGTGGTCGGGCCGGTGAACATGGTGCTGATCATCGGCTTCATCGTCGGGTTCAACCTGCTGATCCAGTCGCCGGACGGGACAGCGACGAAGGTGCTTTCGCTGGTGCCGCTGTTCTCGCCGATCCTGATGCCAGCCCGGATCTCGACCGGCGCGGCGGCGAGCTGGGAGATCGTGGCCTCGCTGGTACTGACCGGCGCGCTCGTCGCGCTGCTCACCTGGCTCGGCGGGAAGATCTACGGCAACAGCGTCCTGCGGCTGGGCAGCCGCATCAAACTCACCGAAGCCCTGCGCGGCTGAGTTCTCTCCTTACCGGCCCTTCAGCGGTCCGTGGGGGCCTCCTTGAGGGACCTAGGGTCCCTCAAGGAGGCCCCCACGGACCTGGGTGACCACGGTGCGCGGATGTGTCCACTGTGGCTGGTGTGACTCACGCGGACCGGTCACGGCGCCGCGAATGCGCCCACCGGGGCTCGGAACACGACGAAGGCCACCCCGGCGGCGCGGAGCCCGGGATGGCCTTCGAGAAGTACTACGCGACGAAGCGCTGGATCACCGCTCGGAGATCGGCGTGTAGTCGCGCGACGCGTGGCCGGTGTAGATCTGCCGCGGACGCCCGATCTTCGTCTGCGGGTCCTGGATCATCTCGCGCCAGTGCGCGATCCAGCCGGGCAGCCGGCCGAGCGCGAACAGCACGGTGAAGAACTTCGTCGGGAACCCGAGCGCCCGGTAGATGAGACCGGTGTAGAAGTCCACGTTCGGGTACAGCTTCCGCGAGACGAAGTAGTCGTCGGAAAGCGCGGTCTCTTCGAGCTTCTTCGCGATGTCGAGGAGCTGGTCGCCGCCCTTGAGCTTGGACAGGATGTCGTCCGCGGTGGCCTTGATGATCTTCGCGCGCGGGTCGTAGTTCTTGTAGACCCGGTGCCCGAAGCCCATGAGCCGGACGCCCTGTTCCTTGTTCTTCACCCGGTTCACGAACGTGCCGACGTCGCCGCCGTCCGCGCGGATGCCCTCGAGCATGTCGAGCACCGCGGAGTTCGCGCCGCCGTGCAGCGGGCCGAACAGCGCGTTGATCCCCGCGGAGATCGAGGCGAACAGGTTCGCCTCGGAGGAGCCGACGAGCCGCACGGTCGAGGTCGAGCAGTTCTGCTCGTGGTCGGCGTGCAGGATGAACAGCAGGTCGAGCGCCTTCGCGACCTCCGGGTCGACCTCGTAGGGCTCGGCGGGGAAGCCGAAGGTCATCCGGAGGAAGTTCTCGACGAGGCCGAGCGAGTTGTCCGGGTAGAGGAACGGCTGCCCGACCGACTTCTTGTAGGCGTAGGCCGCCAGGGTCGGCACCTTGGCCAGCAGGCGGATGGTGGACAGCTCGACGTTCGACTCGTCGAACGGGTTGAGCGAGTCCTGGTAGAAGGTCGACAGCGCGGACACGGCGCTAGAGAGCACCGGCATCGGGTGCGCGTCGCGCGGGAAGCCGTTGAAGAACAGCTTCAGGTCCTCGTGCAGCAGCGTGTGCCGCTGGATCTTCTCGGTGAACTCGGCCAGCTGGGCCTCGGTCGGCAGCTCGCCGTAGATCAGCAGGTAGGAGACCTCGATGAACGTCGACTTCCCCGCCAGCTGTTCGATCGGGTAACCGCGGTAGCGCAGGATGCCCGCGTCACCGTCGATGTAGGTGATGGCCGAGGAGGTCGACCCGGTGTTGACGAAACCGGGGTCGTAGGTGACGTACCCCGTCGTCGCCAGCAGCTTCCCCAGCTCGATCCCGGGCGCACCCTCGACCGGGTGGACCACCTTGAACTCGTGTTCGCCACTCGGCAGGCGCAGCGTCGCGGTGTCGCCGGGCTGCCCCGCAGTCGTCGCGTCGGACATGCAGGTCCCTCTCAGATCTGGCACGGGACGGCGGCGCCTGTAGGTTCCACAGGTAGCCATTCACCGCGAGAACCTGACGCCTCGCTGCACACCGCCCCGCTGGGGTATGAATTCCCCTCTACGCTAGTCGAGGGAGGGGGGAACGCGCAGCCGATGCGTTGCCCGTAACAGCCCCTTTGGGACAAGGTTCACACGGTGGATGCCATTTCTTCGGCCGTCGGCGGTTCGGCTCCACTGCGCGATACCGTGATCGACGCCGCTTTCGCCGCGAATTCCAGTGCTTCGTGCCACTCAGCGGCACCGAGTTCGCGCAACCGGGTCACCCCGCGTGTGCTCAGCCACGCCATCAGCGCGCCCTGCACGGTGTCGCCCGCTCCGATGGTGTCGACGACGTCCACCCGGCGGGACGGCACGTGGGCCAGCTCACCCGCGTCGGTGATCACCACGAGCCCGTCGGCGCCCCGGGTCAGCACGACGGCGTCCACTCCGGACTCGACCCAGGTTTTCGCGGCGGCGATCGGGTCCGCGCCCTCGGCGAGCCACGCGGCGTCGTCGTCGGAGATCTTCAGCAGCCGGACGTCCGGCAGCCACGAAGCGAAGCGCGCCCGATACGCGGCGGGGTCGGTGATCAGCGCCTCGCGGATGTTCGGGTCGAGCACGGTCAGCACGCCGCGCGCGGCCTCGCGGCGCAGCACCGCTTCGTACGCGCTCGCGCCGGGTTCGAGGACCATGCCGAGCGTGCCGAGGGAGAGCGTGGTCACCCCGTCCGGCAGCGGGCCGGGGTCGGTGACGAGCCGGTCGGCGGTGCCCTCGGTGTAGAAGGTGTAGTGCGCCGAGCCCCGCTCGTCGAGCGCGACGACCGCGAGGGTGGTCGGCTCGTCACCGCGCTGCACGAGGCCGGTGCCGACGGACGAGGCGTGCAGCCGGTCGATCAGCGCGGCACCGAACCGGTCGGTGGAAACACGGGACAGAAACCGGACAGGAACGCCGAGGCGCCCGGCCGCGAGCGCGACGTTGTATGGACCACCGCCGAGCCGCGGCAGCAGCGCGCGCAGCCCACCGTCCACTGTGGAGTCCAACGGTGCACCGGGTACGAGGTCGACGAGCGCCTCTCCACCAACCACAATCACGCGCCGAAAGATACCGCGTCAATCGCGCTGTGTCGCCAGTCCGCCGAGCAGAAGTTCCGACAGCGCGGTGAACGCCTTGGCGTCGGACACCGCGGTCCGCTCGCCGAGCACCCCGGTCTGGATACCCTCGATGATCAGCCCGGTCATTTCCGCGACAAGCCGCGCGTGGACGTCGCGGAAAACGCCGTCGGCCACGCCCTTGTCAATAAATGTCCTGATGCGACGCGCGGCCACGCGGCTGTTGAGCTGATAGGTGTCGCGGGCCGGTCCGAAGCCGCCGATGTCGGTCATGAACGCCGCCGAAGCGCGTTCGAGGTGCTCCGAGACCCCGCTGAGGTACTCCCCGATCAGCTTGCGCGCGTCGTCGATCCCGGAGATGCGCTCCTCGATCCGTTCCGCCGCGCCCTTGAAGAAGTGCGTGACGACCTTGACCGCGAGCTGCTCCTTGCTCGGCGCGAGCGTGTAGAGCGTCGACTTCGAGCAGCGGAGGCGGGCGGCGAGGTCGTCGAGCGTGAACTGGGCGAACCCCTCGGCGAGGAACAGGGTCTCGAGCTGGGTGAGCAGTGCGCGCTGCCGGGCGGTCGGGCGCCGGGCCTCGCGGACGGAGGCCTGCGCCCTCGGCGCGTCGCTTTCGGACATCGGACCACTATCCCTCATCGGCCGGTGTGCCCCAGCTCACCGCTACTGTACTCTAAATTGCCCTAGAGTACTGTTTTCAGTACAGCTGTCTGGAGGGGACATGCCCGCGGAACGCCTGCTGCCCAGCCCGGAGGCCGAAGACCTCGTCGCGCTGGCCACCGAAATCGCCCGTGCCGAACTCGCGCCGCGCGCCGCGGAGTACGAGGAGGCCGAGCGCTTCCCCCGCGAGCAGTTCCGGCTGCTCGGCAAGTCCGGGCTGCTCGGCCTGCCGTACGCGGAGCGCTGGGGCGGCGGCGAGGTGCCGTACGAGGTGTACCTGCAGGTCCTGGAGGAGATCGCGGCCGCGTGGATGTCGGTCGGCGTCGGGCTCTCCGTGCACACGATGTCCTGCTACGCACTGGCGCACTACGGCACGGACACGCAGCGTGACCACTGGCTGCCCGCCATGCTCGAAGGCGATCTGCTCGGCGCCTACGCGCTTTCCGAGACGCAGGCCGGCTCCGACGCGGCGGCGCTGACCACCCGCGCGCGGCGCGACGGCGACCAGTACGTCGTCAACGGCACCAAGGCCTGGATCACCCACGCGGGTGAAGCCGACTTCTACACCACGATGGTGCGTACGAGTGACGACGGCGGCCGCGGCGTCTCCTGCCTGCTCGTCGACGGCGCGACCGACGGCGTCTCGGCGGCGCCGAAGGAGCGGAAGATGGGCCTGACCGGCTCCACCACCGCGCAGCTGATCTTCGAAGACGCCCGGATCGACACCGACCGGCTGCTCGGCGACGAGGGGCACGGGCTGAAGATCGCGCTGTCCTCGCTCAGCTCGGGCAGGCTGGGGATCGCGGCGTGCGCGGTGGGCCTCGCCCAGGCCGCGCTCGACGAGGCGGTCTCCTACGCGAAGGAGCGGCGGCAGTTCGGGAAGGCGATCATCGACTTCCAGGGCGTCGAGTTCCTGCTCGCCGACATGGCCGCGACGGTCGAGTCCGCCCGCGCGACCTACCTCGACGCCGCGCGCCGCCGCGACCGAGGGATGCCGTTCCAGCGCCAGGCATCGATCGCGAAGCTCGTCGCCACCGACGGCGCGATGAAGGTGACCACGGACGCGGTCCAGGTCCTCGGCGGCGCCGGATACACCCGCGACTTCCCGGTGGAACGTTTCATGCGCGAGGCGAAGGTGCCGCAGATCTTCGAGGGCACCAACCAGATCCAGCGCATGGTCATCGCCCGCGAACTCCGTTCCGCGTAACTCACGTGACCACGGACGGAACTCGCGTGATCGGGCACGTAACTCGCGAGATACGCCGCCGATCACGCGAGTTACGCCCTCAATCACGCGAGCCGCGCGTCCAGACACGCGAGTTCGCCGGAACGGGACGGGTGGAAGGCGTCCTTACCAGAGCCCCAGCCCGGTAAGAACGCCTTCTCCCCCGCTGCTATCGGTTGTCGCCGTCCTGCGGGATGGACGCCGGCACCGGCGGGCTCACCCGGTTGATGTCACCGCTCAGCACCCAGGCGCGCTGGCTGGGCGCGAAGCGCGGCGAAAGCAGGCCATCGTTGATCTCGCGGGTGACCGCGACCCGGTTGTACGCGGTCGCGGGCAGGTACAGGCGGTCGTTGGACTGGCCGCCGTCGGACGTGCCTTCCAGATCGGCCTCGACCGCGTCGACGACGCCGTTGTGGTTGGCGTCGACCCGTGCGACCTCGGCCGCGTAGGCGTCGAAGATCCGCTGGCTCAGGTCGTACACGTACGGTTCGAACGACGCGGTCCGCAGATAGACGTCCAGCAGCACCTCGTTGCCGAGCCCGCTCGGGACGAAGCGAAGCCGCTTCTCCTTGTGCTCGTCGTTGTTCGGCATGGGCCGGTCCGGATCGTCCGGACTGGTGTTGAGCAGCCGGTCCGGGTCACGCGGGATGTTCGGGTTGTCGCCCTCGACCTGCGGCTTGTTCTTGACGCCCGCCGGGCCCGAACCGGGCACGATCGACGAGAGCGCACCGATCTTGCCCTTCTCGAACGTGCCGGGAATCCCACCGGTGAAAGGAAGTTCGTAGGTCGGCGGGGTCCAGTTGGTGTACTGGTTGAGTTCCCAGTACGAGTGCAGATCGCTCTGCTGCGTGGCGTTGTAGGCGCCCAGCGACAGTTGCAGCGGCACGAGGTTCGACACCTTGTCCGGCCAGTGGTCGTTCGCGGACGGCTCGTGTGGTGCCTTGCCGTCGGTGGTGAACACCGCGCCGGGTTTGTTGTGGTAGTCGCCCATCTTCGCCAGCGCGGCCGCGTCCGCGGCGGTGATCTTGCCGAAGGCGGCATGGCCGTCCTTCCTCGGGGCCGCGACGTCGGGCACCGTCACGTCGTGAATCATCCAGCCCTCGTACCAGCCGGATTCGTTGTTGATGACGAACAGGCCCGAAATGTCGGTGAACATGTCGACGAACGAACCGGGATCATTCGGGTCGGTCGGCAATCCCGGCTTCGGTTCCACGACCACGCGAATGCCGCCGGTGGTCGGAATGTCGTGATTGGGCCCGGTCGCCGTCGGCGCGACCCCGTCGTTGATCCCCGGAATCGTCGTGGTGAACACATTCGGTTGGAAATTCTTCGTGTCGAGCAGGTAGTACTGGAATAACTGGCTGGGTGTCGGCGCCTCGGAAAACGCTGTCATCGGTTCGAAGGTGGTCGGCCTCCCGGCCAGCACCGCGAGTCTGTCCTTCAGCGGCTGCGGCAGGAACTTGACGTCGCCACGATCGGTGAAGAGTCCTTGTGGCGCAACAGCTCCCGCGGCCCCCGAGAACGACGTGGTCGCCCCGAAAGCCAGTACCGCGGCCACCGCGGCCACGGCTTTTCGCTTGCTCTGCATGATCACTCCTCGCTTGAACAGGCGATCCCCGCGTTCGACGACCGGACGCGGAGGAGAAAACAAGGGGCCCCTCGACCAGAGGTATGTGCCGGAGTTACAGCTCACCTACGCGCCCTTATGGCTGTACCGCGGCCTGTCCACCGGTCCTATCCTCGGTACGCGTCGGAGCGAGGGAGATGAAGTCCCGATGGCGGGGAAGTCCCAGCCTGGCTGGGAAACGGTGTACCGGGAAAACGTCGGGTGGGTTCACCGGCTGTTGCTGGCCAAGGTGGGAAACCGAGCGGACGCGGAGGACCTCACCACGGAGGTCTTTCTCGCCGCGCTCAAGCCCCTGCGCGTCGACGCGACCACGGAGCAGATCCGCGCGTACCTCGTCGCGACGGCGCGGACGGTGCTCGCCGCGCACTGGCGGCGCCTGTTCGGCCGCGAGATCACCACCATCGGCCTCGACGAAGCCGGCGAGATCCCCGTCGGCGCCGGGGAAAACGGCAACGGACCGGCCGGAGCCGCCACCCGGCACCGGCTGGAGGCCATCCTGGCCGAACTCCCCGAACGGGCCCGCGAAGTCTTGCGGCTGCGGTTCCTGGAGTCATACTCCTTGCAGGACACGGCGGACGAACTGGGCGTGACGCTCGCGAACGTCAAGGTCATCCAGCATCGGGCGCTCAGGCTCGCCGCGCGGGCCGCGGCACGGATCGAGGAGCGGGCATGAACGACGTCAACCGCTTCGTCGACAGCCTCATCGGCAGGCGCACACCCGAACCCTTCCGCCCGGACGACGAAGAAACCGAGGCGATGCGCGGGGCCGTCGAACTCCAGGCGGCACTGACCGCCGACACCGCGCCTCGCGCCGAATTCGCCGCACGCCTCGAAAGCCGGCTCGCCGAGCAGCTCGACGCGCCCGCCGAGACGAGTACCCTCGCCAGCCGACGCCGCGTCGTCCAGACCGCGGGCATCGCCGCCGCTTCACTCGCGGCGGGGGTGGCCATCGACCGCGTCGTCCGCGGCGGCCCGGCACCGGAAACCGCCAAGCCGGCAGGATCCTGGCAGAACGTCATGGCCAGTCACGAGGTCCCGGACGGCGGGGTACGCGAGTTCGACCTGGACATCCTCACCGGTTACCTCGTCCGCACCCCGGAAGGACTGCACGCGGTGTCCTCCACGTGCACGCATCTGGGCTGCCGCCTGCTTCTCGATGCACGAGAACGCCAGTTGACCTGCCCGTGCCATCCGGCCGTCTTCGCGCTCGACGGGGACGTCGTCCGCTACGACCTTCCGATCGAACTCCCGCCGCTACCTCGTTTCGACGTCCGCGAGACGAACGGCGTCATCCAGGTCTTCGTGCCGGTCAAGCGCGCGTGACCACGGGCCGACATCGCCGATGCCCGGTACCGGGCATCGGGACCACGCCATGTTCACCCCACAGAAAACACGGTGCGACTCCCGATACCGGCACCGCCGGCACAGGCGGAATACCGAATCGGCCACATTCACGGAACACACGGCAAAGCAACATCCGACGGAGTCCGGGTCGGCTTGTTCATACCGGTGAATACTGTTGATCGTCCTCGCTCCGATCAGACGTGTCAACCGTGCGACCACGGGGAACGCGATGTCACAGCTATCGCCGGAACAACCGGAGAAATCGGGCACGATACGCGCTGATCAACCGGACGGCGGTTGAAATGACTGTTCATATCACCGGATAATGGCGCGGCGTCCGAACCGCTTCTCCCCGCGCCCTTCCGGAAAGGAGCGACTACACGTGAGCACTCCTGAGTCCGGGCCGATCGCCGCCAAGATCAACGCGCTCATCGAGGAAAAATGGCGGTACCTGCCAAAGCCTCCTGGCAACGCGGCCATCGCCAGGGCCATCCGGGAGAAGACCGGGCTGTCGATCTCCACCGGCTACCTGTGGATGCTCCGTACCGGGGAACGGAAGAACCCCACCGGCCCCCGGCTCCAGGCACTGGCCGCGTTCTTCGGCAAGCCGCCCGGCTATTTCCTGGACCACGACATCACGTCCGAGGACCTGGATCTCGCCACCGCGCTGAGGTCGCGGGGCGTCCGGACCATCGCCCTGCGTTCCGACGGCCTCTCCGAACGAAGCCAGCGGGCGATTCTGGACATGATCGAACACGCGCGGGAAATCGAACGGCTCGACCACGACGGCGATGGCTGAGCGCGGCCATGAACGCGGCGCGACGGAACCCCCGGCACCGGGTCGTCGCGTTTTCCCGATGCCCGCTCAGCACCGAGTACGTCACGGCGACAGAGGCGGATGACGTGGTCGGAAAGCAGATCCGGAACCGCTGCCGGGCACTGGTCGACGCCGTGGACGTCACCATGCCGTTCACCGCGAGGTCGCTGTGCGGGATCCTCGCGCGCCAACGCGGGCGCAAGCTCTACGTGCACCCGCTTCCCCCGGACATGAACGACGAGGGCACCCCGTGCGGGGTCTGGCTGGCCACCGACACCGCCGACCACATCTTCTTCGAGGAGCACACCTCGCCGTTCCACCAAGAGCACATCATCATGCACGAGCTGGCGCACATGATCTGCGGGCACACCATCGCCGACCTGCCCGCCGAACTGGACGCGCAGATCCTGGACGACTCCGCGGATCCGCAGGAGATCCAGCAAATCCTCCTGCGCACGAACTACAGCACCGCCCAGGAGCAGGAAGCCGAACTCGTGGCGACTCTCCTGCTCGAAAAGTCCGCGCGGCTGGGCAACGAACCGCGTACCGCGCAGGACCTCCGGCTCGGCTCGGCACTGGGATTCCGCCGGTGAGCTTCGACCCGCTCCGCCTGGTCCTGCTGATCGCCTGCTGGACGGTCATCCTCGTCCGGATCCCGGCGCTGCGCTCGGCCGAACAGCGGCTGATCTGGTTCATCCTGCTGTTGCTCGGCGGCGGAATGCTGATGCTGCAGAACCCTGTGGGGAAGCTGATCGAGCACACCGCGGTCCCCAACCTCGACAGCCTGCTCTCCAGCCTGATGGCGGTCGGGGTCGCCACCCTGCTACTGAGCCTGGCGCTGCACGTCGCGGGAAAGCAGGAGAGCCGCCCGCCATGGCGCAGGCCGCGGCTGCTGTGCTGCGGGGCGACCGTCGCGATCATGATCGGCACCTTCGTCGCGGTCGACACCCTGAAAATCCCGGCCAGGACAAGGTTTCTCCCGATTCCCGGCACCTTCACCGCGCACACCGTCTACTGGGTCACCTACCTGCTGTACATGCTGGTCGTCACGGCCTGGACCGGCGTGGCGCTGCTGCGGCACCTGCGGAAGACCAGCCACCCCGCGCTGCGGCTCGCCGTGCTGCTGCTCGCCGTCGCGACGGCCGCGTTCCTGATCTTCCTCGGCACCCGGGTGGCGTCCCTGTTCACCACGACACCGCTGCTGCCGACGCTGGGGAAGTACGTCTCGTCGCTGCACACGATCGGCATCCTCGTCGGCTGCTCGCTCGCGGCGCTCCTGCCGCTGTGGCGGGCCGTCGTGAACATCTGGCACGGCCAGCGGCTCTACGCGCTGTGGAAAACCCTGTGCGAAGCCATTCCCCACGTCGCGCTGCAACCGCCGCGCGGCCGGATCGCCGAACTGCTGCGGTTCACCGACTCCCGGCTGCGGCTCAACCGGATGATCATCGAGATCCGGGACGGCCTGCTGGTCATGCGCGAATGGGTCACCCCGGCGCAGCTGGCCGCCATCGGCCCGGCCGTCGAGGGTGTGCCCGAGGACCGGGCCGAGGCCGTGCGCACGGCGTGCTGGCTGAAGGTCGCCCTGCGCGCCAAGGAATCGGGCCACCCCCGCGCGGCGGAAACCCTCGATCTCGTCTACCACGGCGGGGTCGACATCGAAAGCGAGCTCCGCTGGCTGCGCCGGATCGCCGCCGCGTGGCGTTCGCCGACGGTGTCAAGACTCGTGAACGCCCTGCCCGCTTAGCGCCGATACCGGGCCGCTATCTCCGGGGCCAAGCGCCCCAATGTGGCATTGGATGCGTTGGACGCAGCGAATGTGGCGTTCGGTGCGTTGGACGCACCGAACGCCACATTGGGGCGCATGACCACCGCGCAGCCCGGACGGTCAGCGTGGCACCCGCTCACCGGCCCGGAACACCGCGACGACCTCGCGCAGCGCGCCCAGATCCTCGCCGGGGTCACCGGACACGGCCACCAGGTCCGCGTCGAATCCGGCGCGGATCCGGCCCTTCCGATGCCCGACCCCGCAGGAATCCGCCGCGACGCCGGTGACCGCGGCGAGCACCTCCACCGCCGACATGTCCACAAAGGACTGAAACTCGGCCAGCCCGCTCGGCAGGCAGTCGTGCGGCTTCTCGACAACCACGCCGGCGTCGGAGGAACACACCAGGCGCACGCCCTCGGCACGCATCCGGGGCAGCAGTTCCCGCGCCGCGAGCACACGCGGGGACAACGGCGCGCCGCCGAGAACCCGCCCCGCGGTCACCCCGACGTACACGCCGCGTTCGGCCATCTCGCGGACGACCGCCCAGTCCGCGGCCACCCCGTCCGCCGTCATGAACGTCCCGTGCTCGACCCCGTCGACGCCCGCGCGCACCGCGTCCGCGATCCCGTCGGCGCCGTGCGCGTGCGCGGTGACCATCAGGTTCGCGGCGTGGGCGGCCTCGACCACGACACGGAGCCGTTCGACGTCGTACTGCGACTGGTACGGCGCGCTGCCCGGGGTGATACCGCCGCCGGTGGCCATCACCTTGACCACGTCGACACCCCGGGCGACGCGCTCGGCCACCGCCGCGCGCAGCTCGTCCGGCCGGTCGGCCTCGCCGCCGAGGAACCAGCAGTGCCCGCCGGTGCTGGTGATCGGCGGCCCCGCCGCGAGGATCTCGGGCCCGGTGCCGCGTGCGAACCCGTCCCGGACCTCCAGCGCCAGGTAGTCCCAGTCGCCAAGGTCCCGCACGGTGGTGACCCCGGCCCGCAGCGCCTGCCCGGCGTGGCGGCGCATCCGGTCCAGTAGGGCCTGCCGTCTGGCCTCGTCGTCCTCGCCGCCCAGCGGCCGGGGATCGAGCGCGCCGGGCTCGAAACCCAGGTGCGTGTGCGCGTCGACCAGGCCGGGCAGCAGCGTCACGTCACCAAGGTCGGTCACCGGGAGGTCGTGCGCGGGCCGGGCACCGGACACGTCCACCGCGACGACCTCTTCGTCGCGGATCACCACCAGCGGCGAGCCGTGGTGCGCGGCGGCGCCGTCGAACAGCCGCGCCGCGCGCAGTCCCCACGCCCCGCTCACTCGCGGTACCGCCGCTCCTTGGCGACACCCACTCCCTGCGCCTCGTCGAAGTGGTAGACCTCGTCGCCCCGCACGAACACCCGCAGCGCGCGGTTCATCACGTCGAGCGGGTCGCCCGACCACAGCACGACGTCGGCGTCCAGCCCCGGCTTCAGCGTGCCGACCTGGTCGTCGAGGCCGAGGATCTCCGCCGGGTGCGCGGTCAGCGACCGCAGCGCCGTCACCGGGTCGAGCCCGTCCTTGACGGCCAGCGCCGCCTGGTAGACGAGGAAGTTGATCGGGATGACCGGGTGATCCGTGGTGATCGCGAACTTCACCCCGGCGCGGGCGAGGATGCCCGGCCCGCGCAGCGTCCGGTTGCGAAGCTCCACTTTGGACTTCGTGGTGAACAGCGGGCCGAGGATGATCGGCACCTCGCGCTCGGCGAGCAGATCGGCGATGAGGTGTCCCTCGGTGCCGTGGTTGATCACCAGCCGGTAGCCGAACTCGTCGGCGAGCCGGATCGCGGTCACCATGTCGTCGGCGCGGTGCACGTGCTGGTCCCAGTACAGCTCGCCGGCCAGCACCTTGGCGAGCGTTTCCAGGGTCAGGTCGACGTCGAACGGCTTGCCCTCGTCGTGCGCGTAGTCGCGTTGTGCCTGGTAGTTGCGGGCCTTGGTGAACGCCTCGCGCAGGACCGCCGCGACACCCAGCCGCGTCGAGGGGGTCTGGTTCTTGTCGCCGTACACCCGCTTCGGGTTCTCGCCGAGCGCGCTCTTGACGCTGACGTGCTCGGCGAAGGTCATGTCCAGGATGCTGCGGCCCCAGGTCTTGACGCCGATCGTCTGACCGCCGATCGGGTTACCCGAGCCGGGCTTGATCACGACGCTGGTGACGCCGCCCGCCAGCGCGTCGTCGAACCCGGGCTCGTAGGGATCGATGCCGTCGATCGCCCGGAACCGCGCGCCGTTCGGGTCGGTCATCTCGTTGGTGTCGTTACCGGCCCAGCCCTCGCCGTCCTCGTGGACCCCGAGATGCGCGTGCGCGTCGATGAACCCGGGCAGCACCCAGGTCCCCGCCGCGTCGATGATCTCGGCCTCGTCCGGGACGTCGACGTCGGCCTCCGCCCCCACCGC
Organism: Amycolatopsis samaneae; assembly: GCF_039541975.1. Lineage (NCBI taxonomy): Bacteria > Bacillati > Actinomycetota > Actinomycetes > Pseudonocardiales > Pseudonocardiaceae > Amycolatopsis > Amycolatopsis samaneae. Next base: position 256,509 of record NZ_BAABHG010000006.1, read on the forward strand.
CACGATCCGGCCGTCCGCCACGAGCACGATGCCGTCATCGATCGGAGCACCGTCGATGGGGACGACGTAGCCCCCCACAATCGCCTTAGCTGACATACTTTGACACGCTAACGATCGAGGCGGCCTCACGCACGGAACTTCTCGAAGTGGACCAGTTCGTGATCGTGTTCGGGTGTCCGATGTGTCTCGCGGTACCCCAGTTTCGGGTAGAGCCGTAGCGGCCCGGTGCTCTTCGACCCGGTGTTCAACCGGAACGTCGTCACCTCCGGCGGCGCCGCGGCCTCGGCCGCGAGCAGCAGCGCGCTGCCCAGGCCCTCCCCCTGCCGGTCCGGTGCGACGACGAGCCGGTAGAACCAGCACTGCGCCCCGTCGACGACCGCCCGGATGCACGCGACCAGCCGCCCGCCGTCCCGCGCGCCCCAGGTGACCGACGCCGGATCCGCCAGCGCCGCGCGGGCGTCGGCGAGCGTGTCGAGCACCGGCGGCAAGTCGACATCGCGATAAATCCGCACCTCGTCCAGGTAGGCGGCGCGTTGCAGCGTCAGAACCTCGCCCGCGTCGGCGACGGTCAGCCGCAGCGGCGTCACGAGACCCGGATGCCCCAGCTCCCGGTCCACGAGGACGCGGGTTCGAGCCGGATCAGATCGGTGCCGGTGTTGAGCGCGTCGGCCGGACAGGTCATCGGCTCGATCGCCACCGCCCGGCCGCGCCCGACCAGGTCGTCCGGCGTGAACACCTGCGCCCAGCGGAAGTCGCGACCGGCCCAGACGACGAGATGCTTGTCCTCGTGGCTGAGCACGTGGTGGTACCGCCCGTCCTCGGCGAGGTCCAACCCGCCGAACGCGGTGTCCAGATCGACGCCGAGCAGCGGCTTCCCGCCGCGGAAGTCGTACTCGGTGCCCTCGACGTCCTGCTCCGGCGCGTACGGCAGCTGCTCGTCACCGAGGTAGGGCCGGACGCGGTTCGCGGGCAGAGTGAGCGTGAGCTCGTCGGTCGGCGCGTCGCCGATGCGGAAGTACGGGTGCGTCCCGGCACCGACGCCGATCGGCTGCTCACCCTCGTTGCGGATCTCGTGGGTGACGGTGAGTTCGCGCGGCGCGAGCTCGTAGGTGATCGTCGCGCGCAGCGGCACCGGCCAGCCGGGCTGGACCTCGACGTCGATCGCGAGGGTGATCGAGGACTCGGCGTGTTCGAGCAGCTCCCACTCCTTGCGGCGGGTCAGGCCGTGGATGGCGTTGCCGCGCTTCTCCTCGGTGATCTCGAGCTGCTGCTCCTCGCCCTCGAAGGTCCACTTGCCGCCCTTGGTGCGGTTGGGCCACGGGAGGAGGACCTGACCGGCGGCCTTGGGCGGCTTCTCGTCCTCGGGGAACGTCTCGACGTACGGGACGCCACTGACCTCGAACGCGCGCAGTCCCGCGCCGATCTCGGTGACGACGGCGCGCGCGTTGCCGCGGGTGATCTCGAACTGCTCTCCGGTCGGGTTGCCCATGCCGACGACCCTACCGGCGTGCCGACTCCAGGAACGCGACCCACGCGGCGGCCGGAACGGACAGGTTTTCGACGGGTGCTTTGGAGTCGCGGACCCCGATGAGCTGCGGGTTCAACGCCGAGAAGTCCATGAGTAGACATGCGATTCGTCCCTCTGGTTCGGCTAGAGGTTCGCGACGATCTTCTCGATGAACTCGACCGATTCGTCCACAGACAGAGCTTCCGAACGCAGCCGAGCGAAGCACCTCGTCACCCGTTCCATTTGAGTAGCACCCTCGAACTCCATTTGCCCAGAAGCCGCCCCCAGATGAACCAGATCCGGCTGATCGTTACTGTCGAATCGAAGGATGGTGAAAGCACCGTCCATCCCCGGGTTCGCCTTTTCGCCGTGAAGCATCACCTGCAATGACACCGTGGGGAGTGCGGACGCCTCGATCATGCGCAGCAGTTGAGAGCGCAGCACCTGACGCCCGCCGACCGGCCTTACTAACACAGCCTCATCGACGATAGCCTCCAGCCGCAGAGGAGCTTCCTCGTCTTCGAGTCGCCGCTGTCGGAACAGCCTCGCCTGCACCTCATTTTCCAAGCGCTTGGCACTGCGAAGTTCCGCACTCCCAAGCGCCGCCCGCATATACTCCTCCGTCTGCAACAATCCGGGAATATTGGCCAACTGCCAGCATTGCACCAAGCTGGCGCCAGCTTCAGCACTAATGTATCCCTTGTTCGGAATACCGTAGGCGAGCCACCAGCCCTTGGTCTTCGCCTGCCGGGCGAGGTCGATCATCTCGTCGTCACGACAGTCGTACACGTCCATCGCCGACCGCACGAAGTGCACGTCGACATATCGCTCCCCGGTCTCCATCCGGTGAAGCGTGCTCCTGGTCGTGTCGAGCAGCGGCGCGGCCTCATCCAGGCTCATCCGTGCTCGCTCGCGCAATCTCCGAAGCCGCCGTCCCAGCCGTTGCTTCGCCACGACAGGGCTGTTCAACGCGGTCACCACTACCTCCCGCACATGAATGATCACCGCATGCTGCCACCTGGGACCGACAATCTGGGAATCCCAGGGGTGCGCACTGGCGACGAGGTCGCGAGAGACGTTCACCGCTGCTGCTCGCGAATTCCGACGTCCGGGATGTGCTGAAGGACGCCTTCGGTGCGCTCAGTGCACTGAAGGCGTCCTTCAGCGCGCCCAACGCACTGAAAGCGTCCTTCAGCACCCCGCCCCGCCCACCTCGACGCCCCGAACGCCCCGTTCGAGACGCCGCGGCCCACTTCCGCCACCTCCCCGGCACCGCGAAGGTCCGTGAATGCCACATTGAGGGACTCTGAGTCCCTCAATGTGGCATTCACGGACCTTCCATGGGCCGAACCGCGCGATTTCCTTGTGTATCAATGGTTTTCGGCGCGGACGTGGGCGCGTGTCCCGTGTGGGCCGAACAGGATGAGCAGTTCGACCGCGCGGCCGTCGGCACTGCCGAGCCAGTGCGGCGCCGAGGTGTCGAACTCGGCCGCCTCGCCGACCGGCAGGGTCAGGTCGCGTTCGCCGACGACGAGCCGCAGACGCCCGTTGAGCACGTACAGCCATTCGAAACCGTCGTGCGTCTGCGGCGTCGGTTCGAGCGGTTCGGGCGTGGCGGGAATGATCATCTTGAACGCCTGGATCCCGCCCGGCCGCCGCGACAGCGGCACGAAGGTCATCCCGAACCGGTGAATCGGCTTGAGGTGGATGCGGGGGTCACCGGTGCGGGGAGCGCCGACGAGGTCGTCCAGCGGGACGTCGTAGGTGGTGGCCAGCGGTAGCAGCAGTTCGAGCGTCGCCCGGCGCTGCCCGCTCTCCAGCCGGGACAGCGTGCTCTCCGAGATACCGGTCGTGGCGGCGAGGTCGGCGAGGGTGATACCGCGGTCGCGGCGCAACGAGCGCAGCCGCGGCCCCACCGCGTCGAGGACGTCTTCCGTTCGGGGGTCCATCCGGCCATCTTGCCGGAACGGCAAGTTTCCGTGCCAGTTCGGTACGCGCCCGGTGAGACTGGCCACGTACCGACCGAAGGAGTCCAGATGACCACCACCGACGCGGTCAAGTTCTGGGACGGCGTCTACGCGTCCCGCCCCGCGCCCGGCGACCCGCGGCCGAACGTCCGTCTCACCGAGACGGTCACGAGCCTGCCGCCGGGCGACGCGCTCGACCTCGGCTGCGGCAACGGCGGCGACGCGCTGTGGCTCGCCCGGCGCGGGTGGCACGTCACCGCCGTCGACGTCTCGGCCGTGGCGGTCGACCGGCTCGCCGCGCTCGCCCGCGCGCACGGCTTCGGCGACCGCGTCCGCGCCCTCCGGCACGACCTGCACGAGTCGTTCCCGGCGGGCCGGTTCGACCTCGTCTGCGCCCACTACCTGCACACCCCGACCGCCCTGGACCGCGCGGCCGTCCTGCGCACGGCCGCGCACGCGCTACGCCCGGACGGACGGCTGCTGATCGTCGACCACGGCTCGGCCGCGCCGTGGTCGTGGAACCAGGACCCGGACACCCGGTACCCGGCCCCGCACGAGGTCGCCGCCGACCTCGACCTGGACACGACGACCTGGACGGTCGAGCACACCGGCATGCCTCGCCGGATCGCGAACGGGCCGGACGGACGTACCGCCGAGGTCATCGACCACGTGCTGCTCATCCGCCGCGCCGCCTGACCGGAATTCCGGCCGCACCGGAAGCCCGCCGGACCGCGAGCGACAAACCGGTTGTCCCACAGCGATTTCCGGCCACGCCGAGCACCACGCAACCAGCCGCGCCGCCGAACCGGCGCCCGGCGAAGAAAGGAAAACCAGTGCCCAGCACGACGCGCCGCAAACGCCGCGACACCCCGCCGCCCCGCACCGCGAGCAGTGAAACCGCTGTCCTGCGCGGATTCCTCGACTACCTCCGGACCTCGATAGCCGCAAAGGTCGAGGACGCGCCCGAACCCCAGGTGCGCACCGCCGCGGTGCCCTCGGGCACGAACCTGCTCGGCCTGCTCAACCACCTGACCCACGTCGAACGCGCACTCTTCCTCGGCGACGAGGTCACCGACTGGCAGGCGACGTTCGTGGCCGCGCCGTCGGACAGCGTCGCCGAGGTCGTCACGCGCTATCGCGAAGCGGTAGAGCGCGCCAACGCGATGCTCGACGGCTGCGCCGACCTCGGCGCACCGGTGCCCCGGCCACGGCCGGGCAAGCCCGCGCCCAGCGTCCGCTGGGCGCTCACCCACATGATCGAGGAGACCGGCCGCCACGCGGGCCACGCCGACATCCTCCGCGAACTCGTCGACGGCGCGACCGGCCGCTGACCCGTCCAGGACAGGAACCCCATGACCACCGCACCACGGCGGCCAGCACGCCGCTTCTCCCGCACCGCGCGCGCGATGTCGGCCGCCGCGCTCGCCTTCACGCTCATGATCGGCACCACGGCCTGCGCCACGCCGACGGACGCCGGCGCCGCGCCCTACGCCGCCGCCACCCAGCACGATCCCCGGTTCGGGAACACCTTCCGGCACGAGTTCGCCGACGTCGACGGCGTCCGCATGCACTACGTCACCGGTGGCCGCGGCGCCCCGGTGGTGCTGATCCACGGCTGGCCGCAGACCTGGTACGGCTGGTGGCCGATCATGCCCGAACTGGCCAAGAACCACACCGTCTACGCCATCGATCTTCCCGGTCTCGGCGACAGCACCGGCACGCCCACCGGCTACGACAAGGCGACCCTGGCGCGGTACGTCCACAAGCTGATCGCCGAACGGCTCGGGGTCCGCGACGCCCGCGTCGTCGGGCACGACTTCGGCGCCGCGGTGGCATTCCAGTACGCGAGCCAGTTCCCCGGCGACACCACCCGCCTGGCCTACCTCGACCTCCCGCTGCCCGGACCGGCGATCGACGCGGCCACCTACCGCACGCTGAGCTGGCACATCGCCTTCCACTCCCAGCGCAAGGTCCCCGAGGCGGTCGTGCACGACGACGTCCGCGCGTACCTGGCGCTGTTCTATCCCCAGGTTTCCTTCGGTGGCACGGCTTTCGGCGGCACCTCGGACCGGTCGCCGTTCACCGACGCCGAGATCGACGAGTTCGCGCGGACCTACCAACGGCCCGAAGCGCTGTCCGGCGGCTTCGAGCTCTATCGCGCCCTCGACAAGGACGTACGCGACACCGTGGCGGCGGCACCGGTCCGCGTCCCCGCCCTGGTCATGAGCGCCCAGGGACAGGCCGACGCGATCAAGGCCACCGTCGCCCCGCGCCTGACCGACATCGTGCGCGCGGTGGACGTGCCGCGCGCGGGGCACTGGCTCGTCGAGGAGAACCCCCAGTTCGTCACCGCGGAGCTGACGCGCTTCCTGGACGGATGAGATCCCCAGATAACTAGACCGGTCGTCATAGTTTGGGTTACAGTCGACCGTATGGTTCGCCGCACCGATACGCGTCAACGGATGCTCGACAGCGCCGCCGAGCTGTTCCACGCCCAGGGCTATCACGCCACCGGGCTCACCCAGCTCACCACCTCGGGCGGTGCGCCGAAGGGCTCGCTCTACTTCCACTTCCCCGGCGGCAAGGAACAACTCGCCGCCGAGGCGCTGCGCCTGTCCAGCGCACGCCTGGCGGAGGCGCTCCGAACCATCGTCCAGGACGCGCCGGACGCCGCCACCGCGATCGATCGCGTCGTCGGCGCGATCGCCGAAATCCTGGAAGCGTCGGAATTCCAGCGCGGCTGTCCACTCGCGACAGTCGCGCTGGACGCGGCGCAGGAGAGCGAACCCATCCGCGAGGCCTGCGTCGAGGGCTACGGATCCTGGCACACCCTGCTCGCCGACTACCTGGTGGAACAGGGACTTCTGGCGCATCGCGCCCAGGATCTCGCCACCGTCGTCCTCGCCTCCATCGAAGGCGGGCTGCTCCTCGCCAAAACCCAGCGCGACGTGACACCGCTGCGCACGATCGCGGGCCATCTGCGCACCACCGTCGAGCGGGAGCTGTCCTGATGCGCGTTCACCATCTGAACTGCGGCACCATGCGCCCGCCGGGCGGCAGGCTGATCGACGGCGCGCCCGGGGTGTTCCGGCGGGCCACCATGGTCTGCCACTGCCTGCTGCTCGAAACGGACACCGGGCTCGTCCTCGTCGAAACCGGCACCGGCACCCCGGCCGCGGAAAACCCGTCGGCCTGGCTCGGCGCGAAGTTCGTCAAGCTGGTCGGCGCCGTCCCCGATCCGAAACTGACCGCGGTGCACCAGATCCGCGAACTCGGCTTCGATCCGGCCGACGTCCGCGACGTCGTGCTGACCCACCTCGACCTCGACCACGCGGGCGGGCTCGTCGACTTCCCGCACGCTCGCGTGCACGTCTACGCCGAGGAACTCCGTGCCCTGCGCACACCCCGCGACCGGCGGGAACGCAACCGCTACCGCCGGGTCCAGTTCGCCCACGGTCCACAGTGGAAGTCCTATGCGGACTCCGGCGAGGCGTGGTTCGGTTTCGACGCCGTCCGTCAGCTGGACGGACTGCCACCCGAGATCCTGCTGATCCCGCTGGCCGGGCACACCCGTGGCCACGCGGGCGTCGCCGTCGACACCGGCCACGGCTGGCTGCTCAACGCTGGCGACAGCTACTTCTTCCCCGGCGAGCTGGAACCGGAGCCGTACTGCCCGCCGGGGCTTGCCCTGTTCGAGGGATTCATGCAAACGGTGAAAGGGCCCAGACTGGACAACCAGCGGCGGTTGCGCCAGCTTGTGAGGGAGCACGGAGACGAGGTCACGGTGTTCTCCGCGCACAACGCGGTGGAGTTCGACCGGCTGAGCGCGAGGAGCAGGACAACATGAAGGTGCACCACCTCAACTGCGGAACCATGCTGCCGCGCGGCGGTTCGCTGCTGGACGGTCAGCCGGGCCTGTTCCGCCGCGCCACCCTGGTGTGTCACTGCCTGCTGATCGAGACCACCGAGGGCCTGGTGCTGGTCGACACCGGCTTCGGCACCCAGGGCGTCGCCCGTCCCGCCGAGTGGCTGGGCCGGGCGTTCCTCGCGGGGATCAGCCCGCAGACCCTGGCCGAGGAAACCGCCGTCGCCCAGATCAGGGCACTCGGCCTCGACCCCGCCGACGTCCGGCACATCGTCACCACCCACCTGGACGTCGACCACGCGGGCGGGCTCGCCGACTTCCCGAACGCGGTCGTGCACCTGCGCACCAAGGAGCGCGACATGGCGACCTCACCGGGCAACCTCGCCGAGAAGAACCGCTACCGCGCCATCCAGTTCCAGCACCGTCCACTGTGGAGCACCTACGACGAGGCAGGCGAGGAGTGGTTCGGCTTCCAGGCCGTACGGCCGCTGAAGGGACTGCCCCCGGAGATCCTGCTCGTCCCGCTGGCCGGCCACACCCACGGTCACTCCGGCGTCGCGGTGCGCTCCGGCGACGGCTGGCTCCTGCACGCGGGCGACTCCTACTTCTTCCACGGCCAGCTGGACCCGGCACATCCGCACTGCCCGCGCGGCCTGACCGTCTTCCAGGCCGCGATGCAGATGGACCGGCGGGCCCGGCTGGACAACGTCGCGCGACTCCAGGAACTGGCGCGCGAGCACCAGGACCAGGTCAGCATCTTCTCCGCGCACAGTCCCGTCGAACTCCAGGCCCTCCGTCGCGTCTCCCAGTAGCCATTCCGCGGGTTGCCTTTTCACGCAATCGCGCACCCGAAAAGGGGCAACCGAACCAGCACGCGACACCATTGAACTGCGGAAATAATTCCGCGACAGCAACCGATAACCACGTTGCGCGACCGTGATACAGATCACGGTCGCGCACCCTTTCGCAGCCTCGGACATCTCTGTTTGCGAAGACACAAACACACCGCAAATACACGATCTCCATTTCGAGGGGCTGATTATGAACATCACCAAGAAGACGATTCAGCGGGCCACGATGGCGATCGCCGCGGTGGCGGCGGTCGGCGCGCTGGGCGCGTGCTCGACCGGTCAGTCCGGTAACGCGGCCCCGGCGCCGCAGGGCTCCGGTGGCGCCGGGGGCGGGATCGGCGCGGCGCCGAACGGCGGAGCGGTCCGGGACGCCGGGGCCCAGAGCGGCGCCACCGGCTCCCAGGGAATCGGCACCGGCCAGGGCGGCGCGGGCACCCTCCCCAACTGCACGGGCCTGAACGTGGCGTGGCTGAACCCGACCGCGCTCAACGGCGAAAGCACGCAGTGGAAGCTCCCGATCGTGCTGACCAACAAGACCGAGACGACCTGTGTCGTGCGTGGCTTCCCCGGCGTCCGCCTCAACGGCGAAGACGGCACCGGCTGGGATCTGGTCCGCACCAACGGCGCCGTCGCCCCGGTGCGGCTCGGCCCCGGTGAGCGCGCCACCGCCGACGTCACCTACGCCACCGCTGTCGCGCTCAACCCGGAAACGGGATCGGGCGGCGGCGACCCCTCCGGCTGGCACGTCGACAGCGTGTCGATCACCCCGCCCAACAGCACCAACACCCAGACCCTGCCCTGGGTCAACCCCATCGGCCTGGTCAAGCAGGACGGCGCCACCCATCCCGGCAGCTACGTCGGTCCCGTCCGCGCCGGCGAATAACGACCGGGCAAACCGTGAGAATGCCGTGGGAATCCTTGATTCCCACGGCATTCTCACGCTTCGGGCCGATGACCGGATGCGGCCACTCCGCCCACGGGCGGACGCGCGACGCCTACGGTCGGCCGGGTGGCCCGACGACTTCTTCTCGCCCTGCTGGCCGTCCTCGCCCTCGCCGGCTGCGGCGGCACGATGACAGGTGAGTCGCTGCCGGAACCCGAGGTCACGATCTTTCTCGACAACAGGACCGGCAGCCCGGCAACCGCCGCGATGATCCGCCAGAAGCTCGCCGCGATGCCGGGGGTGAAACAGATAACGTTCGCGGCCGGAGAGCAGGCGTACGAGCAGTACCTTCGCCTGACCGCTGGAAAACCGGCGCGCACGGCGGACTCGCTGGCCGGGGCGTATCTGGCCCGGCTGAAGGACGAGATCGCGATCGACGCGGTCAAGCAGACATTCGGCGGATCACCGGGCGTGGCCGCGATCCTGCCCTAGAACATGGATGAAATCCGACGCGGTGGCGTGACACGCGGGTTCAGCGGCCGAACGCTGACCTCAACCGCTCGGGAACGCGCTCGCCATGGATCGGAATTCGTGCCGCGGCCTCCTCGATGCGCCGCAGGTCATCGGACGTCAGCTCGACGTCGAGCGCGCCCAGGTTTTCTTCGAGGCGGTGCGGCTTGGTGGTGCCGGGGATCGGCACGCACCATGGCTTTTGCGCCAGCACCCAGGCGAGAGCGATCTGTGCCGGTGTGGCCTTCTTGTCGTCGGCGATCTGCTGGAGCAACTCGACCAGCGCCCGATTGGCATGTCGCGCTTCCGGCGTGAAGCGCGGCAGGGAGCGGCGAAGATCATTGTCGGCCAGAGACGTGCGATCGTCGATTTTCCCGGTCAGATAGCCTTTGCCGAGTGGACTGTAGGACACCAGGCCGATGTCCAGCTTCTCCAGGGTCGGAATGATCTCGGCTTCGAGCTCTCGCGTCCACAACGAGTATTCACTTTGCAGCGCTGTCACGGGCTGCACGGCGTGGGCGCGGCTGATTGTCGTCGCGCCCGCCTCCGACAAACCGAAGTGCTTGACCTTGCCTTCGGAGATCAGCTCTTTCACCGTGCCGGCCACGTCTTCGATGGGCACGTCGGGATCGACGCGGTGTTGGTAGAGGAGGTCGATGCTCTCGGTTCGAAGGCGCGTGAGCGATGCCTCGGTCACCCGACGGATCTGCTCCGGGCGGCTGTCGAGCCCCGACGTCGGGGCCGGCCCGTGTTCGCCGTGCCGGATACCGAACTTGGTGGCGATCACCACCTGATCGCGCACCGGTGCCAGCGCCTGACCGACCAGCTCTTCATTGGTGAAAGGGCCATAGACTTCGGCGGTGTCGAAGAAGGTCACGCCGCGGTCGACCGCCGCCCGCAACAGCTTCGTCATCTCGGCTCGCTCCGGGGGCGGACCGTAGAAGAAGCTCATACCCATACAGCCGAGTCCCAGAGCCGAAACTTCGAGTAGTTGTCCAAGCTTGCGCTTCTGCACCACAGATGCTCCTTTGACAAACATCATCCAGGCCACGGCTTTCCCTGTGCCCAGCCGGAAACCGCCCACAGACTAAGCAGGTCGCACCGGCGGCCGGGAGAGCCTCGTGGTACAGGTACTGCGAGAGCCCCTCTTGGGGGCACCGGCTCAGCGCGAGGTCAGCCACTGGTGCAGGGTCGCGGCCAGCGCGACCGGCTGGTCGAGCTGGATGAGGTGCCCGGCGTCCTCGATCAGGCGCAGCCGCGCGCCCGGGATCAACGAGGCCAGCCGATGCGCGCGGTCGACCGGGATCCAGGTGTCGTTTTGGCCCCACACCACAAAAACCGGCAGGTCCAGCTCCGGGTACCGGCTCTCGACCTCATCGGTGTAGGCCTGGTCGGCCTGCGCGATCTGCCGGTAGAACGCGGCCTGCCCCTCGGCGCCGCGCCACGGTGCGACCAGCGTTTCCCGGTGTTCCGGTGTCAGGCCGCGGTGGCTGGCGCCGTCGATGTAGGCCCGCAGCATCCCCTCGTGCATCGCCGCCGGGACCGCGGCGAACACGTCCGCGTTGTCCCGGACCAGGCGAAAGAACTCCGATCCCCATGGCGCCAGCGCCACGACGTCGACCAGTGCCAGCGACGCGTAGGCACGGTCGTGCAGCAGGTGTGCGCGGAGCGAGACCGCGCCGCCGTAGTCGTGCGCCACCACGTGCGGCGACCGCAAACCCCAGTGCTCCAGCAGATCCGCAAAGAGTTCACTTTGGACATCCAGGGAAACCCGGTGCTCGGCGTCCTTCGACGACTCGCCGTAGCCGGGCATGTCCCACAGGTGCACGGTGAACTCTTCGGCCAGCGCTTCGGCATAGGGCAGCCACAGCCGCGCGGACCACGGTGTCCCGTGGCAGAACACGACATCCGGCCCGGACCCCGCCCGCCCCCAGCGAACCCGACGCCCCCGCCACACGAACTCCTCGGTCAGCTCCACGCCGCCGACCCTGCCAAGATCCGCGCCGTCACGCAACCTTCTCACGGCTCCGCCGCATCAACGTCCGGTTCAGCGCCCACAGCAGCACGGCCACGTTGACGGCGGCGAACACGGCCGGCAGCACCAACGCCGTCGTGCCGCCGAGCGCACTGATGTCCACAGTGGACACCAGGCCGACCGCGATCAGCGTGGTGAAAACGATCGCCACCCACGGCGTCCGCCGCCGGGGACGCGCCCGGCCGAACCGGCGACCAATGATGCCCTCGTTCGCCATGCCGTACAGCAACCGGCCCGCCATCAGCGTGTTGATCAGCGCCAGCCCGGCGACGAACACGAACGGAACCGGAGAAGGCGCGGTTCGTGTCCAGCGCCGCGTTCGCCGCCCTCGGGTCCTTCCCGACCGGTTCGAGATAGCTGAACGCCGTCAGCGCCTGTTACCACGGCTCAGTTCGCGGCGAGCGCGGTCTTCACCAGCGGGGCCATCATCTCGGCGGTCATCTTCGTCGGCCCGGAGTAGCTGATCAGCGTGGGCACGCCGTTCGACACCTTCCCGGCGACGAGGATCGCGGTCTTCTGGCCTTCGGTGTAGTACACCGCTCCGTCGGAGAAGCCGCTGATGTCCTGCGAACCGACCTTGTCCTTCTTGATCGACGCGACCATCTCCGACGGCTTGGCCTTGCTCGCGTACTGCGTCACCTTCAGCTCACCGGCGGGCTTGCCCTCGACCAGGTAGCCACAGTTCCGCGACTTGCCGCCGTTGGCCTCGTTCTCGACCTGGCTCGCCTTGGTGGTCACGCCCTGGCGGGAGATCGCCTTGCCGACCTCGTCGGCGGACAGCAGCGTGCACGGGTCCTTGATCTCCGCGACCTTCGCCGCGTTGGGTGCGGACGGGGTCGGGCGCGGGGCGGGCTGTGGGGAGGAACAGGCGACGGTGACGGCGGCGAGCCCGCCGGTCACGGCGAGGACGGAGAAGACGCGGAAAGTTCGCATACCAGACACTGTACCCACGCCGAACGGATCAAGCCGTCGGCGCGCGATACCGCCAGAACGCCGGAAGCAGCAGCATCGAGGCCAGCACCAGCACGATCACCAGCAGGCCACCGCCCGAGGCCGCGACCGCGGTGCCGAACCCGGCGGCCGCCCACCCGTGCGTGACGTCGGCGATGCGTGGCCCGCCCGCGACCACGACCGTGAACACGCCCTGGAGCCGTCCGCGCATCTCGTCGGTGGTCGCGACCTGCAGGATCGCCATGCGGTAGATCGCGCTGACCATGTCCGCCGCGCCCGCGAGCGCCATGAACAGCACACCGAGCCACAGCGACTGCGCGATCCCGAACGCGGCCACCGCCGCGCCCCACGCGCAGATCGAGACGACGACCGCCACGCCCTGCCGCCGCACCCGCGTCAGCCAGCCAGAGAACAGGCCGATCAGCATCGCCCCCGCCGGGATCGCCGCGTAGAGCCAGCCGAGCGCGGGACCGCCGCCGGGCGGATCGCCGAAGGTGCGTTCGGCCATCTCGGGGATCAGCGCGCGGGGCATCCCGGCGACCATCGCGATGATGTCGACCACGAACGACGCGAGCAGCACCTTCTGCGTCGCCAGATAACGGAAACCGTCGATGACGTCGCTGAGCCCGGCCCGCCGCGTCTGGCCGTCCAGCGGCGGGAGCGCGGGCAGCCGCCAGACCGCGAGCAGCGTCACGGTCAGCGCGACGACGTCGATCAGGTACAAAGTGGACAGTCCGATGACCGGGATCAGCGCACCGGCCAGCAGCGGCCCGAACACCGCGCCGAAGGTGGACATCGTGGCGCTGAGCGCGTTCGCCGACGGCAGCAGTTCGGGCGGGACGAGGCGGGCGATGACGGCGCCACGGGTGGGCATGTTGATCGCGAAGAACGCCTGGTTCACCGCGAGCAGCACGAGCACCAGCCACACCGAGCCGAAGCCCGCGAACGCCTGCAGCCACAGCAGCGCCGAGGTCACGGCGACGCCGAAGTTGGTGACGAGCAGGAGCTTGCGGCGGTCGACGGCGTCCGCGACGGCCCCGCCCCACAGCCCGAACACCAGCAGCGGCACCAGCGCGACCGCACCGGTGAGCCCGACATACCCGGACGAACCGGTCAGGTCGAACACCTGCTTGGGCACCGCGACCGCGGTCAGCTGCGTACCGATCGCGGTGACCACAGTGGACGACCACAACCGGCGGAAGGCCGGGATCTTCAGCGGACGGGTGTCGACGACGATGCGGCCGAGCAACCCGCGGACCCCGGAGCGGGGCGGCAGCGTCCCCGTATCACCACTCACAACCGACCAGGTTAGCTGCGCTAACTATCCACGCGCCCGTGATTTTCCTCGCCTTCCGGTTTCCGGGGCCCGAACGCCCCGATGACCGGCCCAGCTCGCGACGCCGAAAGTCCGTGGGGGCCTCCTTGAGGGACTCCAGGTCCCTCAAGGAGGCCCCCACGGACCACCAACGAAATGAACGAGGGCTACGGGGCGACGCGTTCGACGTGCCAGCCGTCGTCGGTGCGGACGTACCGCAGGCGGTCGTGCATCCGGTCGGCCCGGCCCTGCCAGAACTCGACGAAGTCGGGGCGGATCCGCCAGCCACCCCAGTGCGGCGGCGCCGGGATGTTCTCGACGTCGGCGAAGCGGCGCTCGATGGTGTGCAGGGCGTTGTCGAGCGCGCGACGGCCGTCGACGACGCGGGACTGCGGCGAGGCCCAGGCACCCAGCTGCGAACCACGCGGCCGCTGCGCCCAGTACTCCGCGGTCTCCTTCGGCCCGACCTTCTCGACCTCGCCGCGCACCGACACCTGCCGGTGCAGGCCGTACCAGGGGAAGGTGACCGAGGCGTAGCGCGTCGCGATCAGGTCGTGACTCTTGTTCGAGGTGTAGTTCGTGTAGAACACCACCCCGCGTTCGTCCAGCCCCTTGCACAGGACCGTGCGGGAGGACGGCCGGCCGTCACTGTCCGCGGTCGCCAGCACCATCGCGTTGGGTTCGGGGACCCCCGCCGAGTCGGCCTCGTTCAACCAGGACTGCAACTGTTCGGTCCAGGTGCCCGCCAGCGCGGTCTCGTCGAACGGGCGCCCGTCGTAGGCGACCCGCATCCCGGGCAGCCGCACAACGGCGTCCGACACCTCAACGTCGTCGATCTCCGGCGTCATCGCCAAACCTCCACACCCGATCGGGGCACCTGTCACTTCGGCTATCCGCCGACGTTATTGCCTGGCGAGCTGCGGCGAAACCCACTGAACGGTGACTCCTGCCACCCCGGCGGGCATTACCGCACCGTAACCGTAGGGCGGCAAACCGTAACCCCGGGTTCACCGAACCTTCCCTGATCGATCAAGGAACCCGGCCGCCCGCAGTCGGGAGGGGTCCGGACGCCGTCGCCCTAACCTGCTCACCCACACCACCCAGCGAAGGCACCGAGCCGATGCTGGCGGCGATGATCCGCAGGTTGCACGACACCGGCAGGAGCGGCGGCTGGTGGTTCATCACCTGGGTCCCCTTCGGTTCGATCGTGCTGGTGGTCTTCCTGTGCCTCCCCAGCGACTACGGGGTGAACAGGTACGGCCCCGAACCCGACAACGTGTACCGGTCACGAGTCGCGCGCGGCGAGTTCCGACCGTGATCAAGTACCGCGCAGGATGGCCGCGAGCATCACCGCGCGCAGTTCCGCCGACACCTCGGCCGCCGGCAGCGGCGGATCGTGCGCCTGCCACTCGCGGAGCAACCCGGTCGCGGCGCCGACCAGCGCGATCGCGGTCAGCCGGTAGTCGCGACGCGGTGCGGCGCCGTCCTCGGCGGCGCGTAACGCCTCCTGTTCGATGAAGGCCGCCCACCGGTTGACCCACACCTGGTGCTGCGCCTCCAGCTCGGCGCTCACCCCGACCGCCTCGACGTAGTTCAGCCGCGGCATCCGCGGATCCGACGTCACGGTCGCCACGAAGACGTCGAGCAGCGTCGAGATCCGCTCGACCGCGTCCGCTCCCTCGACCCGGCCGAGCGCCGCGGTCACGTGCTCCATCGCGAGGGTGTTGATGTGGTCGTGCAGCGTGCGGAGCACCTCCTCCTTACCGCCGAACTCCTCGTAGAAGTTGCGGGTCGACACCCCCGCCCGCGTACACAGATCGGTGATCTTCGCCTGCCGGAACCCGGTCGAGGTGAACAACTCCAGCGCCGCGGCCAGCAACCGCTCCCGCCGCTCGGCGCGCCGCCGCTCCGGTGCCACGCCGCCGTAGGTCCTGGCCATCGCTCCCCCTCCCGCCACGCCGGTATTGCCAGATCGTAGCCACGGGCCTACCTTGTGAAAATCCTAATTACCAAATTTCCGGAGGCAACGATGCTTCGCCGGACCCTGGTTTCCGTACTCGGTATCGCCCTCGCCGCCGTGCTGGTCGCCGCGCCCACCGCGCACGCCACGACCCCGGCCGCGCCCGGCGACCTCCTCGAATCCCAGCCGACCACGGTCAAGGTCGCCGTCTTCCCCGCGCCGGTGCGGGCCTGGCACCTGCTTTACCGTTCGACCTCGGCCACCGGCGCCGCCAACGCCGTCTCCGGCACCCTGCTCGTCCCGCCGATCCCCTGGACGAAGGGTCCGCGCCCGCTGGTCAGCTACGCCGTCGGGACCCACGGGCTCGGCGACCAGTGCGCGCCGTCGAACCTGCTGGCCAACGGCACCGAGAACGAGATCGCCCTCATCGGACAGGCGCTTTCGCGGGGCTGGGCCGTGGTCCTGACCGATTACGAAGGCCTCGGTACCCCGGGCGATCACACCTACGCCGTCGGGCAGTCCGAGGGCCGGGCCGTGCTCGACGCCGCCCGCGCCGCCGCGCGGGTGCCGGACGCCGGGCTGTCCCCGTCCGGACCGGTCGGCGTCTTCGGCTACTCGCAGGGCGGGCAGGCCGCCGCCTCCGCCGGGGAACTGCAACCGACGTACGCGCCGGAACTGAACCTCGTCGGCGTCGCCGAGGGCGGCGTGCCCGCGGACCTCAAACAGGTCATGAAGTTCAACGACGGCAACGCCGGCTTCAGCCTCGTACTCGGCGCCGCGACCGGTTTCGCCGCGGCCTACCCGGAACTGCCGTTCAACGACATCCTCAACGCCCGCGGCAAGGCACTCGTGCCGAAGGTCAAGCAGATGTGCACCGTCCAGCTCGCCCTCGCCGCGCCGTTCGGGCACCTGTCCGACTACACCACGGTGCCCGACCCCGCCGCCGACCCGCGCTGGCAGGCCCGGCTCGACCAGAACTACCTCGGCCGCGTCAAGCCGAAGGCCCCGGTGTTCCTGTACCACGCCTCGGCCGACGAGCTGATCCCGCTTGCGATCGGCACCGGCCTGCGGGACCGCTACCAGGCACTCGGCGCGGACGTCACCTGGCAGGAATTCCCGCTGCTGGAACACATCGGCGGCGTTTCCGTGGGCGGCCCCGTCGCGATGACCTGGCTCGGCACCAAGTTCTGACGTTCCGTGGGGGCCTCCTGGAGGGACCTAGAGTCCCTCCAGGAGGCCCCCACGGACCTTCACGAGAACGGACGGAGGGCGGTGACGGCGTCGGGAGCCAGCGACGTGGTGAGGGTGCCACCCGCGGCGAGGGGGCTGCGGGACCACCACTCGCCCGACGCGGCGGGGAGCTCGGGGCCGCCGACGACCAGATCCGAGGCGAGCACCCGGTTCCCCGCCAGATGCGCCATGCTGCCGTCCAAAGTGGAATCACCGACGGTCAGCGTCTGCCGCAACACCGGCACCGAACCCCGCGTCACGTGCTGCGACGTCGTCAGCTCGCCGGGTCGCTCGCCCGCACGACCCAGCACCAGCACCTCGCGCGTGTGGAAGTACGCGCCGGGCGCGACCGACGCCCGCAGCACCGCGATGTGCCGGGCCCGCGCGGTGACGACGGTCGGCTCGGGCAGGTACTCCAGCGAACCACCCTCCGCCACCTCGACGTCCACAATGGACCTGCTACGCGCACCGTGCGGGCCGGGCAGCGCCAGCGTCGCGGCGACCCCGGACAGCCGCAGGACCGCGCCGGGACCGACGCGCACGGTGAGCGTCAGCTCGTCACCGCCCAGCGGGAACGTCGCCGAACTGACCAGGTGGACGACCGCGCCGGCACCACGCCCGCGCCGGGGAACCAGCGTGAGCGGCGACATCGACCGCAGCTCACGCAGCACCGTGCGCTCCCCGTCGCGGCGGGCGACCAGCCGGGCATGCGCTTTCACCCCGCGCGGACCGGCACGAGCGAGCGGACCCAGTCGGCGACCGCCGGCGCGTCCGGAGTGTCCACAAGGGACTGGGTGATCACCGGCAGCTCGCCACGCATGCGGTGCGCGTCGGAGGTCATCACGGCCATGTCCGCGCCGACCAGATGCGCGATGTCGATCTTGTTGATCACCAGCAGGTCGGCGGTCGTGACGCCGGGCCCGCCCTTGCGGGGCACCTTGTCCCCGCCCGCGACGTCGACGACGAACACCTGACTGTCCGCGAGCCCCCGGCTGAACACCGCCGTCAGGTTGTCCCCGCCGCTTTCGATGATCACCAGGTCCAGCCCGGGGAACTTCTCCTCCAGCCGTTCCACGGCGTCGAGGTTCGCGGTGATGTCGTCCCGGATCGCGGTGTGCGGGCACGCGCCGGTCTGCACCGCTTCGATCCGCGCCGGGTCGAGCACCCCGGCCCGGCGCAGGAAGTCGGCGTCCTCGGTCGTGTAGATGTCGTTCGTGACCACCGCGAGGTTCAGTTCCCCGCCGAGCGCGCGGCACAACGCGGCGGTCAGCGCCGTCTTGCCGCTGCCGACCGGGCCGCCGATCCCGATCCGGTACGCCCGCCCGGCCGTCGGTGCGGCGTCGTAGCGATCCGGTTCCGCGGCCGTCGGATCGAAGTTCACCGGATGCACATGCCCGTGCCCATGACCGTGCTCGTGCTCGTGCTCGTGCTCAGCTGGCAAAGAGACGCACCTCTTCCTCGTGATGCCGGGCGTGTGCCTCGGCGAACAGGTCCAGCGCCGGGGACCCCGGCGCGGGAAGCTCGGCGGGGTCGTCCCCCGCGACGGCGTCCGCCCGCGCGGACACCTCCCGCAGCTCAGGCGCCAGCCGCGCGACGACGGCGTTGACCGCGAACGGATCCAGCCCCAGCAGCCGCACCGCCGCGCTCGCCGGGCCGCTGATCGCCAGGTACGCCACCGCCGTCGCGGCGTCGAGCGGCGCGCCACCCGCGACACCGACGAGCGCGCCGAGCACCACGGGATGATGCGGCCTCGGTGTCTCGGCGAGCAACGCCGACAACACCGGGGAGGGCCACGCGACCCGCCCGGCACGCGCCGTCCCCCGCCCCTGCGCCCGGGACGCCTCCCGCTGCGCGAGCGACGGCGTCCGCGCGTCCAGCTCGGCGTCCAGGCGCGACCAATGTCCCTTGTGGACACCGCGGGCAGCGGCGTGTGCCGACGAGGCCGCGAACACCGCGGCGAGGAGACCGGCCGTGCGCAACCGTCCGCTCAGGAATCCGGGGAGATCCCGCTCGTGCGTGACCAGCTTGCGCGCAATGACCTCCTCCAACCCTCCAGAGTGGACGTGGCCGCCGCCGGGGAAGCGCGAGTCGGCGAGAATGAGTGCGGAGAGATCCATCAGAACAAGAAGTATCGTTGTGCCATCGGCAGCTCCGTCGCCGGATGTGGTTCGATCAGCTCACCGTCCACATGCACCGCGAAGCTGTCCGGATCGACCCGGACGTCCGGCGTCGCGTCGTTGAGCACCATGTCCGCCTTGCCCCGCCGCCGCGTGTTCGCCACCGGCACGAGCCGCCTGGCGATCCCGAACCGTTCCGCGACAGCGCTTTCCAACGCCTCAGGCGCGACGAAGTGGAGACTGCTCGCCGCCGCCACCGAGTGCGCCGCGCCGAACATGGGCCGCGCGAACACCGGCTGGGGCGTCGGGATGGACGCGTTCGCGTCGCCCATCGCGGCCCACGCGACAAACCCGCCCTTGAGCACCACGTGCGGGCGGACGCCGAAGAACTTCGGTTCCCACAGCACCAGATCGGCGAGCTTGCCCACCTCCACCGACCCGATCTCCGCGTCCATGCCGTGCGCGATCGCCGGGTTGATGGTGTACTTCGCGACGTAGCGACGGGCCCGCAGATTGTCCGCAGCACCGTCGCCGGGCAGCGCGCCTCGACGTCCCTTCATCACGTGCGCGGTCTGCCAGGTCCGGATGATCACCTCGCCGATCCGGCCCATCGCCTGGGCGTCCGAGCTCATCATCGAGATCGCGCCAAGGTCGTGGAGGACGTCCTCGGCCGCGATCGTCGACGGCCGGATGCGGCTTTCGGCGAACGCCAGGTCCTCGGGCACCGACGGGTTGAGGTGATGGCACACCATGAGCATGTCGAGATGCTCGTCGAGGGTGTTCGCGGTGTGTGGGCGGGTCGGATTGGTCGAGGACGGCAGGATGTGCGGCAGGCCGACCACCCGGATGATGTCCGGCGCGTGCCCGCCGCCCGCCCCCTCGGTGTGGTAGGCGTTGATCGAGCGGCCGCCAATGGCGTCCACAGTGGACTCCAGGAACCCGGCCTCGTTGAGCGTGTCGGTGTGGATCGCGACCTGGACGCCGGACTCGTCCGCCACACTCAGGCACGCGTCGATCGCGGCGGGCGTCGATCCCCAGTCCTCGTGCAGCTTGAACCCGCCCGCCCCGGCGGCGAGCTGTTCCCGTAGCGCTTCGCGCCGCACGGTGTTCCCCTTGCCCAGCAGGAGAACGTTGACCGGATGACCGTCCATGGCGGACAGCATCCGGCCCAGGTTCCACGCGCCGGGCGTGACCGTGGTGGCCTTGCTGCCCTCCGCGGGCCCGGTACCGCCACCGACCAAAGTGGTCAGTCCGGCGGCGAGCGCGGTGTCCACCAGCTGCGGGCAGATGAAGTGGACGTGGCAGTCGATCCCGCCCGCGGTGAGGATCTTCCCGTTGCCCGAGAGCACCTCGGTGGACGGGCCGATCACCAGCGCCGGGTCCACCCCGTCCATGGTGTCCGGGTTGCCCGCCTTGCCGATCCCGACGATCCGGCCGTCCCGCACCCCGACGTCCGCCTTGACCACGCCCCAGTGGTCCAGGATCACCGCGCCGGTGATGACGAGATCCGGCGCGCCCTCCGCGCGCGTGGCCATGCCCTGGCCCATCGACTCGCGGATCACCTTGCCGCCGCCGAAGAGCACCTCGTCCCCGCTGCCCGCGCCGCGGCTGCGGTCCTCGGTGACCTCGATCAGCAGGTCGGTGTCGGCCAGCCGGACCCGGTCGCCGACGGTCGGGCCGAACAGCTCGGCGTAGCGCTCACGATCGATCGACGTCATCAGAACTCCCCGGCGAATTCGGACCGCAGGCCCGGCACGCGGCGGTTCCCGGCGAGCGGGACGAGGCCGACCTCGCGCTCGACCCCCGGCTCGAAGCGGACGGACGTGCCGGCCGGGACGTCGAGCCGGTGCCCGCGCGCGGCGTCGCGGTCGAACTCGAGCCCGGGGTTCACCGCCGCGAAGTGGTAGTGCGAACCGACCTGGATCGGCCGGTCGCCGACGTTGCGCACGACCAGCCGGACCCTGGCCCGGCCCGGATTCAGCTCGACCGGCTCGTCGCCGGGGATGATCTCGCCTGGACGCACCACTGTCCCTTTCAGACGATCGGGTGTTTCAGATGATCGGATCGTGCACGGTGACGAGCTTCGTCCCGTCCGGGAAGGTGGCCTCGACCTGAACGGAGTCGACCATTTCGGGCACCCCGTCGAGGACCTGCGCCCGCGAGAGCACGGTCCGCCCGCTGGCGACCAGCTCGCTGACCGTGCGGCCGTCGCGGGCGCCCTCCAGCACGTGCTCGGTGATCAACGCGACCGATTCGGGGTAATTGAGCAAAACACCACGTTGCAAACGTTTGCGAGCTACGTCCGCCGCTACGTGGATCAGGAGCTTGTCGCGCTCCTGCGGGCTCAGATGCATGCCCTCAGGTCTATCACCGGGCACCCCCGCGCGCCGGTTTCGGCAACACAGGATTTACGTGTCGGTCCGCCTGTCGGCCACCGCCCGTGCACGGCGATGTCACACCCCGAAGTGAAAGTTTTTCGGGCAGCGGCCCTACCAGGACTGAATCGTTCTCGTAATCGTGACCGAAACCACCACTTCTTTCGATTGCCCAGCGGCGGCAGGAGGAGGAAAGTTTGTCCATCCGTGCGATGAGGCGCGCGTTCGTTGCGTGTATCCCGATCCGCGCGTGAGACCAAAGCCGGGGAAATGCGCACCGAAGGGTTTCGCTAGCAGTGACTACCTCCACGATCAGCAAGCCACAGCCGTCCGGAGAACCCGACGACGGCTTCCGTCCCGGTCTGGAAGGCGTCGTCGCCTTCCACACCGAGATCGCCGAGCCCGACCGGGACGGCGGCGCGCTGCGCTACCGCGGCGTCGACATCGAGGACCTCGCGGGCAAGGTGACCTTCGGCGACGTATGGGGACTGCTCGTCGACGGCCGGTTCGGCCACGGCCTCCCGCCCGCCGAGCCGTTCCCCCTCCCGGTGCACACCGGTGACGTCCGCGTCGACGTCCAGGCCGCGCTCGCCATGCTCGCCCCGATCTGGGGCTACCAGCCGCTGCTGGACATCACCGACGAGCAGGCCCGCGACCAGCTCGCCCGCGCGTCGGTCATGGCGCTGTCCTACGTCGCGCAGTCCGCGCGCGGCATCGGGCAGCCCGCCGTCCCGCAGGACCGGGTCGACGAGGCGAAGTCGATCACCGAGCGGTTCCTGATCCGCTGGCGCGGCGAGCCGGACCCCGCGCACGTCAAGGCGCTGGACGCCTACTGGGTCTCGGCCGCCGAGCACGGCCTGAACGCCTCGACGTTCACCGCCCGCGTCATCGCCTCCACCGGCGCCGACGTGGCGGCGTCGATGTCCGGCGCGATCGGCGCGATGTCGGGCCCGCTGCACGGCGGCGCGCCGGCGCGGGTGCTGCCGATGATCGCGGAGGTCGAGAAGTCCGGTGACCCGGCGGGCCTGGTCAAGGGCATCCTCGACCGCAAGGAGCGCCTGATGGGCTTCGGGCACCGCGTGTACCGCGCGGAGGACCCGCGTGCCCGCGTGCTGCGGCGCACCTGCCAGGAGCTGGGCGCCGAACGGTACGAGGTCGCCGCGGCGCTGGAGCAGGCCGCGCTCGCCGAGCTGCGCGACCGGCGCCCGGATCACCCGATCGAGACCAACGTCGAGTTCTGGGCCGCGGTCATCCTGGACTTCGCCAAGGTGCCGCCGCACATGATGCCCGCGATGTTCAGCTCGGCCCGTACCGCGGGCTGGGCCGCGCACATCCTGGAGCAGAAGCGGACCGGACGGCTCGTGCGCCCGTCGGCCAAGTACGTCGGCCCCGGCCCGCGCCGCCCCGAAGAGGTCGAAGGCTGGGCCTCGATCGCGGACTGAGCGACTTCCGCCGTGCCGTCCCCCCGCTGCTCGGCGGTCCGTGAATGCCACATTGAGGGACTCTGAGTCCCTCAATGTGGCATTCACGGACTAACGCGGCTTCAGCGGATGCTCGTCGTCGCGGGGCGGGCGGACCTGCGGGAGGTCGCGTTCGCGACAGGCACCGATGCGCGTGAAGTTCGCCCGTGCCTGGGTGAGGCTCAAGGCACCGTTCGGGCCGCCGCGTACCTCGTCGGCGTCATGGGCGTCCTGGCCGTCGTCCTCCCAGAAACAGACCGGGCAGATCTGGTACCCGCCGCGCTCTTCGAGCGTCAGGTAGCCACAGCACGGACAGGCGTACGGACCGCCCTCGGCGGGACGCCTGACGTTGACGAAGTGCACCCGGTCATTGTGCCGCCGCCACGACCGGGACGGTCGGGTCGTGGGCGGCGGTGGCCGCGAGCATGGCGGCGAGCTGGTCGACGAGCCAGCCGTCGAGATCCTCGCGCGGCACCGCGCCCTCCTGCAGCCAGCTCAGCAGCGTGCCCTCGACCACCGCGGTCCAGCAGCGCAGGGTCAGCAGCAGCAGCGGCGACGGCTCGGTGACCCCCAGCGCGTCCAGGATCAGCTCCACCGCCCGGTTGCGGACCCGGTCGATCGCCGCGTTCGTCTCCGAGGTCGCGATCACCGAACCGCTGCGCAGCAGGGCGATGTACCCCGCGCGGTAGGAGTCCGCGACGTCGATGAGCCCCCGCACCGCCGCGCGCAGCCGTTCCGGCGGCGGGCCCTCCTCCAGTCCGGCGAGCCGGTCGATCAGGCCGTCGGTGACCGTCCGCAACGCCTCCACCTGGAGTTCCCGGAGGCTGGAGAAGTACCGGTAGAACAGCGGCCGGGAGACCTCGGCGCACGCGACGATGTCGTCGACGGTCACCAGCTCCGGGGCGCGGCTGCCGAACAGGTCCAGCGCGGCGCGGATGAGGTCGTCCCGGCGTGCCTGCGGCGACATGCGCCGGGGCCTGCTCACGGGGTGACGTCCAGTTTCGCCGCCGCGCGGAGCAGGCCGGGGGTCAACCGGGAAAGGACCAGCGCCGCCTTGGCCTCCGGCGTCGACGGCGCGATCGCGGTGTTCCGCTCGGCCGCCTTCAGGATGTCCCGCGCCACCTTCTCCGGTCCGAAACCGCGCCGCGCGTAGAGCTTCGAGCTGGCCCGCTGCCGCCGCCGCTGTTCCTCCGCGTCGACCCCGACGAACCGGGTGGTGTCGGTGATGTTGGTCTTCACGATGCCGGGGCAGATCGCGGTGACACCGATGCCCTCGGCCGCCAGTTCCGCCCGCAGGCACACCGACAACGTCAGCACCGCGGACTTCGTGGTGGCGTAGGCGGAAAGGATCTTCGACGGCAGATACGCGGCGGCCGACGCGAGGTTCACGATCTGGCCGCCCTCGGCGCGTTCGACCATCTGCGCGGCGAACGCGCGGCAGCCGTGGATGACGCCCCACAGATTGACGTCGATGACCTTCTCCCAGTCCTTTTCGGACGTGTCGAGAAAGGACCCGGACATGCCGATCCCGGCGTTGTTGACCACGATGTCCGGGACACCGAACTCCGCGCGGACCAGCTCGGCGAACCGCTCGACCGCTTCGCCGTCCGATGAGTCCACTGTGTACTCACCGACCGCGACACCCTTGTCCAGCAACAGCTTCGCCGTCTCGGCGGCGGCGTTCGCGTTGATGTCGGTGATGACGACGTCGGCGCCCTCGTCGGCGAAGGCCAGCGCGGTCGCCCTGCCGATCCCGCTACCCGCGCCGGTGATCACGACGAGCTTGTTCGCGAACCGGCCGCGACTGTCCGATCCGGACACCCGGGCCCGCTTGAGCGCGCGGGTCTCCTCCCCGCCTTCGACGTGGTCGACCAGCTCGGCCGCCGCGTCGGCGATGACCTTCGGCCTGCTCCGGACGACCCAGTGCGAGCCGGTGATCCGCCGGACCCGCAGATCCGGGACCCAGCGGGAGATCTCGGTCTGCAGCGGCGTGGTGACGAACGCGTCGCCGGTGGGCGCGAGCACCTGCACCGGGATGTCGGCGGCGCGGGGCGCGGGGCGGGACAGCCGCGGCAGCATGTTCGCGCGGTAGAGGTTGAGGCCGTGCACGCCGTCGGCCGTCTCCGGCGCCGCCTCCGCCGGCTCCATCCGCCGGATGATCGCGCGCATCGCCCCGGTGCGCCACAACAGCTGCGGCAGCAGGGGAAGCTGGAAGAACCCGATGTACCAGGAATGCAGTCCCTGGCCGAGCGCGTGCCGCAGCCGCCGGGGCGTCGGCTTCGCGACCTGCGCGCGGAACCACGCGCCCGCGTGGTCGAGGCTCGGGCCGGAGACCGAGGTGTACGAGGCGAGCCGCCCGCGCAGCGCGTCACCGGTCACCGCGTGCCAGGTCTGGATCGAGCCCCAGTCGTGGGCGAGCAGGTGGACCCGGCCGGTCGGCGCGACCTCGTCGAGCACCGCCCGGAGGTCGTCGGCCAGCTGGTCCAGCCGATAGGACCGGCGTCCCGACGGCTTGTCCGAGCGGCCCGCGCCCCGCACGTCGTAAACCACGACGCGGTGGCGGGGCGCCAGCTCGGCGGCGACGCCGTCCCACATCGAACCGTTGTCCGGATACCCGTGCACCAGCACGATCGTGGGCCCGTCCTCGGCGCCGGTCACCCGGACCGAGAGGCGGACACCGTCGCTGGCGGTCACCCACTTGTGAGACATTCTGTCATGTTAGACAGTTTGTCAACAAGCGCGCGAGCGCAGCGCGAACCGGCCCCAGGTCCACACCGTGTCGAGCACCAGCACGGCGGTCCAGATCCGGCCCGCGTTCAACAGCCAGTGACCACTCCAGTTCCAGAACCAGCTCGCCTCGTGCGGGCCGCCGAAGATCGCTTCGACCGGCCAGCTGTACCCGGCGAACGCCAGCGCGCCCTGCGCGAGGACGAACACCGCCAGGTGCGCACCCCAGTTCGCGAGCGGCTTCGCGCGGGTGTTCGCCGCCTGCTTCACCGGGTTGGCCCCTTGCGGCGGGGCCGCCGCCACCTCCGAGGTCGAGAAAGCGGTTTCGGGAGCCGGTTTTTCCTTTTGTGACGGCGTTTTCGGCTGTTCCACGGGAAACTCCGCGACTCCGACGCGTCGCACCGCACCCCGGACGACGAACGCGCCGAGCACGAGCAGACCCGCCGCGCCGAAGCAGGCGATCCGCCAGCCGGTGCCCCCGGCGTCGTAGAGCTGCCCGGCCACGAAGGTGCCGACGGTCGCTCCGAGTAACGTCGCGCTCTCGTAGATCCCCATGCCCCGGCCGAGGCTGACACCCACCGCCTCGGCCACCACGGCCTGCTCCACCGGCACCGCGGCGGCGAACGCGGCCGCCGAAAGGACCCACAGCACCGCGATCGTCACCGGATTCGGCGCGAAGGCCAGCCCGGCGGCGAACACCGCGCTCGCCAGCATCGCCAGCGCGAGCACCCGCGTCCGGCCGACCCGGCGGACGAACCCGTGCAGGTACTCGGGCAGCAGCGTGTAGACGATGAACCCGGGCAGGAACACCGCGGCGATCTGCCCCAGCTCCAGGTGATGACCGCGTTGCAGGTGCAGCAGGAGCAGCAGCGCGACCCCGCCCTCGGCGAGCGCGGTCAACGCGACCAGGCCGAGCATCGGCCGCAGCCGCCTGCCCAGCTGTCCCAGCCGCGGCGCGTCCGGCACGAGCGCGCCCCGGTCCGCGCGCGAGAAGCCCAGCACGACCGCCGCGAGCACGCAGGCCACCGCGCCCAGCGCGAAGACACCCCGGTAGTCCAGCCACTTGACCAGCGTCATCGCGACGACGAACGCGATCCACGTCCCGGCGCCCTCGGCGGCGAAGAGCCTGCTGAACACACTGTCGTCTGTGGACAGTCCGGCACCCGCCCTCGCACGCAGCGCCACCCAGAACAGCGCGCCGCCCGCGCCGCCGAGCACCGCTCCCGCGTAGGCGACTCCCATTCCCGGCGTCGTCGCGTACACCACAAAGGACAGTCCGTAAAGGACCGCACCGACGGCGGCGACCCGGCCGCGGTCGACACGATCGGCCAGCATCCCGGCCATCGGCCGCGCCAGCAGCGAAACCAGCGTCTCCAGCGCGGTGAGCGCGCCGATCTCCGCCGCCGAACCGCCGAGCTGGATCCCCGCCCACAGGGGCAGGAAGAAGTCCAGCACCTCGGCGGGTCCCTTGACCAGCGCCGCCGCGAGCTCGTTCTCCTCGCGGCGGCGCTTCCCCTGTTCAGCCACCCTCACCCCTTTTGAGATACGGGCGCATCCTAAAACCGGTCGGGAACGCGGCACGTCCGTCGAAAGTAGGACGCGTCGATGCCGGTGCCCGCCGATCCCGTTGTCCATCGTTCGGTGGACAACCGGATTCCACTTCCCGGACGTCCCGCGCACCCCCGCCCCGGCGACAGACTCGAACCATGACCACAGCAGTGAGCGTGCGCGGCCTGCGCAAGGAGTACCCGGGGCACGTCGCGGTGTCCGGACTCGATCTCGACATCCGGCGCGGCGAGGTGTTCGCGCTGCTCGGGCCGAACGGCGCGGGGAAGACGACGACCGTCGAAATCCTGGAGGGACACCGGGACCGGACCGCGGGCGAGGTCAGCGTGCTCGGCGAGGACCCCGGCCGCGCCGGGCGGGCCTGGCGGGCGCGGCTGGGCATCGTGCTGCAGACCGCGACCGACGCGGCCGAGCTGTCCGTCGCCGAGACCGTGCGGCATTTCGCGAAGTACTACCCGAATCCGCGCGATCCCGAGGAAGTGATCGAGAAGGTGGGGCTGACCGAGAAGGCGGGCACCCGGGTGAAGTCGCTGTCCGGTGGGCAACGGCGCCGGGTCGACGTCGCGCTCGGCATCGTCGGCCGCCCGGAACTGCTGTTCCTCGACGAACCGACGACCGGGTTCGACCCCGAGGCCCGCCGCCGGTTCTGGGCGCTGATCGCCGGACTCGCCGGCGAGGGCACCACGATCCTGCTCACCACGCACTACCTCGACGAGGTCGAGGCGCTCGCCGACCGGGTCGCGGTGCTCGCCCACGGCCGCGTCGTCGCCGAGGACACCCCGCGCGATCTCGGCGGGCGTGCCGGCGCGGAGGCGACCGTGCGCTGGGTCGACCACCGCGGCGAGCACGTCGAGCGCACCGCGTACCCGACCAAGCTCGTCACCGAGCTCTCCGCTGGGGGTGGGGAGCTCGGTGAGCTGACCGTGACCAGGCCGAGCCTGGAAGACATCTACCTCGACCTCATCGGAGACACTGAATGACCACGCTCGCCCTGCCCGGCACGTTCTCGCTCGGCCTGCTCCGCGGCGGCGCGGAGCTGCGGCAGTTCTTCCGCAACAAGGAACAGGTGATCTTCACCTTCTCCCTGCCCGCGATACTGATGATCCTGCTCGGGTCCATTCTGGACGGTCCGACCGCGCAGGCGTCGATCAGCTCCGGGCAATTGCTCGCCGCGGGCATGATCGGCGCGGGCATCGTCTCGACGTCGTTCAACAGCATGGGCATCGGACTGGCCAGCGACCGCGAAACCGGCGCGCTCAAGCGGCTGCGCGGGACGCCGATGTCGGCGGGCTCGTACTTCGTGGGCAAGATGGTGCTGGTCGCGGTGACCAGCGCGTTCCAGTCGGTCCTGATGATCACGGTGGCGGTGCTGATGTTCAAGCTGCACCTGCCGTCCGAGCCCGCCCAGTGGCTGACGCTGGCCTGGGTATTCGCGCTCGGCATCGTGTCGTGCACGCTGCTCGGCATCGTGATGAGCTCGGTGGCCCGCTCGACCCAGGGCGTCGTGGCGCTGGTCAACCTGGTGTACCTGGTGCTGCAGTTCATGTCCGGGGTGTTCGTCACGCCCATCACGAACCTGCCGAAGGTTATGGTCTACGTCGCGTCGGTCTTTCCGCTGAAGTGGGTCTGCCAGGGATTCCGTTCGGTGTTCCTGCCCCCGGAGGCCGCGGCGCAGGAAATGGCGGGGACATGGGAACTTCCGATGGTGGCGCTGGTGCTCGGCGCCTGGTGCGTGGCGGGGCTGCTGCTGGCGAAGCTGACGTTCCGGTGGACGAACGAGAGCCGATGAGGCCGGCCTGGCAGCGGTTCCACTGGCTGTGGGACGTCGTGTTCTGCATCGCCTACGCCGGGACCCTGGTGTACGTCCTGCTCGACGACGCGGCGCCCGCTGCCAAGCTGGTCGCGGGCGCCGCGCTCACCGGGATCGCGCTCGCCTACCTGCTCGAAGGACGCCGCTCCCTCTTCCGCGAAGGAAGCGACACCCGGCGATGGCTGTTCGCCGGGGTCATCCTGCTGCTCATCGCCGTCGCCATGTTCGCCGACTCCACGGCGAGCTTCGGCCTGTTCATCGTCTGCCCGCTGGTGTACATGACGCTGGACTTCAAACCGGCCGCCGGGCTCACCTCGGTGGCGATCGTGCTGAGCCCGGTCGCCTCGATCACCCGCCAGGGGATCGAGCCGCCGGTGTTGCGCTTCCTGGTGCCGATGATCGTGATCCTCCTCTTCTTCAGCATGCTCACCGGCCGCTACATCACCGGGATCATCGAGGAAAGCAGCGCCCGCGCGGAGCTGATCACCCGGCTCGAAACCAGCCAGGCCGAGGTCGCCCGGCTGTCCAGGGAAGCGGGCACCGCCGCCGAGCGCGAGCGGCTGGCCCGCGAGATCCACGACACGCTGGCACAGGGTTTCGCCAGCATCGTCGCACTCACCCAGGCGATCGAGTCCGAACTGGACACCGACCCGGCCGCGGCGAGGCGGCATCTCGAACTCACCGCGCGCACCGCGCGGGAGAACCTCGGCGAGGCACGGGCCATGGTGGCGGCGCTCGCCCCCGCCGACCTGACGGCGGGCTCACTGGAGGAGGCGTTGCGCCGCCTGCTCGATCGGCTCGCCGAGGAGCACACCATGGCCGTTTCGTACGAAGTGGACAGTCCACTGCCGACACTGCCGACGGCCGTCGAGGTGGTCCTGCTCCGCTCCGCGCAGGAGGCGCTGACCAACGTGCGCAAGCACGCGTCGGCGTCCTCGGTGCTGGTCCGGGTGTCCGCTGTGGACGGATGGGTACGCTTGCTGGTGCACGACGACGGCACCGGCTTCGACCCCGCCGCCCCGGCGGACGGGTTCGGCCTGCGTGGGATGCGGTCCCGCGCCGAGCAGATCGGCGGGCGGCTGAGCGTCCGCAGTGGACATTCCAAGGGGACGGACGTGGAGCTGGAGGTGCCCGCGTGATCCGGATCATGCTGGTCGACGACCATCCCGTGGTGCGCGAGGGACTGCGCGGGATGCTCGAGGTCGAACCGGACCTCACCGTCGTCGGGGAGGCGGGCTCCGGTGACGAGGCCGTCGCACTCGACCGGGTCAAGCAGCCGGACGTGATCCTGATGGACCTGCGGATGCCCGGCCTCGACGGGGTCGGCGCGACCAGGAAGATCCTGCGGCAGGCGCCGGAACGGCGGGTCGTCGTGCTGACCACCTACGAGACGGACGCGGACATCCTGCGCGCGGTCGAGGCCGGCGCGTCCGGGTATCTGCTCAAGGACGCGTCGCGCACCGAGCTGGCCGGGGCGATCCGGGCGGCGACACGGGGCGAGACGGTGCTGGCGCCGTCGGTGGCCGGGAAGCTGGTCAACCGGGTGCGGAACCCGGAGCCGCCGCCGTTGTCCGCCCGGGAGGCGGAGGTGCTGCGGCTGGTCGCGAAGGGCGGGACGAACGCGGACATCGGGCGGGCGCTGCACATCAGCGAGGCCACGGTGAAGACGCATCTGCTGCGGGTGTTCGGCAAGCTCGGCGTGTCCGACCGCACCGCCGCGGTGACCACGGCGATGGCGCGGGGCCTGCTCGGCTGAGGCGTACGGACGGCGAACTCGCGTGTTCGGAGAGCGATCTCGCGTGATTGAAGGCGTAACTCGCGTGATTGAGCGGCGATCTCGCGTACCTGGACGGACGACTCGCGTACCTGGAGGGTCGGCTCGGGCAGAATGCTGGTCATGCTTGCCTCGACCGAACTCGCCCTGCTGCGCCGCGTCGCGCACGAGCAGGCCACCTGCCGTGCCCCGTCCCTGGTCGCCGCCGTCGTCCGTGACGGGTCGATCGTCTGGTCCGGCGCGCGTGGCCGGGTCGGCGACGCGCGGCCGGACGACGACACGCAGTACCGGCTCGGGTCGATCACCAAGACGATGGTCGCCACCGCCGTCCTGCGGCTGCGCGACGAAGGCGCGCTCGACCTCAACGACCCGCTCGAACGCCACCTTCCCGGCACCCCGTTCGGCGCCGCGACCATCGCGCAGCTGCTCTCGCACACCTCCGGCCTGACCGCCGAGTCGCCCGGCCTGTGGTGGGAACGCACGCTGGGCTCGGACTGGGAGGTGCTCCTCGGGACCCTGGACGCCGACACGACGAAACTGCGGCCCGGCGCGAAGTTCCACTACTCCAACCTCGGGTACGGCGTGCTCGGCGAGCTGCTCGCCGACAAGCACGGAACCGACTGGCTCACCGTGCTGCGCAGCGAGGTCCTCGGCCCGCTCGGCATGTCCCGCACCACGCCGCACCCCGAGGGCAGGCACGCGGACGGGTTCGCGGTGCACCCGTTCGCGGATCTGCTGCTGCCCGAGCCGTCGCCGGACGCCGGCGCGATGGCCCCGGCCGGGCAGCTGTGGGCGACGGTCACCGACCTCGGCCGCTGGACCGCCTTCCTCGGCGGGAACGGCGACGGCGTGCTGAGCCCCGAGACCATCGCCGAGATGCGGACCATGGTCACCGTCGACGACGGCGACTCGTGGACGACCGGATTCGGGCTCGGCCTGATGGCGCTGCGCTACCAGGGACGGCGGCTGACCGGGCACACCGGATCGATGCCCGGTTTCCTCGCGTGCTCGCTGATCAACCCGGACACCGGCGTCGGCTCACTGGTGCTGACGAACTCGACCGGTGGCGTCGGCATCACCCAGCTGAGCCTCGACCTGATCACCATGACCGAGGAACTGGAGCCCGCGCTCCCCGAGGAGTGGCAGCCGTCCACTGTGGACCCGAAGTTGCTGGAGCTGACCGGCCTGTGGCACTGGGGCCCGACGCCGTATCACCTGCGGCTGCTGCCGGACGGCTGCTTCTCGCTGTCCCCGGTCAACGGCGCCGGGCGCGCGTCGCGGTTCCGCCCGGACGGCGAGGACACCTGGCTCGGCCTCGACGGCTACTACACCGGCGAAACGCTCACCGTGGGACGTACCGCCGAGGGCGTCCCGAACCACCTCGACCTGGCGACGTTCATCTTCACCCGGACGGCGTACGACCCGGCCGCCCCGATCCCCGGCGGCGTCGACCCCGACGGCTGGCGCTGACCCGGCCGCGCCGATCCCACGCCCGACTCGTTTCTCACCTACTGGGAACCAGGCGAGGCGTAAGCGTGGGACCTGCGCGCCCGTTTGGGCGCACATGTGCCGCAATGTGGGATTCGCGGTGTCCACATGGTGAACAGGTTGGGTACCGGGGAGGGCGGGGGCGGCCCCGCCTGAGAGACTGCGCACATGACCGACGCAGCTGAGTTGACCATCCCCGCAGAGCTCAAGCCGGCTGACGGCCGCTTCGGCTGCGGACCGTCGAAGGTCCGCGACGAGCAGCTGAGCGCGCTGGCGGCTTCCGGTTCCACCTACCTGGGCACCTCCCACCGCCAGAAGCCGGTCAAGTCCCTCGTCGGGCGCGTCCGCGCGGGCCTGACCGACCTGTTCTCCCTGCCCGAGGGCTACGAGGTGATCCTGGGCAACGGCGGGACGACCGCGTTCTGGGACGCCGCCGCCTTCGGCCTCGTGCGCGAGCGCGCCCAGCACTTCACCTACGGCGAGTTCTCCTCGAAGTTCGCGAACGTCACCAAGGGCGCGCCGTTCCTGGCCGACCCGATCGTGGTCAAGGCCGACCCGGGCAGCGCGCCCGAGATCGCCTACCAGCCCGGCGCCGACCTGGTCGGCTGGGCGCACAACGAGACCTCGACCGGCGTCGCGGTGCCGGTGCGCCGTCCCGACAACATCACAGCCAGCGACGACGCGCTTATCGCGATCGACGCGACCTCCGGCGCCGGTGGCCTGCCGGTCAAGGCCGAGGACTTCGACGTCTACTACTTCGCGCCGCAGAAGTCGTTCGCCTCCGACGGCGGCCTGTGGATCGCGCTGGCCTCGCCCGCCGCGGTCGAGCGGATCGGCGAGATCGGCGCGAGCGACCGCTGGGTGCCGGAGTTCCTCTCGCTGACCACCGCGCTGGACAACTCGCGCAAGGACCAGACCTACAACACCCCGGCGGTCTCGACGCTGTTCCTGCTCGCCGACCAGATCGAGTGGATGCTCGGCCAGGGCGGCCTCGACTGGACCACCGCGCGCACCAAGGACTCCTCGACCCGGCTGTACGAGTGGGCCGAGAAGACCGCCTACACGACGCCGTTCGTGGCCGACCCCGCGCTGCGCTCCCAGGTCGTGGGCACCATCGACTTCACCGACGACGTCGACGCCGCCGCGGTGGCGAAGGTGTTGCGCGCCAACGGGATCGTCGACACCGAGCCGTACCGGAAGCTGGGCCGCAACCAGCTGCGCGTCGGCCTGTTCCCGGCGATCGACCCGGACGACATCAGCAGGCTGACGCAGAGCGTCGAGTACGTCGTCGAGCGGCTTTCCTGACCCTCAGCAACAGCAGCCACGCATCGGTGCCCCGGCCCTCGCGGCCGGGGCACCGTTCTGTGCGGCCGCTTCGACGTCGGCGAGCATCTTCTTCCGCTTCGCGGGGCCGAGGACCTTGCCGCGGGTGATCACCGTGTCGATCCGGCGCACCGCGCCGATGTCGGCCAGCGGATCCGCGTCGAGCAGCACGAGATCGGCGGCCTTGCCCACGGTGACCGTCCCCAGGGTGTCCTCCTTGCCCAGATAGCGCGCCGCGTCGCGGGTCACCGCCTGCAGGGCCCGCATCGGCGGCAGGCCCGCCTCGACGAGGAACCCGAGTTCGTCGTGCAGGCTGAACCCGGGGAACACATAGGGATTCAGGCAGTCCGTACCGCCGATGAGGCCGACGCCCGCGCGGTAGGCGTCGCCCACCAGCCCGAGCAGTGCGTGGAAATAGGCTTCCTGCTCGGCGATTTCCTGCGGGGTGGACGGCGCGAAGACCTTGATGCGGTCCTTCCAGTAGTCCCGCAGTGACGGCGGGACGTACCGCAGGCGGGGATCGTGCGCGTAGGTTTCCGCGGGCAGGGAAATGACCCGGTTCACGCTCAGCGTCGGGGACAACCACGATCCATTGTGGACGAACAGCTCGTACAGCGCCCGCGCGCGGGCGGGGCTGTGGCTGAGCGTGCCCTCACGGTCGAGCCGGGCGACCAGGTTGTAGAACGCGCGTGGCGCGGCCGGGTCGAACGGTTCGCCCGCGAGCCGCGCGAGGAACTGGTCCCGCCGGGCCGAGGTGTGGATCCCCATCCCGTACATGTGCTCGAAACTGTGCTGGCCGGCGGTGCTGGCCTCGGGAATGCTGAC
Organism: Amycolatopsis samaneae; assembly: GCF_039541975.1. NCBI lineage: Bacteria > Bacillati > Actinomycetota > Actinomycetes > Pseudonocardiales > Pseudonocardiaceae > Amycolatopsis > Amycolatopsis samaneae. The sequence continues at coordinate 291,048 of NZ_BAABHG010000006.1, forward strand.
GCGATACGGCCAGTGCCCGCCGAACGGGAGCCCCAGCCGCCCGCACTCGTCGGCGATCGCGCCGAAGGTGTCCCGGCCCAGGTACGAATAGACCTTGACGAACTCGGCGCCCTCGGCCTTCGCGGCGCGCACGGCCGCCCTCGCTTCGTCCTCTGTGGACACATGGACGACCGGGGCGTCCAGCAGTGACACCGGCCCGTCGACGATGCCGCTGGCGAGCACGATCCGGGGACCGGGCAGTTCCCCGCGTTCGATCCGGTCCCGGATCGCCCGGTTCTCCGGGTAACCCCACATCTCGCGGGTCGTGGTCACGCCGTTGACCACGTGCAGCGGCGGGAAAACGGCCACGTCGGCCCCGTGGGTGTGCATGTCGCACAGGCCGGGAACGACGTACTTGCCGCGACCGTCGAGCACCACGGCACCCTCGGTCGGCGGCAGATCCCCGGGCGCCCCGATCCAGGCGACGCGGTCACCGACCAGCACGATCGCGACCTCGGCCCGGGCCGGGGCACCGGTCCCGTCGATCAACGTCACCGGCGTCAGCACGACGACGTCGGAGCCTTCGGCCGCGGCCTCCTGCGCGAACAGGGCCGGAGCCACCCCCGCCGCCGCGAGACCGGTACCACTCATCGCCAGCCAGCGCAGAAAGTCACGCCTGCCCACCTCGCACGCCACCACGGGCCACACCTTTCAGCAAGATCCCCTTTCCCATTGAACCGGGCCCGTACGTGACGGGGGACCTCCATCGTGCTGAATTTCGCACGATCCCGTGGGGTTCCCCCGAACGCACTCGGCGAGAACCCCACGGAAGGTCAGGCGAGGGCCTGGGTGGGCGGCAGGCGGGCGGCGCGCATGGCGGGATAGGCACCGGCGACGGCGCCGACGACGGCGGACACGACCACCCCGCCGGCCAGCGCGACGGGCGGGAGCACCGCGGGCCAGCCCTGACTCAGCGCGTACCCGGCGGTGACCGCGACACCGATCAGCACGCCGACGAGCCCGCCGAGTCCGGACAGCAGCACCGATTCCGCGAGGAACTGGCCGCGGATCTGCCGTTTCGTGGCCCCGAGTGCCCGCCGCAGCCCGATTTCGCGACGGCGTTCCAGCACCGAGATCACCATCGTGTTGGCCACCCCGACCCCGCCGACGAGCAGCGCGACCCCGCCGAGGCCGAGGAACAGCGCGTCGTAGGTACTCCTGGTCAGCTGCTGCGCGGCAAGCGCGTCGGAGGGGCGCCGCACCTCGACCTCGTTGGGCGCGGCCGGGTTCAGCGTCGCGCCGAGCACCGACCGCACGGTGTCCACTTCGGACTCCTGCGCCCGGACGTACACGGTGCCGGCGTGCCCGTCGAAGCCGAGCAGCGTGCTCGCGGCCTCCCAGCCGACCAGCACCGCGCGCTCGACCTCGGGCGCCAGCGGCATCGGGCCGAGCACTCCGGCCACGGTGAACCAGGCGTCGCCGATCAGCACCCGCGGCGGGCGCGCCGGGTCGACGTGGTCGACGCCGAGCCGGGCGGCGGCCTCGGAACCGAGCACCACCACCGGGTACCGCTGGTTCGCCGGGGTCAGGAACTCCCCGGAGCGCACCGTGCCGCCGAGCACCGGCAGCAGGTCCGGATGCGCGGCGAGCACCGCGAGACCCGAGGTGTCGTCCTTCGGGATGTGGTCGTTGCGGCGCACCTTCGCCTCGACGCGGCCGGTCTCGACCGCGCCGGTGACCGGGGCGATCCGCCTGACCATCGGGATGACGCCGTCGGGGAGTTTCGCCTGCTTACCGAACAACGTCTTCCCCGGCCCCGCCGTGAGCAGGTTCGTGCCCATCGCGGCGAGCCTGTCCTGCAACGCTTTCGAGGCCGACGCCGGGACCGCGAGCACGGCCACCATCGCCGCGACCCCGATCGCGATGCCGAGCGCCGACAGCACCGCGCGTACCGGCCGGGTACGCATCCCGTGCGCGCCGAGGGAAACGACGTCCGAGGGACCGAGCCGCACCGGGGGCGGCGGCGCGACGGGCGCGCTCACCTGAGCGCCCCCGCCGTCGCCCCGGTGTCCAGCCGCAGCGCGCCGTCGAGGATCTCGATCCGCCGCGGCATCCCGGCGGCGATCTCGCGGTCGTGCGTGATGACCACGATCGTGGTGCCGTCCGCGCTGAGCCGGCCCAGCAGGCCGAGCACCGCCGCGCCGTTGCCGGTGTCCAGGTTCCCGGTCGGTTCGTCGGCGAGCAGGATCGGCGGGGTGTTGACCACGGCGCGCGCGATCGCGACCCGTTGCCGCTCCCCGCCGGACAGCTCGCCGGGAAAGTGCGAGGACCGGTGGGCCAGCCCGACCCTGTCCAGCGCGGCAAGCGCTTTCTCCCGGCGTTTCCGTTTCGGCACACCGCTGTAGAGCAGCCCGGTGCACACGTTGTCCACCGCGCTGACCCCCTCGCTGAGGAAGAACTGCTGGAACACGAACCCGATCCACCGTGCACGCAGCGCCGAGAGCTTGCGATCGGGCAGCTCGGCGACGTCGTTCCCGTGAATCTCGATCCGGCCGGTGCTCGGCCGGTCGAGGGTCCCCATCAGCTGCAACAGCGTGGACTTCCCGGACCCGGACGGCCCGACGATCGCGACCATCTCACCGTCCGAAAGGGACAGTGAGACGTCGTGCAGCGCGGTGACACCACCGGGATAGGTCCGCGAAACCTCGTGGACGGCGAGTACCGGTGTCATGACGTGGTCACCACCCGCATACCCGCACCCAGTCCGTCCCCGCCGACCTCGACCTTGCCCCCGCTGAACAGCCCGGTCCTGACCGCGACCAGCCTGCGCTTGCCGTTTTCGTCCACCTCGACGGCGTAGCCGCCCTCCGCGAGCGCGAGCAGCGCGCCGACCGGGACCGCGAGGACTCCTTTGTGGACGTTCTTGGTGAACCGGACGCTCACCGGGACGGCGTCGAGCGCGCCGGCCACGCCGGGGTCGTCCAGTGCGACCCGGACGATCACCTTCGGCTTGCCGTCGTCCTGGCCCTGCGCGTCCTTGCCGGTCTCGGCGGTCCGGCCGACCTCGGTGACCGTGCCGGTCGTCGTGCGGCCGTTGACCACCACGGACACCTTCGCGTCCTTCGCGGCGAGATTCTGCTTCGCGACGTCGAGCTTGACCTCGACCACCCGCCCGGTGCCGCTGTACTTGAGCACGTCGCCCGTGGCGGGGCCACCGAGTTGCGCGGACACCGACGACACGCGGATCTCACCCGGTGCGAGGACGACGTCGCCCTGGCCGAAGGTCCCGGTCTGGTCGAGCCCGAGCGACTTCTGCCACCGCTTCACCGCCGCGGCGGTGGCCCAAGTGAACTTCTCGTCCGGGGTACCGAATCCGCCGAATCCGAGCGCCGCCAGGTTCTCTTCGAGCTGTTTGACGTCGGGCCCGTTACTCACGCCGTCGGACAGCTCCCGGTAGAACGGCAGGCTCCCGTAGAAGAGCGGGACCGGTTTGGCGTCCACCTGGTACACCGGCCTTCCCCGGCCGATGACGTCCCCTGTGGACGGTAGCGCGGTGACCGTGCCGTTCTTCCGGCCCGCCACCGGGGTTTCCTTCCCGTACCCGAGCTGCCCGCCGGCGTCCTGTTCCTCGCTCAGGTCGGTCTTGACCACCTCCGCCGTCGCGACGGGCTTGGGCGGCGGCGCCGCGCCGGTGCTGCCGGAGGCGACCTGGGTCATGATCACCACCGCCGTCGTGCCGAGCACCACGACAGCGGCCGCCGCGGCGACGAACCAGCGCGTCCGGCGGCGAGTCCTGTGCTGGTTCATTTCGACGCCGACATCCCGATCCCGAGCCCGCAGGCCTTCGCCGCCTCCTCGAACTTCCCGTCACTCGCGTCGATCGAGATGCCCTGGCCGCCGCCGTCCGGGTTGGGATCCGACATGTTCACCCCGTGCTCCCGCATGCACTTGGCCTGCTGGCGCTGTTTGTCCAGCTCCTCCGGCGTCAGCTTCTTGGGTTCGCCGCCGTTGGGCAGGAGCTTCTTGCAGGCCGTGGTCGCGGCCTCCATCTTCGTGTCGCCGGGCTGCATCGCAGGGAGAGACATCATCCCGCCGTCCGTCGGGTCAGGCATGTCGACGCCGTGTTCACGCATGCACTTCGCGTAGGCACGCATCGCGTCCATGTCCGCGGCCTTGTCGGCGTTTCCCCCGTTGTTGGCCGCGGGCGCCTGGCTCCCGCTTTTCGGCGGCGTCGAAATCGAGGCGACCTTCGCACCACCGTCACCGGAGGAACACCCGGTCAGAAAGGCCAGTGCCACCCCGGCACCGAGAACCGCCATCCGCGCTTTCATTCGTCACTTCCTTTCGGTCGTGGGCGGATCCGGCCCCCGACGAACCGGACCCGCCTCGGAGCGGATTTCTACGGGCCGGGTGATTTCCGCGCGGTAAGCGAAGTTGTTTATCCGGTGCTTATGTCCCCGCGGTGCACACTGTCCGGTGTGCGTGTGCTGGTAGTGGAGGACGAGCGGTTGCTCGCGGATTCGATCGCCGAAGGACTGCGCCGTTTTTCGATGGCGGTCGACGTCTGCTACGACGGGGAACAGGCGCTGGAAAGAGTCGGCGTGCACGGCTACGACGTCGTCGTCCTCGACCGTGATCTGCCCAAGGTGCACGGCGACGAGGTCTGCGCGGCGGTGCTCGCCGCGGGCGGCGAGGCCAGGGTGCTGATGCTCACCGCGGCCGCCGAGATCACCGACCGGGTCCGCGGCCTCGGGCTCGGCGCCGACGACTACCTGACCAAGCCGTTCGCCTTCGCCGAACTGGTCGCCCGTGTGCAGGCGCTGTCCCGGCGGGCCCGGCCCGCGCTGCCGCCGGTGCTGGAGGGCGACGGCGTCGTGCTCGACCTGCCCCGGCACCAGGCCTCCCGCGACGGGCGCTTCCTGCCGCTGTCGCCGAAGGAGTTCGCGGTGCTGGAGGTGCTCATGCGCGCGAACGGCACCGTGGTCAGCGCCGAGGACCTGCTGGAAAAGGCGTGGGACGAGCACGCCGACCCGTTCACCAACGCCGTCCGGGTCGCGATGATGACGCTGCGGCGCAAGCTGGGCGAGCCGCCGGTCATCGAGACCGTGCCCGGCGCGGGTTACCGGTTCGGGGGAACCGCGTGAGGCGCGTCCGGCTGTCGGTGCGCACCCGGCTGACCGCGCTGTACGGCGGGCTGTTCCTGCTGGCGGGCGTCGCACTGCTGGTGATCAACTACCTGCTGGTCGGCGGGTCGCTGCCGGAACCGGCGCAGTTCGCGACCACCGCGCTCGCCCGCATGCCGGCGGGCGTGGCACTCCCGGCGACGACGCTTGACCTCAACCGGCCCGGAGCCGTGGCCGGGGTGGCGACCGACATCGCCACCGACTACCGCAGCTCCACACTGTCCACTTTGGTGCTCGGCTCGGCGATCGCGCTGCTGGTCACGGCCGCGCTGGCGGTGTTCTTCGGCTGGCTGATGGCGAGCAGGGCGCTGCGCCCGCTGCACGACATCACCTCGGCCGCGCGGAAGCTGGAGGCGGGCAAGCTCGACCGGCGGATCAACCACGAAGGCCCGGACGACGAGCTCAAGGACCTCGCGGACACCTTCGACGGCATGCTCGACCGGCTCGCCGAATCGTTCGACAGCCAGAAACGGTTCGTCGCCAACGCCTCCCACGAGCTGCGGACGCCCCTAGCAGTGCAGCGCACGCTGGTCGAGGTCGCGCTCGCGGACCCGGAAGTGTCCCCGGAACTGCGCAGGCTCGGCGCGCACCTGCTGCACACCAACGAGCGCAGCGAGCGGATGATCGAGGGCCTGCTGGTGCTGGCGCGCAGCGACCGCGGCCTGACGTCCCGGACACCGGTGCGGCTGGACGAGGTCGTGCGCTCGGTGGTCCGGGCGACGTCGGCGCAGGCCGAGGAGGCGGGGGTGACCGTGGAGACCCGGCTGCGGCGACGGACCGTCCCCGGCGATCCGGTGCTGCTCGAACGGCTGGTGACGAACCTGGTGAGCAACGCGATCGACTACAACGTCCGCGACGGCTGGGTACACGTGGAGGTCAGCGGCACCCCCGCGCTGACAGTGCGTAACTGCGGGCAGCAGGTGTCGGCGGGCACCGCCGCGGAGCTGTTCGAGCCGTTCCGGCGCGGTACCGACCGCACCGGCTCGGCGGCACACGCCGGGCTGGGGCTGTCGATCGTGCGCTCGGTGGCCGAGGCGCACGGCGGCGCGGCGAGCGCGCGGGCGAATCCGCGCGGCGGGCTGACGGTCGACGTCCGGCTGCCCGGCTGACCACGAAGTACACCCGTTCGTGACGCACCGTGTCCGGCGCGTCACACCTGCGGTTTTCGCTACGGTGGCCGAAGATACGTGACATCAAGATCAAGAGTGAAACAGATCGGTGTTGACTCGGCGCGCCTCGCGCGTCAAGCCGACGCGCCGTTCTAACGTGAGCACCCACAAAGGTGAAGAATCGGGGAGGCGAACAATGCGCGCGCTACGGGTGGTCGGGCTGCACGAGGACGGGAAGTCCATCGTGTGCGAAGACCCGGCGAGCCGTACGCGCTTTCTGCTCCCAGCCGATGAGAGACTGCGCGCGGCGGCGAGGGGTGACATCACCCGGCTGGGCCAGATCGAGATCGAGTTGGAGAGCCAGATGCGGCCACGCGAGATCCAGGCGCGAATCCGCGCCGGTGAGTCCGTCGAGCAGGTGGCGAGCAGTGCCGGGGTGCCGGTGCAGCGCGTCGAGCGGTTCGCCTACCCCGTCCTGCTGGAGCGGTCCCGCACCGCCGAACTCGCGCAGAGCGCGCACCCGGTCCGCGAGGACGGCCCCGACGTGCAGACGCTCGGCGAGGTGATCGCCTACGCCTTCGGCGTCCGCGGCCACGACTACACGCAGGCCAAGTGGGACTCCTGGCGCGGGGACGACGGCCGCTGGGTCGTCGTGCTGCAGTGGAAGGCCGGTCGTTCGGACAACCGGGCGCACTGGTCGTTCTCGCCGGGAGCACACGGCGGGACGGCGCACGCGCTGGACGAGAACGCCGAGGGCCTGCTCAACCCGAACTCCTACCGCGCGCCGCGCACCGTGCGCGCGCTGGACCCGGCGCGCGAACCCGCCGTGCAGCCGACACTCGACTCCGCGGAGGCACTGGAAGTGAAGGCGATCGAGGCACCGCGGACGGAGCCGGAGCACGACCCCGAGGACGACACCCGCGAGATCCCCCGCGTCCCGGCGGAGGACGAGGACGCGGTGGCGGCGGGCGGACAGCCGCAGCGGGGCAAGGCGAAGAAGAATCACCCGATCGTCCCGTCCTGGGAAGACGTCCTGCTCGGCGTCCGCACCCAACGCGGCTGAGATCGCCCCGGACGAACGCCCCAATGTGGCATTGGGTGCGCTCAACGCACCGAACGCCACATTGGGGCGCATGAGCCGCGCGGGAATTCAGGCGTCGAGGAGCAGGACCAGGGATTTCGGGGCGACCAGGCGGTAGGCGTCACGGACGATCTGGTCGATCTCGGCCCAGTCGACGTCGACGTCCAGCCGCACCCCGAGCCAGCCGCGGTGCCCGACGTAGGGTGGCCGGAAGAACCGGTCGGGCTCGGCCCCGGTCAGCTCCTCCTGCGCGCCCGGCGGCGCGGGGCACCAGAACGCGAGCCGGTCGTCGTGGTGGCGATCGGCGTACATCACGAACGTCTTCTTGCCCCGGACGAACCAGGTCGGCTCGCCGTGGCTGAGCCGTTCGGTGGTTTCCGGGAGCGCGAGACACAGCTTCCGGAGCCTCGTCAGCGAATCGTCGGCCACCGCGCCAGTATCCCCGGCCGGGCCGCTTCGCCCAAGATCCGTCAGAGCACGACGACCAGGACCGCGATCCACGCGACGACGATCCCGGCGGCGGCGCCGAACACCGCCCAGCGCACGATCGGGACCCGCCTGCCCAGCCACAGCGAGGGCGCGATGCCCGCGGTGACCACGACCGTCGCGGCCAGTGCGAGCCAGCTGCTGGTCTCCCGCGCCAGCGTCCCGGCCAGCGCGAGCAGTGCGACGACCACCAGCACCGCGGCGAACAACGACACGGTGAGCCCGGTGAGCCATGGTGTCGGCTCGTCGCCCCGCCCCCTCGGGCCGAACAACTGCTCGGCGAACCGGGCGCGGGTGGCCTGGGCCCGCGACGGCGGTTCGACCACGGTTTCGCCGCCGGTCACCGGATCCACGAACCGCACGGTGGTGCCCATCACAGTGGCCAGCCGCGCGGCGAGCTGCCTGCCACGCTGGGAGACGACCTGAGCCGGTTCGCCCGCACCGGCCTCCGCGCGGGAAACCGCCGAGGCGACCCGGGCCCACTCGTGCAGTGCCTGCGCGAGGTCGGACCCGATCGCGAGCCGGTGCGGATCGACCTCCCGCGCCTGCTCGCCGCCCGGCCCGGCCAGCACCGCGCGTTCGCCCTTGACCCGCAATTCCATGTCATTCGCTCCCGGTGTGGCGACGGTGCCGTCACCTTAGCGGGCCACAGCGGCCTGGAGCTCGTAGAACGCGACAGCCGCCGCGGTGGCCACGTTGAGCGAATCCACGCCGGGCGCCATCGGGACGCGGACCGCGAGATCGGCGGCGGCCAGCGCCTCCTCCGTCAGCCCCGGTCCTTCGGCGCCGAACAGCAGCGCGATCCGGCCCGGCGCGTGCTCGCGGACCGCGCGCAGCGGAACCGAACCGGCACGGGGAGTCAGCGCGGCGACCCGGAAACCCTGAGCACGCAACAGATCCAGCCCGCCCGGCCAGGCGTCGACGCCGGTGAACGGGACCCGCAGCACGTGCCCCATCGACACCCGGACGCTGCGCCGGTACAGCGGATCCGAGCAGCCGGGCCCGAGCAGCACCCCGCCGACGCCGAGCGCGGCGGCGTTGCGGAACAGCGCACCGAGGTTCTCGTGGTCTCCCACGCCTTCCAGCACCGCGACGACGTCGGCACCGCCGACGACCTCGGCCACGGTCGGCGGCGCGGGCCGGTCGGCGACCGCGAGCACGCCCCGGTTGAGGTGGAACCCGACGACCTCGGCCATCGTTTCCGCGGAGGTCACATACGCCGGTACGTCAACCCGCGCGAGTGCGTGGTCCAGTTCGCGAAATCGCCGTTCCACACCGAGAAGCGCGCGTACCGGATAACGGGACTCGAGCATCCTGCCGACCACCACGGTGCCCTCGGCGATGACAAGTCCTTTGCCACCAGGGCGATCCGGGCGACGGTCCGCAGTGGACAGGTCACGGAAGTCGTCGAGCCGGGGGTCGTCCCGGTCCTCGGTGAAGATCAGCTGGGCCACCCGCACAGTTTGTCACCCACCTGCCGCGCCCCGCGCTGGGCCGAATGTCACGAACGACGTGGTACGAACGGGGGGTTTTTGCGGAGCGTTAACCCGAAGTGACAGAGAGCACCAGTTTGGCCGCTAGCCGAGATTCTCATGCTGTGCAACGGTTGTCGCCCGGGAGACCCGAGCTCCCGCTACCTCGGCCGACGAAAACAGGGATGGTCATGGGGATGGACCTGGCGGCACACCCGTTCAACCCGCTCGACCGCGGACGGTATCGCCGCAAGGTCCAACGCTGTCTGGACACCCTCGCCCGCATGCTCACCGACGGGAGTTTTTCCTTCCCCCGCAAGAGCATCGGGCTGGAAGTGGAGCTCAATCTCGTCGACAGCGAGCTGCGTCCGTCGATGTCCAACACCGCCGTGCTGGAGGCGATGGACGATCCGTCGTTCACCGCCGAGCTCGGCCAGCACAACCTCGAACTCAACGTGCCGCCGCGGCTACTCGCCGGAGATTCCGCGCTGCAACTGGAAGCCGACCTCCGCGCGTACCTGTCCGCCGCCGAGAACAAGGCGGCCGAGACCGGCTCGGCGCTGGCCATGATCGGGATCCTGCCGACCCTGCGCCACGAGCACTTCGATCAGAAGTGGCTCACCAACAAGGCGCGGTACGCGTTGCTGAACGACCAGATCCTCGCCGCGCGCGGGGAGCGCACCGAACTGTGCATGGAAGGCGCCGCGCTGCCCGGCCGATCGCCGGAACGGCTCCGCAGCCACGCCGAGTCGATTCTGCCGGAAGCGGCCTGCACGTCCGTGCAACTGCATCTGCAGGTCGCCCCGGAGGAATTCGCCCCGCACTGGAACGCGGCACAGTGCCTGGCCGGCGTACAGATCGCACTCGGCGCGAATTCACCGTTCCTGCTGGGCAAGGCATTGTGGTACGAAACACGGATCCCGTTGTTCCTGCAGGCCACCGACACCCGCCCGGAGGAATTGAAAAACCAGGGCGTTCGGCCGAGAGTGTGGTTCGGTGAACGCTGGGTCACCTCGATCTTCGATTTGTTCGAGGAGAACGTCCGCTACTTCCCCGGCCTGCTTCCGGAAACCGATATCGAGGACCCGATCGAAACACTCGACGCCGGACTGGCTCCGAAACTCACCGAACTGCGGATGCACAACGGCACGATCTGGCGCTGGAACCGGCCGGTGTACGACGTCGTCGACGGCCTGCCGCACCTGCGGGTGGAGAACCGGGTGCTGCCCGCCGGGCCGACGGTGCTGGACATGGTCGCGAACGCGGCGTTCTTCTACGGCGCGCAGCGGTCACTGGCCGAGGCCGAACGCCCGGTGTGGAGCCAGATGTCGTTCCAGGCCGCCGAGGAGAACCTGTACGCGGGCGCGCGCCGGGGCTTCGACGCGCAGCTGTACTGGCCGGGCATCGGCTGGATCCCGCCGGACGAACTCGCCCTGCGGGTGCTGCTGCCACTGGCCCACGACGGGCTGCGCCGCTCCGGCGTGTCGGACGAGGCGCGGGAGCGGTATCTCGGTGTCATCGAGCGCCGCTGCCTCGCGCGGCGGACCGGCGCGTCGTGGCAGCGCGACTACGTCCTGCGCGCACAGGAGCGCGGTGCCGACCGGGAAGCCGCACTGGGCCGGATGCTGCGCCGCTACCTCGAACTTTCCGCCGAAGGCAGCCCGGTACACACCTGGTCGCTCACGGATTGACGCGACAGGGACGATAATCGGTCGCTATGCCGAAGATTCTGGGCGGGTCGATCGAGGCGCACCGGCGCGAGGTCCGGGCGCGTGTCTTCGAGGTGCTGCGCGCACAGCTGTACGAACGCGGTTTCGACGCGATCACCCTGTCCGGGATCGCGGCGGACGCCGGACTCGGCCGGACCGCGCTGTACAACCACTTCCCGGACAAGGAAAGCCTGCTCATCGCCTTCGTCGAGGACGAGGCGAATCGCTATGTCGACAGGCTGACCGAGGCCATCGCGGCGCAGGACGACCCGGCCGGGCAGCTCGCCACGTTCGTCCGGCTCCAACTGCGGGTGCTGGCCGAGTACCACCTGCCACCGGGTACCGCGCTGGAATCCGCGCTCGCCCCCTCGGCGTACCGCCGGATCAGCGCGCACGCCGATCCGATCACCGCGTGCCTGCGGGACATCCTCGCCGAGGGCGCGGCGGCGGGCCGCTGGCCCGCGGAGGACACCGGGGTGCTGATCCCGATGATCACCGCGGCACTGGGCAGCCGTCAGGTGATCGAGGTGCCGTCCGAGCAGCTGGAACGCACGATCGAGGCCGCCGTCCGGTTCGTGCTCCGCGCGGTCGGCGCGCGTGAACTTCCGGATCCGGCTCTCGATTTAGGGTAGCCTAACCCGGCAGGGTGTCGTACGCTGATTCTGACAGCGCGTCAGATCATCGTCAGCAGGAGGCGCCTCATGCCGGTCACCACGGACCTCGAAGCCCGCCCGTTCTCCGCGACACTGCGCGCGTCGACCCTCGCCGTCCACGACCGGGCGAACCACTCCGTCTACATGAACGCGCTCTTCGGCGGAGAGCTGCCCCTGGCGGGTTACACCCGGCTGGCCGAGCAGTACTACTTCATCTACCAGGCCATCGAGGAGATGAGCGACGCGATGGCCGGTGACCCGGTCGGCCGCGAGTTCGTCTTCGACGAGCTGCGCCGGGTGCCGAACCTCGAACGCGATCTGGCGCATCTGCTCGGCGCGGACTGGCGCTCGACGATCCGGCCGCTCCCGGCGACCGAGGCGTACGCGAGCCGGGTCCGGGAGGCGTCGGCGTGGGCGGGCGGCTACGTGGCCCACCACTACACGCGCTACCTCGGTGACATCGCGGGCGGCCAGGCGATCCGGCGGCTGCTGGCGAAGCAGTACGAGGTCACCGAGGAGGGTTCGCTGTTCTACCACTTCGACGAGATCGGCAGCGCCCCGCGGTTCCGCGACCGTTACCGGGCGAACCTCGACTCGGCGCCGTGGAGCGAGGTCGAACGCGCCCGCGTCGTCGACGAGACACTGGTCGCCTTCGAGTGCAACATCGCCGTGTTCACCGAACTCGCCGAGGAACTCCGCCTCGCCGCCTAGGCCCGACGGTCCGTGAATGCCACATTGAGGGACTCTGAGTCCGTCAATGTGGCATTCACGGACTTCGCTATCGGCTCGCGTATCGACGACGGACAGCGCCGCTGTTTTAGGTGTGCCGAACAATTGGCTTCGCAGAGCCGAAAAGGACCGTCTCGTCGATGATCACGATCACAGCACGTTGACCTCAAGTTAAGTCGAGGTAGCAGAGTGGGTTTCAGGCGGCACACCCTCGGGTAGCCGCGAACGGCCAGTAGTCCCACGCTGTGGCGAGGCACCGCCCCCGGTCGCCGAGATCGGGCGTGTGCTACTAGGTTCGGGTACTGAAAACTTGCGTCGAAGACAGAAGGAGGGCCAATGGCCCGCTACGAGCTGCCCGCTCTCGACTACGACTACGGCGCCCTCGCGCCGCACATCTCCGGCGAGATCAACGAGCTGCACCACAGCAAGCACCACGCGACCTACGTCAAGGGTGCGAACGACACGCTCGAGAAGCTCGAAGCCGCCCGCGAGGCGAACGACTTCGGCAACATCGTCGGCCTGGAGACCACCCTCGCGTTCAACCTGGCCGGGCACGCGAACCACGTGGTGTGGTGGAAGATCCTCTCCCCGGAGGGCGGCGACAAGCCGACCGGCGAACTGGCCGCGGCGATCGACGAGGCCTTCGGCTCGTTCGACAAGTTCAAGGCCCAGTTCACCGCCGTGTCGACCACGATCCAGGGCAACGGCTGGGGCGCGCTGTCCTGGGACCCGATCGGCAAGACGCTGATCACCCAGCAGCTGCGCGACCACCACAACAACCTGATCCTGCCGACCACCCCGATCCTGCTGGTGGACGTCTGGGAGCACGCGTTCTACCTCGACTACAAGAACGTCAAGCCGGACTACGTCAAGGCGCTGTGGAACGTCTTCAACTGGGCCGAGATCAGCAAGCGGTTCGACAACGCCGTCGCGGGCGGCAACGGGCTGCTGCTCGGCTGAACCACTCCCACCACGATGCGGGGCCCTTCCACGGAAGGGCCCCGTTTTCGTGCGCCCATGCGCAGGCAGCCACGTCCAGCGCGTGAGCGGCCCTTGACGCCGGCCGCCGCGGTCCCGACCATGGGGCGCATCAATGAACGGAGCCCCGCCCCCCGGGGTTCCCGAGGTGCGGGGCTCCGTCCGTTCCCGAACTGACTGCCGCTCCCACCACGAAGCGGACATGTATGAGGTTAGCCTAACCTCACTAGCGAGGCAAGGGGATCTTGCCACCAACCCGGAACTCACCCGTTCGAGTGACATGTCCCGTTCGCCGGACGCCGAGAGCCGCGCGGGCTAGCGTCGCTTCGTGGTCACCGTGGGTAGGCGAAACTGGATCGCGATCGCGATCATCATCGGCGTGCTGGCGACGTTCGCCGGGCTCGCCCTGATCGCCAGGCTGGCGCTCGGGCCGATCTTCGGCCGGAGCGATCCGCCGAAGGACTTCCCCGCGCCCTGGCCGACCCAGGGCGGCGTCGCGGTGCGCGGAGAGATCCCGATGCCGACCGGCGAGATGGTCGCCGCGCTGCCGCGCGCCACCGCGGGACAGGTGCTGTGCCGGGCGCTGCCCGCCCAGCGCTGGCCGGAGATCCTCGGCGGCCCGGTACGCACGGAGGTCGATCTGACCGGCCGGTGCCACGTGGTCACCACGACCCTCGACGTGACCGTCGACCTGAACGGGGCCACCACGCCCCTGGTCCGCAGCGACCCGATCACGATCAGCGGGCGACGCGGCTACCTGGAACACAGCACCGTGGGCGCGACGCTGATGCTCGCCCTGACCGGCAACCGGCCGGGGACCTGGGTCAACCCGACGCTGTACGTCCACCTCATGAAGGACTTCCGGGACACCGAAGAACGCGACCTCGGCGGAATGGCCAAGGCGATCGCGGAGGGCGTCATCGCGGCCACGACCGCGCCGGGCCTTTCCCTGCCCGAGGACACGGAGAGCTTGACCGGGATCCCGCCGCGGTCGGTCCCGCCGACACCGCGCTTCGGCATCGTGGACGGCGCCTACCCGATGGTCGCCTGGCAGCTCTGCACCCAGCTCGCGCACGAACTCGGTGTGGACGTCGAGAAGACCAAACCGTCGATGCGCGGTGAATGCCAGCTCCGTGGCGACGGATTCAACGCCAGTGCCGACTACAGCGAGACCACCGGCGGCAAGGCCGAATACCCGGACCGGATCGCCGGACGGCCGGCGCAGTTCGGCAAGAACTACGTGCAGGTCAAGCTCGTCGACGACGACGATCAGGCCGTGCGGTTCTACGCCTCCTTCGCCCGCGCGACGAACGACGACCGGCTGCGCACGCTGGTCGAGAAGGTGCTCCCGGCCCTGCTGGGCCGCTAAACCCGGTCGCGCTTCAGGATCCGCAGGCCGGTGCCGAGCCGCCGCACCGGCAGGTTCACCCCACCGCGCCGGATCAGCACGATCGCGCACACCACCGCGGCCAGCACCGAGATCGCCCCGCCGAGGTAGAACGGCGACCGGCCACCGAAGGCGTCGGCCATCCAGCCGGTCATCGGGCCGCCGACGGGGTTGCCGCCGATCAGCACGAGCACGTACAGGCCCATGACCCGGCCGCGCATCTCCGGGCTGACCGAGGTCTGCACCAGCGAGTTCGCCGTGTTCAGGAACGTCATGGTGGCGAAGCCGAGCGGGATGAGACCGATGCCGAAGCTCAGGTAGGTCGGCATGAACGCGGTGATCATCTCGAACACGCCGAGCGCCAGCGCCGCCAGCAGCATGACGCGGACCCGCGGCCTGCCCTTGGTACCGCGCCGCGCGGACATGATCGCGCCGGTGAACGTGCCGACCGCGACCAGCGTGGAGAGCAGGCCGTAGCCGTCCGCGCCGGTGTGGAACACGTTCGCGGCGACGATCGGCAGCGAGGAGAAGTACGTGATGCCGAAGGTGCTCACGAAGAACACCAGCACCATCACCGTGACCAGGTCGGACCGGCGCCGGACGTAGCGGAGCCCCTCGGCGAGCTGGCCCTTCGCCCTCGGCACGGCGGCTCCGCGGAACAGCTTGCCGGGGTCCATCATGGCGAGCCCGGAGATGACGGCGACCGTGCTCACCGCGTTCGCGATGAACAGCCAGCCGGTCCCGACCCAGGTGATCGCGAACCCGGCGATCGCCGGGCCGACGATGCGCGCCATGTTGAAGATCGTCGAGTTCAGCGCGACGGCGTTGGTGACCTGGTCGCGGCCGACCATCTCGGCGACGAACGACTGGCGGGTCGGCACCTCGAGCGCCGAGGTACAGCCCAGCGTCAGGCACAGGATGTAGACCTGCCAAAGCGCGGCGACACCGGACAGGTCGAGCACACCGAGGACCACCGCCTGGACGCAGCTGGCGCCCTGGATGATCATCAGCAGCTTGCGCTTGTCGACCCGGTCGGCCAGCACCCCCGCCCACAGCGAGAGGAACAGTGTCGGGGTGAACTGCAGCGCCACCGCGACGCCGAGCGCGATCGGGTTGTTGCCCGACAACGTGAACACCAGCCAGTCCTGGGCGATGCGCTGCATCCAGGTGCCGATGTTCGAGATGATCTGGCCGGAGAAGAACAGCCGGTAGTTGCGGACCCGCAGCGAGTCGAAGACACCGCGTTTGCGGCGGGGCGGGGAATCCGGCGAAGGGGACGGTGGAGCCGCTGTCCGGGTAGCAGAGGTCTTGGACTGGCAGTCTGTTCCGCTACCCGTTGTCGTCACCGTTTTTCGTTCCCCGCCATCCTGTCGATGATCTCGGCGGCGCGGGAAAGCACTTCGCGTTCCTCGTCGCCGAGTTGGGCCAGTTGCCGGTCCAGCCACGCCTCGCGCACGGAGATCGCCTTGCGCACGTAGGTCAGCCCGCTTTCGGACAGCTCGACGATGGCCTGCCGTCCGTCGGTCGGGTGCGGCCTGCGCTCCACGTACCCCAGGTCTTCGAGCGCGGCGATCACCCTCGTCATCGAGGGCGGCTGGACGCCTTCCTTCGCAGCGAGCTGACCGGGGGTCAGCGGGCCGCACTTGTGCAGCGTGGACAACGCGGCGACCTGGGTGAGACTCAGGTCGTCCCCGACGCGCTGTGCCCGGAGCCGGCGGTTGAGCCGGACCACCGCGAGACGCAGACGGCTCGCGAGGGAGCGCTCGTGCGTGTCGCCGGACATATCGTTAGCATACCTTACGAAACATCGTCCCGACGGGTGAACCTCACCACGACCGGGCCTGACCAGGCAAACGATTTACGCGAAGGCGGCCTGGATCGGCCCGACCGCGAAGTACGCGATGAACGCGACCGCGATCGCCCACATGAGCGGATGCACCTGACGGGCCTTGCCGGTGACCGCGCGGATGGCCACGTAGCTGACGAACCCGGCGCCGATGCCGTTGGCGATCGAGTAGGTGAACGGCATGACGACGATCGTCAGGAACGCGGGCAGCGCGATGGAGAAGTCGGTGAAGTCGATCTCCTTGACCTGGGTCATCAGCATCGCGCCGACCACGACGAGCGCCGGGGCGGCCGCCTCGACCGGGACGATCTGGTACAGCGGTGTCAGGAACATCGCGCCGAGGAACAGCACGCCGGTGACGACGTTGGCGAGGCCGGTGCGCGCGCCCTCGGCGATGCCGGAGGCCGATTCGACGAACACCGTGTTCGAGCTCGACGACGCGAACCCGCCCGCCGCGCCGGCCAGCCCCTCGACGAACAGCGCCTTGCCGACGTTGGGCAGCTGGCCGTCCTTGGTGAGCAGCCCGGCCTCCTTGCCGAGGCCGGTCATGGTGCCCATCGCGTCGAAGAAGTCGGCGAGCACCAGCGTGAACACCAGCAACACCACGGTGATGATCGGCAGCCGCGCCCACGCGCCGAACGAGACGTCGCCGAGCAACGAGAGGTTCGGCAGCCCGGCCACGGTGTCCGGCAACGCCGGGTAGCCGAGGTTCCAGCCCTTCGGGTCCACGCCCTTGGACGGCCCGGCCTTGAAGATCGCTTCGACGACGATCGCCAGCACGGTCGAGGACAGCACCCCGATCAGGATCGCGCCCTTGACCCGCTTCGCGACCAGGATGCCGGTGACCAGCAGCCCGACCGCGAAGACCGCGGTCGGCCAGGACGCGATCGACCCGCCGATCCCGAGCCCGACCGGGACCGTGGTGTGCGCGTCGTCCGGGATCCGCCGCACGAATCCGGCGTCGACCAGGCCGATCAGGCAGATGAACATGCCGATGCCGACCGCGATCGCCGACTTCAGCGCGGCGGGCACCGCGCGGAACACCGCGGTCCGGAAGCCGGTCAGCACGAGCACCACGATGATGACGCCCTCGATCACCACCAGGCCCATCGCCTCCGGCCAGGTCATCTGCGGGGCGATGGTGACCGCGACGAGCGAGTTGATGCCGAGCCCGGTGGCGATGGCGAACGGGTAGTTGGCGACCAGGCCCATCAGGATGGTGAGCACCCCGGCCACCAGCGCGGTGACCGCGGCGACCTGCGGCACCGGCAGGATGGCGCCCGCGATGTCCTTGTGCGCGGCGGCGTCCTGCGCCGAAAAGCTGCCGAGGATCAGCGGGTTGAGCACGACGATGTAGGCCATCGTGACGAACGTGACGAGCCCGCCGCGCAGCTCACGCGACACGGTGGAACCGCGCTCGCTGATCTTGAAGTAACGGTCCAGAGTGGACGCCGTCCGCTGCCGCGCCATCGCCTGCCTACCCTCCTGGCCCTCGCGGGGTACCCTTCCCACGTGGGTGAACCGATCGATTCTCCGGACGTTACGAGCTCGTTGCGGGTCACGCCCGAGCTGCCCAAGCGGCTGACCGACCTGACGCCCGTGGTGATCGTAGGGACATCGCTCTGGGCTGTCGCGCTGGTCGTGCTCTTCTTCACCACAAGCGGTGTCTGGGTGCAGACGGCGCTGTCGGGTGTGGTGCTCGGGTTCATCGGGCTGGCCATCATCGCCTGGCAGCGCGCGGCGGCCCGCCGGGGCTCGAAGAGCGCGCAGCGGCTCTAGCGCCCGCGCACCCGGAAGCCGTGGCGCCGGTAGAGCGCCGCGGCGTACCGATTGGCCGGTGCCACCCGCAGTGTCACCCGCTCGGCGCCGTGTTCCCGCGCCCATTCGACCACCGCGACCACCAGCGCGTCGCCGACCCCGCGTCCGCGCGCGAACGGCGCGACCCACATCGAGATCAGCTCGACGACATCGTCCTTCGGCATACCGCTCGCCATTCCGGCCGGTTCGCCGTCGAGCGAGGCCAGCACGTTGAACGAGCCGCTGAGCCGTCGGCGCCAGCGCAGTTCCGTGTCCCCTGGCCCTGTCCAGTCCGCGAGTGCCGCGCCGAACGCCTCCGGCGCGTCCCGCAACGCCGCCAGCCGCATCTCCCGCCACGCCTGCCAGTCCTCGACCGTGAGCACACGCAGCGAGAGCACGGGGTCACCTCAGTTCTGCAGCGTCGCCGGGGAGGGATCGTCGAGCAGCGCGGTGAGCAGGTGGCGGTCGGCCCAGCGGTCGGTGGCCCAGGCGAAGGCACGGGCCAGTCCCTCGGAGGTGTCGGCCGCGTGCAGCCGGTCGCCGGACCACCACGGAACGTCGTGCTCAGTGTCCTTACAGGACACGGTCAGCGTCTCGTGCAGGATCACGCCGCCGTCCGGGATCCGCTCGCCGAGCTGATCGGCGGCGAGCCGCAGCGCGGGCAGCTCGGCCCACGGGACGTACTCGCCCTCGCTGGTCACCTCGGCCGGAAGCGAGCTCGCGAGCGGTAGGTCCAGGAGCTCGGCGAGCCGTTCCGGCGTCTCGGGCGCGACCACGATCGCGCCCGGTGCCAGCACCGCCGCGTACCAGGGCACGTCCAGCACGGCCGCGTCCGGCGCGTCGGCGACGGTGCCGTCCGCGCCGCGGACACCCTCCGGCGGGTCGACCTCGCGCACGTCCACCGGGGATTCGACGAGTTCGGCGTGTGCCCGCGCGGCGAGGCCGGGAGAGATCCGCCGACCCGGATCGCCGAGCCGGAAGAGCAGTTCGCGCACTTCGTCCACAGAGGACAGCTCTAGTCCGGTGCGTACCCCGGCGGCCAGCAGGACTTCCCGGCTCAGGCCGAGGTCGGGGACCTCGTCGTAGAGACCGGTCAGCGTGACGGCGTCCGGCATCCGCCAGGCGTTCGGTGGTTCGCCTGCCAGCAGCGCGTTGCGGGCCAGCCACCAGCCCGCGTGCCCGTCCGGCTCGGTCAGCGCCCGCCAGGTCTCCGGCCGCGCGGCCAGCAGCCGCAGCGCGGCGGGCCAGGCGTCGTCGGCGACGAGATCGAGATCCCGGATCGCGAGCACCGTCGCCGGGGGCCGCGAGCGGGAATCCCACCATTCTTCCTCGTCGGGAAGGTCGTGGTCGGGCTCGTGCGGATCGGCGTCGCCGACCACGGCGAAGGAATCGAGCACCCCGACGGCGACCAGGGTCTCCTTCGGCCAGTCCTCGGCGAATTCCTCGTCCACAACGGACAGTGCGCCGTCATCGGCGTCGAAGACCTCTTCGTCGAAGATGTCCAGCAGCGGCGAGCCGGGCAGGACGAGTTCGTCGGCGCGACGCCAGCCGTCCTCGGCCGGGAGCGCCAGTGCCCGCGCCCACGCGGGCGCGGAGTCCCCGCAGTCGGCGACCAGCCGCAGCACCGCGCCCGCGAGCGTCATCCCGTCCAAACCGGACCGGATGTCCTCGACGCTGCGCTCCACCGCGTCCATGAGCTGATCGGACTCCAGCAGCTCCCGCGCGTCGGCGTGCTTGGCGCCCAGGCGTTCCAGCAGTGGATGCGCGGCCTCGGGATGGACCAGCCGCAGGCCCGGAACGTCCACATCGGACAGTAGTTCGAGCAGTTCGGCCGAGCCCTCGACGAGCAGCGCGCCCCTGGCCCCCGGCAGGGTCCGGCCGTCGGACAGCGGCACCGGGAGACCCTCCAGCGCGTCCGTGGCCAGCACGTGGGTGTCGACGGCGACCGCCAGCGCGGCGTAGAGCTCGCGCCACCACCGGGGTTCCCGCACGACACCGGTGAGCGCGTCGAGCACGTCGCCGATGGTGCACGGCTCGGCCGAAACCGGCTTCAGGATCGCGGCGGCGCCCGGCGGCGCGTCGGCGACCAATCCGGGGATCAGGTCCTTCAGCAGCGGCGCGAGCCCGGGGACGTCGGCGTCGAGCACCCTGGCTTGCCGTCCCGCCAGCTCACCGCCGGACTGCCCGGCCAGCCACGGCTGGTCCGTGAGCACCGCGAGGACGAGCTCACGAATCGTCGCGTCCACAGTGGACTTCGGAAACCCAGCGGCGGGCACCAGCGCGAAGCGGTGTTCGGGCGGCAGCAGGCGAACCAGGCCGACGTACTCGCGCGCCGCCGTCTCCAGTGCCGTCGTGAGCGCCTCGCCGGGCAGCACGCGGCGCCGGGACGGTTCGGTCGGCACCGGCGCGATCAGCCGTGCCGGCAACGAAAGCCGGTCGTCGGTGGGGGTCGGCGCGTGCAGCACGTCCTCGCCGAGCGGCCGCGGCACGCCGGTTTCGCCGACCGGCACCGCCCAGACCGCCGCCCCGCGATGCGTCAGCCAGCGCGTCCGGTCGCCGCGCGGTCCGCCGATCACCACGACGGCGCCGTCCACGGTCCGCGTCCACACCTCGCCGTCGACGTCGAACTCGGCCAGCCACGGCAGGGCGAGCAGCAGGTCGCCGACGTCCCCGGCGAGGCCACGCAGAAGCTCTTCGGCGCCTGTCCCCGCCCGGAGCGGCAGCCGGACCTCGGTGTCGAATCCTTGGGGCAGCGGCGTTTCCTCCGGCGGCACCGGCCAGGGCAGGCGCAGCACCGCGACGTCGCCCTCGCGTCCGGCGGCCGCGCGGGTGCGCTCCGCGGAGAAGGCGACCCCACCCGTCCGCGAGACGACACGCGGCTCGCTCGACACGGTCAGCACGGCCGCGAACCCGACGCCGAACCGGCCGACGGTCTCCCCGGCGTCCTTGCCCGAGGCACGCAGCGAGGCCAGCGACTCGACACCGCGGGCGTCCAGCGGCGCCCCGGTGTTCGCGAACCGCAGCTCACCGTCCACAACGGACACTCGAACGCGGCCGGGCGTGCCGGCCGCCTGCGCGGCGTCGGCGGCGTTCTGGGCGAGTTCGACGAACAGCCGGTCGCGGTAGGCGCCGACGCGGAGATCACCCTCCGCGTTGGTGTCCTCGACGAACCGGGTCGGCGAGTCCTGCCAGGACCGCAGCACCGCGGCGCGCAACCGCTCGGTGCCGAACGGATCGGTCACGGGCGGCTCAGACGTCGCGCTGCTCACCGGCTGCTTCGCTGGTTTCCTTCGCGGGCTCGGTCTCCGGAGCCGCCTCGGCAGCGGCCTCGTGCGCGGCTTCCGGCTCGGGCGCGGCTTCGGCGGCCTCGACCGGCTCCGTCACCGGCACGACGGTTCCGGGCACGGCACTCGCCTCGGGGGCGACCTCGACTGGCTCGACCTGGGACGGCTCGGCGGCGACGGTCTCCTCGGCCACGGCCGTCACGTCGTCGGTCTCGGTCCCGACGGCTTCGACCACGGCGACGGCCGCGGGCTCCGCGACGGCGTCCTCGGTGACCGAAGAATCCTCAGGCACCACGGTCTCAGCCTCAGGTGCGATGGCCTCGGCCTCGGCGACCGAGGCTTCCGGCACGACCTGCGCGGCCTCGGAAGTCTCGGAAGTCTCGCTCGCGACCTCCGTCTCCGTGGCGGCGGCCTCGGGCTCCGAAACGGCCTCCGGCTCCGGGGCGGGCTCGGGGTCCGGCGCCGGGGCGAAGTCGAGCAGGGAGTCGTCGTAGACCAGTTCCGCGACCGGGACCGACGAGGTCACCTCGACCTCGACCTCGGAATGCGCGCCACAGCCGTAGGCGACGTCGACCACGTGCCCGTCCGCCGGGGCGATGTCGTTGGTGCAGGCGCCGAACGCGCCGCGCAGGGAACCGGCGAGCGGCACGAAGAAACCGCAGGTGCCGCAGGAGCCGGGCGCGCTGCGGGCCATGTCCGACCGCGGACCGAACTCGCCGGTGTGCCAGCGCGTCGCGGCGTCCTCGCGGCCGAAGCGGGAGAGCACGTGGACCCGGCCGAGACCGGCTTCCTGCGCGACCTCCTCGACCGCCGGATCGTCGGACTGGACGTAGGCGGGCACGAGCCGCGGGTCGTCCTTGTCCACCGGGAAGATGTCGCCGACCCCGAGGTCACCGGCGCGGACCCGGCGCTCCCACGGCACCCACGCCGGGGCGACCAGTGCCTCCGGGCCGGGAACGAGCGCGATCTCGCTGAGGGTGACCGGACCGTCGACCGACGCCAGCGCGATGGTCGCCGACCAGCGCCAGCCCCGGTAACCGGGCACCGCCGCCTCGAACAGGTGACTCACCGACACGGCGTCCTCGCGGTCGACGCCGACGTGCGCGCCGACCTGCTCGGCGGGCGCCTCCTCCAGCAGTGCCGCGCGCGCGAAGTCCACGGCGTCGGTCAGCTTGCGGTGGATCGAGCCGTCGTCCAGCGTCAACAGCAGGGTCATGGTGCCAATTGTGCCGCACGCGTCTCGACCGCCCATGTCAGGCTAGGTGTCGTGCGGAAGCCGATCATTGTCTCGTTGCTCCTCGTCGCCGCCCTCGGCGGTTGCGCCGCCGCGCCCGCCGCGCCGTCCGCCATGTCTCCCGCCGAGGAGAGACTCCGGGTGCAGGTGCTCGCGACCCTGCCGCACGACACGTCGGCGTTCACCGAAGGGCTCGAGTTCGCGGGCGACACGTTGTACGAGAGCGCGGGGAACGTCGGGAAGTCGACACTGACCGCGGGTCCCGCCGGCGGTCCGCCGACGACCCGGGTCGCGCTGCCCTCGCCGTTGTTCGCCGAGGGCGTGACCGTGCTCGGGCCGCGGTTGTGGCAGCTGACCTGGCGAGACGGCTTCGCCATCGAGCGGGACACCAAGACGTTCGCCGAGTTGCGGCGCGTCCCGTTCGAGGGTGAGGGCTGGGGGCTGTGTCACCAGACGGACGGGCGGCTGGTGATGAGCAACGGCTCGTCGAAGCTGACCTTCCGCGATCCGGTCACGTTCGCCGAAACCGGCTCGGTC
Organism: Amycolatopsis samaneae; assembly: GCF_039541975.1. Taxonomy (NCBI): domain Bacteria; kingdom Bacillati; phylum Actinomycetota; class Actinomycetes; order Pseudonocardiales; family Pseudonocardiaceae; genus Amycolatopsis; species Amycolatopsis samaneae. The sequence continues at coordinate 314,512 of NZ_BAABHG010000006.1, forward strand.
GAGGTCGGGACGCCCCAGCTCAACGAGCTGGAGTGCGTCGGTGACGCGGTGTACGCGAACGTCTGGCAGACGAACACCATCCTGCGCGTCGACGCGGCGAGCGGCCGGGTCACCGGGAAGATCGACGCCACCGGCCTGTATGAGCCCAAAACCGCTGGTGAGGACGTCCTCAACGGAATCGCGGCCATCCCCGGCACCGACGAGTTCCTGATCACCGGGAAGTACTGGCCCTCGATGTTCCGGGTGAGGTTCGTCCCGGCCTGATCCGGAAAGCAGGACTGAGCGGGCGCGAACGACCAGCGGTAAGGCAGGATTGACTCGTGGGTATCTTCGGTTCGCGTTCGGGTCCCGACGGCGGTTCGTCCGGCCGGTCGGGTGCTGGTCGTGGCCGTAAGAGCAAGCGCAAGTGGACGCCGGAGCCCGGCGCCGCCACCCAGGCGCGCCCGTGGCGGGACGCGCCGCAGCCCACCCGCGTCGAGCATCCGGTCCCGCCCGCGCAGCCGGTCCCGGCCGAGCAGTCGCGCAGCCGCTTCTACGACGACGTGCCACCGCCGCCGTCTCCCGCGTACCGGCCGCCGCCACCAGCGCCGACACCGACCGCCGACGACGCGCCGACCGGCGCGGTGCCGCTGGGGTACCACCAGCCGCCGCCCTCGCGCGGCGCGCGGCCGTATCCGCCCGATCCCTCACAACGGCGGACCGAGCCGGTCCGCCGGGAGCGTCCGCCGACGCCGCCGAACGGTTTCTACGCCGAACGGCCGCGCAGCGACGAGTACGAGCACTACGACACCGGCGGCTACGCCGGCGAGCCGCGTGACATCCCCCGCGACGTTCCCCGTGACGTTCCCGAGGAGGAAACGGCGTCGCGGACGACCGCGGCGGCGGGCGGCGTGCCGCGGATGCCGAAGAAGATCACCGTGACGCGGGTCGCGGCGCTGCGCAGCCGCCAGCTCACCGGTCAGGCGGTCGGCGCGTTCCAGCGCGCGACGAAGGCCGACGGCGCCGACAAGTCCGGGCTGACGTCGCTCACCTACGCGGTGATGCTCAACTACGCCAGCGACGCGGCGATGGCGATCGCGCTGGCCAACACGTTGTTCTTCGCGGCGACCAGCGGCGAGAGCAAGGGCAAGGTGGCGCTCTACCTGCTCATCACGATCGCGCCGTTCGCGCTGGTCGCGCCGGTGATCGGACCGGCGCTCGACCGGATCCAGCGGGGCAGGCGGCTGGCGATGTGCGTCTCGTCGGTCGGACAGGCGCTGATGGCCGTGGTGATGGCGCTGCACTTCGACGACTGGCTGCTCTACCCGGCCGCGCTCGGGATGATGGTGCTGTCGAAGTCGTTCACCGTGCTCAAGGCGGCGGTGACGCCGCGGGTGCTGCCGCCGGAGATCACGCTGTCGAAGACGAACGCGCGGCTGACCGTGTTCGGCCTGGTGGCCGCGGGCGCGTTCGGCGCGCTGGCGAGCGGGATCAACGCGTTGTGGGGCGCGCAGGGCGCGCTGTGGTTCACCATGCTCATCTGCGTCGGCGCGGCGGTGCAGTCGATGCGGATCCCCGGCTGGGTCGAGGTGACCGAGGGTGAGGTGCCCGCGTCGCTGTCCGCGCAGCCGGATCGCAGGCGCGAGCGCCGCAAGCGCCAGCCGATGGGGCGGCACATCGTCGTCGCGCTGTGGGCCAACGGCAGCGTGCGCGTGCTGACCGGGTTCCTGATGATGTTCGCGGCGTTCGCGGTGAAGTCGCAGATGGAGGGCACCGGGAACAGCCCGTTCACCCAGCTGCTGCTGCTCGGCGTCATCGGCGCCGCGGCCGGTGCGGGCGGGTTCATCGGGAACGCGCTGGGCTCGCGGCTGCACTTCGGCTCGCCGGATCAGGTGCTGCTCGGCTGCGTGGCCGCGTGTGTGCTGTCCACCATCGTCGCGACACTGGCCTCCGGGCTGGCCACGGCGGCGATCGTCGGCCTCATCGGCGCGACCGCCAGCGCGCTGGCGAAGATCAGCCTCGACGCGGTGATCCAGGAGGACCTGCCGGAGGAGTCGCGGGCGTCGGCGTTCGGCCGCTCGGAGACCGTGCTGCAGCTGGCCTGGTGCTTCGGCGGCGCGGTCGGGCTGTTGCTGCCGCCGACGTACTGGATCGGCTTCCTGGTGGTGTCGATCCTGCTCGTGATCGGCCTCGTCCAGACGTTCCTGGTGCAGCGCGGCGGATCGCTCGTGCCCGGCCTCGGCGGCAACCGCGCGGAGCACCCGCAGGCGACCGGCAGCAGGCCGGTCCCCGGTGGGCCGCGGCGGCAGGCGGGCTCGTAGTCTTCGAGCCATGCGACGTTCTCGGGTGGTGGCCCTGCTGGCGGCCGGTGGTTTCGCGGTGGCCGGTTGTTCGGCCCCCGGCCCGGCCGAGGTGACCTTCTTCGCCGACGGTCACACGATCCGGGTGGCCCCGATCACCCAGTGCGATCTCAAGGCGGGCCAGTGCGCTCCGAACCCGGAGGCCGCGGGCAGCCTGAAGGTCCGTCCCGGCCGCCCGGTCCAGATCTCGGTACCCGGCGACATCGCGGAGTCGCTGTGGAAGGTCACCGCGCAGTACGTCAACAGCAAGGGCGAACTCCAGCCGCTGATGGAGAACATCGTCACCTCGCGCGACCGCTACGCCTACACCGTGACGCCGCCGTCGAAGGACGACCAGATCCAGGTCGTCGAGATCGCGCAGGCATCGGTGGTCACCCGCACCGGCAACCCGGAGGACGCGGAGCCGATCATCACGGCCCTGTGGTCACTCCAGGTCCAGCCCGGCTGACAGCTCACGCCCCACGGCGAGAGCAAGGGACCTTTACTAGCGTTGCATGCACGCGCATAGAACGATAGCAAAGGTCCCTTGCTCTCTTTCCGCAGGTCAGAGTGGGCAAAAGACGCGAAAAGTGGCCCGAAGTAGCGTTTTCCGACGTCGCGAATGGGCCATTCGAGACACTCAACGCTGCGACTGCCGACTTCCGGGGCGCCGGGTGCTGAAGGACGCTTTCAGTGCGTTGAGCGCAGTGAAGGACGCCTTCAGCGCAGCGAACGCACCCAAGGCGTCCTTCAGCACATCCCGGCCGTCCGCGATCCCAGCGTCCGACCCACCGCACGAGCGGGCGGTTTAGGGATCGAGGTCCCTGGCGACCGCGCGCATGATCTCGGCGATCTGCTTGGTGTGCTTGCGATCCGGGTAGCGGTTGCGCCGCAGGTCCGGCTGCACCTTGAGTTCGAGCAGCTTGATCATGTCCTCGATCAGGCCATGCAGCTCCTCGGCCGGACGCCGCCGGGCCTCGGCGACCGAGGGCGGCGGATCCAGCAGCCGAACGGAAAGGGCTTGCGGACCACGGCGGCCGTCGGCGACGCCGAACTCCAGCCGCTGACCGGCCTTGAGTCCTTCGACACCCTGGGGCAGCGCGGCCTTGCGGATGTAGACGTCGGCGCCGCCGTCCTGCGTGACGAAGCCGAACCCCTTCTCCGCGTCGTACCACTTGACCTTGCCGGTCGGCACTTCCCTCACCAATCCTTCTGCTGTGCTGCTCACGACGAACGCGCCCGGGGCGTACCCAGGGCGCGCGTCCGCTAAGCGTATCCCGACACAGGCCCTGGGGAGAAGTGGATACCGGCGGCTACTCTCTGCGCTATGAGCACCGCGACGAAGGAGACCGCTGTGAAAGCGAGCGGCAAGCCGTTCCTGATGCGGATCGGCATCGGCCTGTTCGGCCTCGGGATGCTGGCCGTGCTGGCAGTGTTCGTCCTCTTCGCCGCCGGCCTGGAAAACCTGCCGGTGTGGCTCAGCGTCGCCGCCGGCGTGATCACTCCGCTCGGGCTGTTGCTGGGGCTGATCGCGCTGGTCCGCGAGGCGCGGTCCAAAAGCTAGCCAGTGCGGCCCCGCCGCTCCGTCGAGGGTGGCGGCGGGGGCATGGATGGATAGTTCACCCCGCCTCCTCGGCGAGCCACCTGGCGAACCACGCCGGGAACTCCTCGAGCGAGTCGAACACCACGTCGGCGCCTTCGGCTGCCAGGTCCGCGCGGGAACACGGACCGGTGGCGACACCGACCGCGACCGCGCCGGCGGCCCGCGCGCCGTGGACGTCGCCCAGGTGATCACCGACGTAGATCCTGGCGTCGTGTTCGCGGAGCGCCTCGGCCTTCCGCGTCGACCACAGCTCGCCGACGAGTTCGTCGACCTCGAATTCGAGCGCGTCGATGTGCAGCTTCGCGTTCGGCGCGTACTTGCCGGTGACGACCAGCGTGCTCCCGCCCGCGGCGTGCACCGCCCGCAGGGACTCCGCCGCGCCGGGCAGCGCGATCGTGACCGGCACGACCACGTCCGGGTACAGCTCACGGAAACGGTCGACGAGCGCGGGGATGCGGTCCTCCGGGGCACCGAAGCCGCGCAGGCTGTCGTCCAGCGGCGGGCCGAGGTTGGCCGCGAAGTGCTCCCCGTCCAGGGGCAGCCCGGACTCGGCGCCGAGCGTGTTCATCGCCACGAGCATGCCCGGCCGCGAGTCGATCAGTGTCATGTCGAGGTCGAACCCCACGGTGATTCCCACTCCGCCACCGTAGCCGCCGCCCCCGACAGGACCCCATTCCCCAGGAAGACCGGTGTACACGGACCTCCTTCAGGTCAATGCTCTTGACACCGAGATGACCTGTGTCAAGCTGAGGGTGTGGGCGAGATCACCAGCTTCACCGACCGCGTCAAGGCGTCGTTGCGGGAAGCGCTGCTCGAAGCGGCCACCGAACTGCTCGCCGAGCACGGGTACGCCGGGCTGCGTATGGCCGACGTCGCCGCCAGGACCGGGGTGAGCAGGCAAACCGTCTACAACGAGTTCGGGAACAAGGCGACACTGGTCCAGGCCGTCGCCCTGCGCACGGCGTCGGAGTTCCTCGACGGCATCCGGCAGCGCGCGGAGTCCTCGGCCGACCTCCTCGCGGCCATTCACTGTGCCGTCGTCTACACGATCGAACACGCCAGGGAGAACCGCCTGGTCGCCGCCGCGCTCGGCACCGAAGCTGGCGAGGACCTGCTTCCGCTGCTCACCACCAAGGGCGAGCCGATCCTGACCGCGGCCGCGGCGCTGGCCGCCGAGCAGTACCTCGAGTTCGAGCCGGGGATGTCCGCCGCGTCGGCGGCGCTGCTCGCCGAGACGGTGGTGCGGCTTTCGCTGTCGCACCTCACGCTGCCGACGCACTCGGCGGCCGAGGCCGCGGACGCCGTAGTCGCGGTGCTCGAACCCGCCGTCGCGCGGTTCACCGCCAAGGATTCCCAACCGTCCACTGTGTACACATCGGAGTGACACGAAGGGGCCAGCCATGACCGACACACTCGCCGAGCTTCGCACCGGATTCTCCTCGCTGCGCAAGGGCGGGCTGAACTGGGACTCGTTCCCGCTGCGGCTGTTCGTCAAGGGGAACAAGAAGTTCTGGAACCCGGCCGACATCGACTTCGGCCGGGAGCGGGAGGGCTGGGAGTCCCTCGACGACGAGCAGCGCCGGTCGACGACCTACCTCGTCGCGCAGTTCATCGCCGGGGAGGAGGCGGTCACCGAGGACATCCAGCCCTTCCTGCGGGCGATGTCGGCCACCGGCCGGTTCGGCGACGAGATGTACCTGACGCAGTTCTGCTTCGAGGAGGCCAAGCACACCGAGGTGTTCCGGCGCTGGATGGACGCGGTGGGGCTGACCGGGGACCTCCACCCGTTCGTCGGGGAGAATCCGCACTACCGCAAGCTTTTCTACGAGGAGCTGCCGCGATCGCTGCGAGCGCTGGACGAGGACCCCAGCCCGCTCAACCAGATCCGCGCGAGCGTCACGTACAACCACGTCATCGAGGGCAGCCTCGCACTGACCGGGTACTACTCGTGGCAACTGATCTGCACCCAGCACGACATCCTGCCCGGGATGCAGGAACTGGTACGGCGGATCGGCGACGACGAGCGCCGTCACATGGCCTGGGGCACCTTCACCTGCCGACGGCACGTGGCCGCCGACGACTCACTGTGGGACGCCGTGCAGCAGCGAATGGGCGAACTGCTCCCGCACGCGCTGAACATGATCCAGTGGGTTCAGGACCAGTTCGAGGAGGTGCCGTTCGACAACGATCCTGAGGAGCTGATCCAGTACGCCGCCGACCGCGCGCAGCGGCGGCTGGGCGCGATCGAATCGGCGCGGGGAATGCCGGTCGAACAGATCGACGTCGACTACTCGCCCGAACAGTTGGAAGAAACCTTCGGCGAGGAAGACGAGAAGGCGCTCGCCGAGGCGGCCGCGAACGCGAGCTGACGTGAAAGGTTTTCCGCGTGTCCCACGCGGAAAACCCCCTTCACTCAACCACCGGACGCGGTTTCTTTTTCCCGCCATCGTCCGCTACTCGTTCAGGTGATCTCCCTTAGCCCGAAAGAGCATTACCCCGGAAGCGCGACCGTTCGGCGCTGCCACCCGGTCGTGGACTTACATCTCGGTGATCCTCGTAGCAGCGTCGAAAAGCGCATTGCTCATTCACCTAACGCGGACGGGGATACCGATGTGGGGTTTCAGGACGATGGGCACGATGGCGGCGGCGCTGCTCGCCGGTGCGGCGATCACGGCGGCACCCGCCGCGGCGGACACCGACATCGTGGGCGGGCGGCCCGCGTCGAAGGGTGAGTTCCCCTACCAGCTGAGCCTCCGCGACTCCTTCAGCGGCAAACACTTCTGCGGGGCGTCCATTTTGGACAAGCACACCGCGCTCACCGCCGCGCACTGCGTGGCGGACTTCCACGGTGACGCGAGCAAGCTGTACGTCGTCGCGGGGAGCACCAAACTCGACAGCGGCGGCGTCAAGTCCAGGGTCAAGACCATCGTGACGCACAAGCAGTACGACGCCCAGCGGATCGTCAACGACATCGCGATCCTCAAGCTCTCCACCGGGCTTCCGTTCGGTTCCACCGTCCGGCCGGTGGAACCGGCGACCTCGAATCCCGATGCGGGCCACCAGGTCACGTTGAGCGGCTGGGGACTCACGAGCTTCCCCGGCACCATCCCGAACGAGTTGCAGACGCTCACCATGCACGTGCTCGGCCACACCGCGTGCGCACACCAGAACCCGACCTCGCTCCCGATCAGCGCCGGAAACCTCTGCACCACGAGCCCCAAGGGCAAGGGCGCGTGCAAGGGTGACTCCGGCGGGCCGCTGGTCGCGAACGGCAAGCAGGTCGGCGTCGTGTCCTGGGGAGTTCCCTGTGCCAAGGGCTATCCCGACGTCTTCACCAGCGTGGCCGCGTACGGCAAGTGGATCCAGCAGAACCGCTAGGCGTGGCGCGTTTTCGCGGCCGCCTCCAGACCGAGGATGCTGACGGCCTGGGTGCGCATCTCGACCTTGCGGACCTTTCCGGTGACGGTCATCGGGAACTCGTCGACGACGTGCACGTAACGCGGGATCTTGTAGTGCGCGAGCTTTCCTGAACAGAACTCCCGCAGGGCGCCGGCCGTGAGCGGCTCGGCGCCCTCGCGCATCCGCACCCAGGCCATGAGCTCCTCGCCGTACTTCTCGTCCGGCACCCCGATCACCTGCGCGTCGAGGACGTCCGGATGGGTGTAGAGGAACTCCTCGATCTCCCGCGGGTACAGGTTCTCCCCGCCCCGGATCACCATGTCCTTGATCCGCCCGGTGATGTTGACGTACCCGTCGTCGTCCATGATCGCCAGGTCACCGGTGTGCATCCAGCGCGCGGCGTCGATGGCCTCCGCCGTTTTGTCCGCCTGCTCCCAGTAGCCGAGCATCACCGAATACCCGCGCGTGCACAGCTCCCCCGGCTCGCCACGCGGCACCGTGCGCCCGGTTTCCGGATCGACGACCTTGACCTCCAGATGCGGGCCGACCCGGCCCACCGTCGACACCCGGCGTTCGATCGAGTCGTCCGCCCTGGTCTGCGTGGACACCGGGGACGTCTCGGTCATGCCGTAGCAGATCGACACCTCGGCCATGCCCATCCGCTCGATGACCTGCTTCATGACCTCCACCGGGCACGGCGAGCCCGCCATGATGCCCGTCCGCAACGACGTCAGGTCGTAGTCCTCGAAACCGGGGTCCGCGAGTTCGGCGATGAACATCGTCGGGACGCCGTAGAGCGAGGTGCACTTCTCCGCCGACACCGCTTCCAGCGTGGCCTTCGGCTCGAACGCCGGAGCCGGGATCACCATGCACGCCCCGTGCGAGGTGCAGGCCAGATTTCCCATCACCATCCCGAAACAGTGGTAAAAGGGCACCGGGATGCAGACCCGGTCCTGTTCGGTGTAACCGCAGAGCTCGCCGACGAAGAAGCCGTTGTTCAGGATGTTGTGATGGCTGAGGGTCGCGCCCTTCGGGAAGCCGGTCGTGCCCGAGGTGTACTGGATGTTGATCGGGTCGTCCGCCGAGAGCCCAGCCTGCAGCTCCACCAGCCGGGCCCGATCGCCCCGCCGCCCCGCGTCCGTCAGCGCCGTCCAGTCGTCACCGCCGAGCAGTACGACGTGCTCCAGCGCCGCGCACTTCGGGCGCACGTCGGCGATCATCGCGGCGTAGTCCGAGGTCTTGAACGACGCCGCGGCCACCAGCAGCTTCACCCCGGCCTGGTTCAGCACGAACTCCAGCTCGTGCGACCGGTAGGCCGGGTTGATGTTCACCAAGATCGCGCCGATCTTGGCGGTGGCGTACTGCACGCACGTCCACTCCCACCGGTTCGGCGACCAGATGCCGACCCGGTCGCCCTTGCCGATGCCGAGCGACACCAGCCCGAGCGCGAGCGTGTCGACCTCCTCGGCCAGCTCCCGGTAGGTCCACCGCCGCCCCGCCGCGCGATCGACCAGCGCGTCACGGTCACCGAACGCCACCACCGTGCGGTCGAAATTGCCCCCGATCGTGTCTCCGAGCAGCGGCACGTCGGAGACCCCGGAGGCGTAGCTGGGCGTGATTTCGGGCATGGGGACCTCCCAGACGTCGGCGGCTGCGGGCTGAGTCTAAGAACAGCGGTACGCGCCTGCCAGCGGGCCGGTTCGGCGGTAACGAGTCCGCTACCCTCGGCGTCAGGCTCGATAAGGCGGAGGGATCGGACCGTGCCGGAGGAATTCTCGCTGGGCATGCTCGAGGTGGATGTCGCCGTCCGCCGGGCGGGGCTGCCTGCCAGCTGGGCTCCGTTCGACATCCGTAGTGCCGTCCAGGCCGCGGGCGACGACGCCATCGCCACCTACGACCGGCTGAACGCGGAGGCGTGGGACGCCATGCGCGCCCGGCACCTCGCCGATCGGGACAAACTGGACGTCGATGTCGCCCACACGCTCCGCGCCTGGACCCAGCCCGACGTGCTGATCATCGTGCGGGCGGTCGAACTCTCCGACCGGCGCCGCGTCTACTACCGCGCGGCCGTCGCCGAGGGTCTCGGCGTCCTCTCCGAGCAGGTGGGCGACGACATCACCTTCCTGCAGATCCGCCCGGACCGTCTCGTCGACGCGGTGGTCGGCACCCTGCCGCCGTATCGAGCCGTTCCGGTCCGGCCGGTGACCATCACACGCCACGCGAAGCCCGCGCCGCAGGCCGAGCGCGACTTCAGCACCGAGGACTTCACCACCGAGCCGAGCAGGGCGGAGCAGGAGGCCCTGGTCTCGTTCAACCAGTGGCCGCCGCACCGGCTCGGCAGCGTCGAACTTCACGTGCGCACCGGCCACTCGGCGCTTCACAACCAAGGAGTGGTCACCTTCTTCGACTCCGACGGTGGCCGTTTCCTCGTCTTCACCGAACCGCTGTCCGGTGGCGAAAAGCGGCTCAGGTACGTCCCGTCCGATGGCTCGCACCTGCGCCGTTGGCTGCACGAAACCATCGCCGAGGTCGACCGCTAGCCGTTCATCTCCGCCCTTGGCGTCCACATTGGACACCAAGACAACCGGGCACGCTCATCCCCCGCTGTCACTCACCGGGCCATCGTGCAGATCAGGAGCCTCGGGCTCACCCGCTTCTTCCGGTCACCACGACCACGGAACCACAGACAGCCCCGGCTGGTCACTAGTACAGTGCCAGTAGGCCACGCAGGGTGGTCACGGAGGGTGCGGGAGGGCGCCATGGGTGAAACGACGTGGGGCACCGCGGGCTCGGTGCCAGGCTCGGATCAAGCAGCCGGCGACGCCGGTGCGAAGTATCTCAACGAAATGCTGCACAAGCCAATGGATGCCGATGCAGCCCAACGGCTCGCGACCGGCGGGTCCGAACTGAAGAAGATGGCCGAGAACGGCAGCTTCGCGATCAACGAAGCAGGCTTACAGACCTACCTCAAAGCCTGCGACCTGTTCCTCAAGGATTTCGGCCGCTGGCGAAGTCGCCTTGAGGACCTTACCCGGGCTGCCCGAATGGGGGACAGCAAATACGCGAAAGAGGTCGCTGCGTTCAACGCTATAGTTGCCGGCAGCGACGGTAACCCACAATCATTGCTGCCGAATCTCGACCTCATGCACGATGGCATCAAGCAGGCCAAGGAAGCGTTACTAATCGCACGAAAGAACTACCGCGAAACCGAAGAAGCCCACAGCATCTCCTTTGCCAAGATCAACAAGGAACTTGAACACCAGTGAGCCGACGCACCCTCGCGAGCATCGCGACCTTGGCTGTCACGGTTACCACGCTTGCCGCGTGTTCCAGCCAGATTGACGGCAAAGCCACCCCGTCAGCACTAAGCCCACCCCCGGCCAGTTCAAGCCCTGCCACCACCGCCTCGAACAACCCGTTCACTGGGATGAACCAGTGCACAACGCTGGACCAACTGCTGACAGGCCAGGGTTTCGGGCCAGCCGCCCCAAGTCCTTCAGATCGCAAGCACGTCTGCGCAGCGCAAAAGCCACTAACCAACACCGAGGATCCAATCGATGCCAGCCTGGGGTTCTACCCCGGCCAGAAGATCAACGAGAATATCAATAACCCTGCCAAGGCTAAGCCGGGGAAAATCAACGGTAACCGTCCCGCAGTACTGCAGCAGGAACCACTCCACTCTCGCGGTATGTGCGAGATCGGCATGCAGGTCGCCACCGACTCGCGCATAAATCTGCTCGTGGTCGTCGGCACTGACACTGAACGAGCATGCCAACTTGTCCAGGGCTTAGCGGAAAAGGTCGATCCACTGTTGCCGAAGGCGTGAGGGGAGCTTCCGTCATGAACCAGCCGCACCGGGCGCAGCACCAGCAGTCGGCGGGTGAGTTCTACGCCGAAACGCAGCGCAAGCTGGCCGAGAACGCACACCACCTGGGGTCCGAGGACCAGTGGGACGCGCAGGGCGGCATCGACCGGCAGACCCAGGACATGGCCTCCGTGTACTCGGTCACCCAGGGTCACGCGCTGCTGCAGGGCCAGACGCCCCGGTCGGATTACCCGACACCGGAGCAGCACTACCCCGGCATGTCGCACGAGCAGCTCTACGGCATGGCCCACGACAACCTGGACCTGGAACAGATCAACGGATACAGCGAGACCACCAAAGGATTCGGCGACTGGCTGGCCGACGTGTCCAACGCGTTCGCCGACGCGGGCAGTGGGGCGCAGGCCCAGTGGCAGGGTGACGCCGCGTCGGGCGCGCACGGGTTCTTCCAGTCGACCGCGAGCCACGCCGAACAGGCCAGCAACGCGGTCCAGCTGACGTCGAACCGGTATTCGCAGCAGTCGGCGGCGGCGCACTTCGCCAAGACGAACATGCCGGAGCCCACCGGGTTCAACCAGGACGCCGAGGTGGACAAGGCCGTCCAGCAGTACATGAGCGGCGATCACGCCGCGGCGACGGAGACGTTCAGCGGGATCACGGCCAAGCAGCAGCAGTCCGACGAATCACACCGCCGCGCGGTGGAGATCATGCAGAACCTGGACTCGACGTACCAGGAGACCGCCTCCACCCAGCCAACCTACACCCCGCCGCCGCAGCCGGGTAACGACAGCACGACCGCGAGCAGCGCGCACACCACCGGGTTCGGCGGCAACACCGGCACCACCGGCGGCATCGGGCCGGGGACCGGCACGCCGGGCACCCCGGGCGGAGGCCAGTTCACCGGCGGATCCACGCCGTATTCGGGCGGCGGCAACAGCTACGGCCCGTCGCCGGGGATCACCACGGGCACGGGCAACCCCAACCTTCCCGGCGGGGGCCCGGCCATGCGGCCGCCGCTGACCACGCCGGGGCCGATCGGGCGCGGCGACTTCGGGCTCGCCGGTGCCCCGCCCGTCAGCAATCCCGGCGGTGGCGACATCACGCGCGGCAAGCCGGGTAGTGGGTCCGGCCGCGCGGGCAGCAACTTCGCGGGGTCCCGGGTCTCCGGTGGCGGCTACACGCAGGGCAAGGGAACCACCGGTGGCGAACCGGGCGGTGGCAAGGGCACCGGCGCGGGCAAGGTCGCTGGGGAACGTCTCGAGCGCGGTGCGACCGCCGCCGCCAACGCGGGCAAGTCCGGCGCGGCCGGGGCTCCCGGCGCGGCGGGCGCGGGCGGCAAGAAGAAGGAAGAGGACAAGGAACACAAGAACAAGATGCCGCTGCAGGACGACGAGGTGTTCGAGGTGAAGCCGGACCGCGGGCCCGACGGTGAGAAGATCGTGCCGCCGGTCATCGGCGGCTGAACCGCCCCGGACCCCTAAGGGGTTGCGCCGGCGGGGACCTTCTCACAGGTACCCCGCCGGGCCCCGGCCGCGGATATCGTGGAATCCATGCACTTCTCCCTGGTCGACGCCTTCACCGATCGCGCCTTCGCGGGTAATCCCGCCGGAGTCGTCCTGCTCGACGCGCCCGCCGATCCCGCGTGGATGCAGGCGGTGGCCACGGAGATGAAGCACTCCGAGACCGCGTTCGTCGTGATCACCGGCGACGGGCCGAAGCCGTTGCGCTGGTTCACCCCGGCCGCCGAGGTCGAACTCTGCGGGCACGCCACCCTCGCGACGACGCACGTCCTCGGTGGCGAGCAGGTCTACACGACCCGGAGCGGCGAGCTGCGCTGCCGGGCCGAGGACGGCTGGGTGACGCTGGACTTCCCGGCCGACCCGCCGCGGCCCGCCGACGACGAGCTGAGCGCGATCCTGCCCGGGGTCGAGGTCGAAGAGACCAGGCGCGGGGCCGAGAACCTGTTCGCGGTGGTGAAGGACGCCGAGACCGTCCGTTCGCTCACCCCCGACCTCGCCGCGCTGACCGCGACCTGGAACGGCAGGCTGGTGGTGACCGCCCCGGGTGACACCGAGGGTGTCGACTTCGTCAGCCGGTTCTTCGGGCCGGGGGTCGGGGTCGACGAGGACCCGGTGACCGGCTCGGCACACTGCGCGCTGGCCCCGTACTGGGCACAGCGGCTCGGCCGCGACGCGCTGACCGGCCGCCAGGAGTCCGCACGTGGCGGCGTCGTGCGGACGAAACTGCGCGGCGACCGCGTCGAGCTGCCCGGGCAGGCCGTCACGATCGTGAGCGGGGAGTTGCACGTCTGATGCGCTTCGTCCTCAACATCATCTGGGTCGTGCTCTGCGGGTTCTGGATGGCGCTCGGCTATCTCGTCGCGGGCGTCATCTGCTGCGTGCTGGTCGTGACGATCCCGTTCGGGCTCGCCTCGTTCCGGATCGCGCACTACGCGCTGTGGCCGTTCGGCCGCACCGTGGTCGAACGCCGCGACGCCGGTGCCGCGTCCTGCCTCGGCAACGTCATCTGGTTCGTGTTCGCCGGGCTGTGGCTGTCCATCGGGCACGTGCTCACCGGGATCGCGCTGTGCGTCACGATCATCGGCATCCCGCTCGGCGTCGCGAACTTCAAGATGATCCCGGTGTCGCTGACCCCGCTGGGCAAGGAGATCGTCGACCTGCCCTGACTCAGTCCTCCGGCTCGTAGGGCAGCTCGACGACCAGGCAGGGGCCGCCGACGAACAAACCGCCGTCGATGCCGAGCGCCTTGCCCCCGGCGTAGAGGTACGGCCCCTCGATCTGCGACGGATGGATGCCCAGCTGATCGGCGATCACGCTGTGCCCGTGCACGACCCGCTCGCCGCCGAGCTTGTCCAGCAGGTGCTGCGCGGTTTCCTCGCCGTCCGGGCCGCGGAAGGCGTAGCGCGTGGTCATCCGCCGCCACACGTCCCACCAGGCCTCCAGGTCACGGCCTTCGAGGATCTCGCGCGCGCCGGCGTTGATCCCCTCGATCTCCTCGCCCCAGCCGAGGTACTCCAGGGTGTCCGAATGCAGCAGCAGGTGCTCCTCGGCGAGCGCCGCCAGCGGACGGCTGGTCAGCCACTCGATGTGCGCGCCGGTGAGCCGGTCCTGGTCGTCGGCGAGGCCGCCGTTGATCTCCCAGCTGCGCGCGAAGCTGCGCGGACCGAAGTCCGAGGGCACCGGCTCGTCGCCGAAGTGGTACATCCCCAGCAGCAGGATCTCGTGGTTGCCCAGCAACGTCCGCACCGAGCCGCCCGCCTCGGCGGCCTCGGCCTCCAGCCGCATCACCAGATCGATCGCGCCGACGCCGTCCGGGCCCCGGTCGACGAAGTCGCCGAGGAACCACAGGTGGTCCGCACCACCCGCCCAGCGATCTTCGTCGTCGAGGAGCCCTTCGGCTCTGAGGGCCTCGGCCAGCGCGTCACGGTGGCCGTGCACGTCGCCCACCACGTACGTGGACCGGTCCTTGCTCATCTCCCGACGATAAGCCCTGCTACCGACGGTTGACGATCAGCCTTCGCCGAACGGGTCCCGGGTACGCCCGATCAGGTCCGCCACCGAGTCGATGACCACGGTGGGCCGATACGGATAGCGTTCGGCCGACTCCCGGGTGGAGATGCCGGTGAGCACGAGGATGGTCTGCAGCCCGGCCTCGATCCCGGAGTGCACGTCGGTGTCCATCCGGTCGCCGATCATCAGCGTCGACTCCGAATGCGCGCCGAGCCTGCGCAGCGCGCTGCGCATCATCAGCGGGTTCGGCTTGCCGACGTAGTAGGGCGAGCGCCCGGTGGCCTTCTCGATCAGCGCGGCGACCGAGCCGGTGGCGGGCATCGAGCCCTCGAGACTCGGACCGGTGGCGTCCGGGTTCGTGGCGATGAACCGCGCCCCGCCCTCGATCAGCCGGATCGCGCGGGTGATCGCGCTGAAGCTGTACGTCCTGGTCTCGCCGAGCACGACGTAGTCCGGGTCACGTTCGGTCAGCACGTAGCCGACCTCGTGCAGGGCCGTGGTCAGCCCGGCCTCGCCGATCACGAACGCCGACCCGTTCGGGCGCTGTGCCGACAGGAACTTCGCGGTGGCCAGCGCGGAGGTCCAGATGGACTCCTCCGGGATGTCCAGGCCGGTACGCAGCAGCCGCGCCCGCAGGTCACGCGGGGTGTAGATCGAGTTGTTGGTCAGCACGAGGAAGCCGATCCCGTTCGACCGGAGCTCCGCGAGGAACTCGTCGGCGCCGGGAACGAGGTGTTCCTCCCTGACCAGGACGCCGTCCATGTCGCTCAGGTAAGTCCACTGCCGATCATTCATGGGCCGGATCCTACGGGCAAAACGGCGCGCGGTCCCGGGCGATCGCCCACGACACGTGTGCGCCGTCCCAGTGAACGGGCTACAGTGGAAATAGCCGCCGAACGCGAGGGGAGTCGCAATTCGGCAGGCACAACACGGGGTTGGGGGAATACTAAAAGTCACGAATATCGTTTCGTGCGAGCAGGGGGAAGCAATGTCTCTCAGCGCAATTCATCCTGCCCTTGGCAACTGTGTCAACAGGAGGGCGGGAACGAGCCATGACAGAAACAATCCAACGTCGAGCGGACACCGGAACCCCCGGTGAACCGCACTGGGGACTGACGAAGTTCCTTGATCCACTGCGGATTCCGCCGATGATCCGGCCGCATTCGTGGTGGCACCATGAAATGATCACAATACCGATGGTCACCAAGGAACAGCGGCTGCATTCCCAGCTGCCGCCGACGAAACTGTGGACCTACGCGGGGGAATTCCCGGGTCCGACCATCGAAGTGCGCAGCGGCAAGCGACTGCGGATTTCGTGGGAGAACGAAATCGAGGGAAAGATTCCGCTCGTGGCGGTGCAGGGGCCGGTCAGGAGCAACCCGTCGGGCAAGCCGGGCCGGGAGCTCGACCAGCCCGGTTACAAGATCATCGACGGCGTCGCCGACCTGCCCGCGTGGACCGTCGTGCACCTGCACGGCGCCCGGGTCAACGCGAGCAGCGACGGCTGGGCGCACAACGCCCACCTGGCGGGCACCGCGCAGCTGACCGAGTACGGGAACGTCCAGCAGGCGATGCCGCTGTGGTACCACGACCACGCGATGGCCATCACGCGCTTCAACGTGCACACCGGCCTCGCGGGCATGTACCTGGTCCGGGACGACGAGGAGGACGAGCTCGACCTCCCGGACGGCGACCGCGAGATCCCGCTGATCATCGCCGACCGCAACCTGGACACCGACCCGGTCACCGGCAGGCTCACCGGTCAGCTGCTGTACAAGGTGGCCGAGCTGGACGGCGGCGTGCTGCTCCCGTTCACCGGGCCGTTCACCACGGTCAACGGCGTGATCTGGCCGCATCTGGACGTGGACGCGCGGTGGTACCGGTTCCGCCTGCTCAACGCGTCGAACTCGCGGTTCTACACGCTGAACCTGGTGGACGAGAACGGCGCGCCACAGAACGACGCGGTGCGCCTGATCGGGACCGACGGCGGGCTGCTGCCGGCACCGGCACCACTGCCTGCCAAGACCGCCACCCACCCCGGCGGTCTCACCGTCGCCCCGGCCGAGCGGTTCGACCTGCTGATCGACTTCAGCCGGTTCAAGGGGAAGAAGCTCCGGCTGACCAACCTCGATCCGAACCTGGGCAAGGTCGAACCGGATCTCATGCAGTTCCGGGTGGACAACCGGAACCGGCACGACTCGTTCAAGCTGCCGGAAAAGCTGTCGAAGTCCTACGTCCGGCTGAAGCACGGCGACACGCTGCCCGAGGACCACGACCACGTGTGGATCGCGCTCCTGCTGAACAGGAGCGGGCATCCGGAGATGTGGGATCTGGAGGAGCTGACCACGCCCGATCCTGGTGGGGACGGGATCATCCAGCTGCTCGACCCGACGACGAACCCGCCCAAACCGCGGACGTTCCGCCGCATCGGGAAGCTGTTCGACGACACCACGGGCATCTTCATCAACCACGACCGCTGGGCGGTGTGGAACATTCTGCATCTCGGCGGCCCGGCACACCCGATCCACCTGCACCTGACCGAGTTCCAGGCGCTGTTCCGCAAGCACTTCACCTCGACGTTCGACTCGGCCACCGAGCGGACGAAGCGGCCGATCGGCAGCGTCGACCCGCAGACCGGGAAGCCCGACCCGTTCGTGGACGTCCCGCTGGAGAAGTACGAGGAGGGCTGGAAGGACACCTTCATCGTCAAGGCTGGTGAGTGGGTCAGCGTCGCGGGCAACTTCGGCGGTGGCACCGGCGAGTTCATGTACCACTGTCACATCCTCGACCACGAGGACGAGGGCATGATGCGGCCGTTCGTGGTGCATCCACCGGAGGTGGCGAAGTTCCACGTCCACCCGGGTGGCGGCCATCACCACGGCGGGTGAGGGGACGGTCCGTGGGGGCCTCCCCGAGGAGGCCCCCACGGACCGCGCGGCTAGGTGCCGGCGGCCGGGTGCACGGCGACCGCGGCCGCCTTCACCGACAACGTGACCGGGGATCCCGGTTCGAGCGCGAGCTCGGCGACGGCGGCCGGGGTGAGGTCGGCGGTCAGGCCGTGCGCCCAGCCCTCGCCCCGCACCCGCAGCCGTACCACCGGCCCGTGCGGCTCCAGCGCCGCGACCAGCGCGTCGACGGTGTTGCGCGGGCTGCCGTGGTGCTCGCCGTCGTGCGGATAGACCGCGACGGCGCTGGGCGCGAACACCGCGACCGCGGCCTCGCCCTCGACCGCGCCGTCGGCCGGGATGCCGGTGACGACGGCGCCTTCGGGGGTGCGCAGCCCGTCCGCGGTCGCGGTCCCGGCGACCAGGTTGAGCCCGGCGATCCGCGCGGTGAAGGCCGAACGCGGCGCGGCGAGCACCGCACGGGTCGGGCCGCGTTCGACGATCCGGCCGCCCGCGAGCACCGCGACGTGGTCGGCCAGCGCGAGCGCGTCGAGCGGGTCGTGCGTCACGAGCACCGTCGTCGGCCCGGTCCGCAGCACCCGCCGCAGCAGCCCGCGGATGGCGGGCGCCGAATCGACGTCGAGCGCGGCGAACGGCTCGTCCAGCAGCAGCAGGTCCGGTTCCGCAGCCAGCGCCCGCGCGATCGCGACACGCTGAGCCTGCCCACCGGACAGCTGCGCCGGCTTCCGGTCGGCGAACTCCGCGGCGTCCACTTCGGACAACCACTCCCGCGCGATCTCCCGCGACCGCTGCTTTCCGGCCCCCGCCGACCGCGGCGCGAAGGCGACATTGTCCACTGCGGACAGATGGGGGAACAGCAGCGCGTCCTGTGCGAGCAGGCCGATCTTCCGCGCGTGCGGCGCCAGGTTCAGCCGATCCCCCGCGAGGGCGCGGCCGGCGAGGGTGATCCGCGCGCGGCGCGGCGTGACCAGCCCGGCGAGACAACCCAGCACGGTCGACTTGCCCGAGCCGTTCGGACCGAGCAGGGCAAGCACGTGCCCCTCGGGCACGGTGAAGTCCACCGCCAGCTCGAACTCGCCCCGCGTGAGCTCGAGCTCGGCCTCCAAGGTCACGACCGCACCCCTTCCAGCGCGCGCGGCCGGGCGAGGGCGATGACGACGACCGCGACCACGATCAGCAGCAGCGCGAGCGCGACCGCGCTGTCGACGTCGACCTCGGCCTGCTGGTAGACCTCCAGCGGCAGCGTGCGCGTGACGTCCTCCAGGCTGCCCGCGAAGGTGATGGTCGCGCCGAACTCGCCCAGCGCCCTGGCGAAGCTGAGCACGACCCCGGAACCGAGCGCGGGCAGCAGCAGCGGCAGGGTGACGCGGCGGAAAACCGTCCACGGCCGGGCCCCGAGCGTCGCGGCGATGCGCTCGTAGCGGTCACCCGCGCCCCGCAGCGCGCCCTCCAGGCTCACCACCAGGAACGGCATGGCCACGAACGTCTGCGCGATGACGACCGCCGCCGTGGTGAACGGCACCTGCGCGCCGGTCGCCCAGCCGATCAGCTCACCGAGAAAGCCCTTTCTGCCCAGCAGGTACAGCAGCGCCAGCCCACCGACCACCGGCGGGAGCACCAGCGGCAGCAGCACGACCGAGCGCAGGAACCGGATCCCCGGCACCCGCGAACGCGCCAGCACCACGGCCAGCGGCACACCGAGCAGCACACAGGCCACTGTGGACAGCGCGGCGGTCTCCAGCGACAGCCGAAGCGCGCTCAGCGACGACGGCCGGACCAGCAGGGACGGCAGCCGGGTCAGGTCGGACCGCGTCAGCAGCCCCACCACCGGCAGCACCACCAGCGCGAGCGCCACCACCGCCGGTACCCACAACACCCCTGGGACACGCGCTGCCGTCAAGGCCCTTCGGTCACGGCGTGCCAAACCCGACCTTCCCCAGCTCCGCCCTGCCCTCGGGACCACGCACGAACTCGGCGAACTCCTTGGCCAGCGCGGCCTGCGGCGCGTTCTTGACGACGCCGAGCGGGTAGTTGTTGATCGCCCCCGCCGCCTCCGGGAAGTCGACCTTGTCGACCTTCCCCGCCGCCGAGGCGGCGTCGGTGACGTAGACGAGCCCGGCGTCGGCGTCGCCCGAGGCCACCTTGGCCAGCACCTGCTTGACGTCCTGCTCCTCGCTCGCCGGCTTGATCGACACGCCGGTGCTCTGCTCGATCTTCTTCGTCGCCGCGCCACACGGCACCTGCGGCGCGCACACGACGACGGTCGTGCCGCTCTTGGCGAGATCGACGAACGCCTTGATCCCCTTCGGGTCGCCCTTGCCGACGGCGATGGTCAGCTTGTTCGTGGCGAACACCACCGGCTGCCCGTCGATCACCTGCGCCTTGGTGGCCTTGTCCATGTTGGCCTGGTCGGCGGAGGCGAAGACGTCGGCCTTCGCGCCGTTGGTGAGCTTCTGCACCAGCGCCGACGAGCCTTCGAAGTCGAACTTCACGGTCACCCCGGGGTGCTTGGCCTCGAACTGCTTGCCCAGCACGCCGAAGGACTCGGTCAGCGAAGCCGCCGCGAACACCGTGAGCGTGCCACCGGGCGCGGGCGCCGTGCCCTGGCCACCGGGGTTCGAACTGGCCTTGTCCGAGCTGCTGCACGCGGTGGTGACGAGCGCGACCGCGGCGACGGCCGCGACGAGGTTCCTGGCACCAGTGAGCTTCATCGGCTTCCTTCCGGGGTTTCCACCACGACCGTGGTGGCCTTGACGACGGCGACCGCCAGCACGCCGGGGCGCAGGCCGAGCTCGTGGACGGCTTCGGTGCTCATCAGCGAGACCACGCGATGGGCGCCGCATTGCAGTTCGACCTGGGACATCACCTTGTCGACGATGACCTCGGTGACCAGCCCGACGAAGCGGTTGCGTGCCGACCGCCCGACGTCGGAGGGATCTTCGGGCCCGGAGGCCTGTGCGCGGGCGAAGGCGGCGAGCTGGGCACCGTCGACGACCTTGCGCCCGGCGGCGTCGTCGGTGGCGGTCAGCTGACCGGCACGGACCCAGCGCCGGACGGTGTCGTCGCTGACGCCGAGGAGTTTGGCTGCCTCGGACAGCCGAAATTGCGGCATGCCTTGGACATTATCCCCGCACCTGCGGAATAGCCATGGCGGGTGTGGAAACTACGCGGAGCCGGAATTGTCCAGGATCTCCGCGCGCATCTGGTCGAGCAGCGCGTTCTGAAAGCGCTCCACCACTTTCCGTTCACTGGGCGAGAACTCGGCGAGGATCCGCTCCGTCGCCTCCAAGGCCGACTGGAACAACGGTGCGAACTTGGCCGCGGCGTTCGGGACGATCTCCACGAGCACCTTGCGACGGTCTTCCGTATCCCGCACGCGGCGGACGAGCCCGACCTTCTCCAGCCGGTCGATGACGCCGGTCACCGCGCCGGTGGAAAGCCCGGTGAGCTCGGCGATCCGGCCGGCGGTCAGCGGCCCTTCGGCCTGGCTGACCAGGTCGTAGGCCTTGTGGTCGCTGGGCGCGAGCCCCATCTGGTCGGCGATCCTGGCGTGCCGGAGCACGGCGAGCGTGCTGCCCTCCCGGCCCAGCTGCGCGAACCTGCCGAGCTCTTCGGCGCTGACGGGATACGTTTTCCCTGTAGTGCCCGACATCACGTAACCCTTTCACCGGTGTGCCGCGGGTCGTTCGGCTACCGAGCGGCTCACTTCATGAAACAGTCTAACTTGTCACGTTCGGGGTTAGGCTGGAGCCAATGACAGCAGTGGATCTCGGTTTTCCTCGCGTCCCCGGCACCCGAGGCTCCGCAGGCACGCCCGCGAAACCCCGTCCCGACAAGCCGGAACTCCTCGACACGTTCGGCCGCGTCGCCACCGATCTGCGGGTGTCGCTGACCGACCGGTGCAATCTGCGCTGCACCTACTGCATGCCCGCCGAAGGCCTCGACTGGATGCCCGGCGAGCAGGTGCTGACCGACGACGAACTGCTGCGCCTGCTGCGGATCGCCGTCGAGCGGCTCGGCATCACCGACATCCGGCTCACCGGCGGGGAGCCGTTGCTGCGGCCCGGTCTGGAGGAGCTGATCGCGCGGATCGCCGCGCTCGAACCGCGGCCGCGGTTGTCCATGACCACCAACGCGATCGGCCTCGCGAAGCGGGCCGCCGCGCTCGCCGGGTCCGGTTTGGACCGGATCAACGTCTCGCTCGACAGCGTCGACCGCGACACCTTCGTCAAAATCACCCGGCGCGACCGGCTTTCCCACGTACTGGACGGCCTCGCCGCCGCCCGCGACGCGGGCATGGCACCGGTCAAGATCAACGCGGTGCTGATGCGCGGGCTCAACGAGCACGAGGCCGTGCCGCTGCTGCGGTTCAGCCTCGCCGAGGGCTACCACCTCCGGTTCATCGAGCAGATGCCGCTGGACGCCCAGCACGGCTGGAACCGGCGGGACATGATCACCGCCGAGGAGATCCTCGGCATGCTCCGTGCGGAGTTCGAACTCTCGCCGTTCCCCGTCGCGCGTGGGGGCGCCCCCGCCGAGCGCTGGCTGGTCGACGGCGGCCCCGGCGACGTCGGCGTGATCGCGTCGGTCACCCGGCCCTTCTGCTCGGCCTGCGAGCGGACCCGGCTGACCGCCGACGGCCAGGTGCGGTCCTGCCTGTTCAGCAACGACGAGACCGACCTACGCGCGCTCGTGCGCGCGGGCGCGCGCGATGAAGAGGTGGCGGACGCCTGGCGGCGCACGATGTGGGGCAAGCTCGCCGGGCACGAGATCAACGAGGCCGGGTTCGCGCAGCCGATCCGGCCGATGAGCGCGATCGGCGGTTGAGATGACGGAGACGACGGCTGAGGGCGCCGCGGCGCCGATGTCGGTACTCGTGCGCTATTTCGCCTCCGCGAGGGCCGCGGCGGGTACAGAAGAGGAGAAGGTGCGGCTGCCCGGCGGCGCCACCGTGGCCGACGCCGTGCGGCTGCTGCGCGAGCTGCACCCGGGCGGACTCAGCCGCATCCTCGACGCGGCGAGCCTCCTGCTGAACGAGGTCGCCGTGCGGGACACCGGTCGCACGCTGTGTGACAGTGACCGGCTGGATGTCCTTCCCCCGTTCGCGGGTGGCTGACACGCTTGTCATTCCTTGGGCTGGCCGCGCGCCGCGAAGATCGATAAGGTGCCCGCCTTATTTCGTTCGCCACGCGCACGAATGGGCCATTCGCTGCGCGAAACACGTGACGCAGACCTCACGATCTGTGTTTTATCTCGGCTAGGAAACGAGCAGATAACGGCCCTCTGAACAGGGGAAATAACCGAATCGTGCAAGGTTCTGTGCTGTTACTGTGACACAGGTCACACCCCGAATAATTTCCGATCACGGCTCTCGTTACGTACCGTCGCTTTTCGGTTGGCCCCGACCGACCACGCAAGACCGGGAATCCGTAGCGCCTAGCCCTGTCCGACGGATCCCCGGACCCATACCCCGAGCGAAAGCATTCCGGACAGGGACGAGGGGACCGAGACGACGCGTCGTGCGGAGTCGAGGTCAGCCGGCCGGCAACGGACGGACAGGCCGAACCCAGGCCTGACCCTCAGCTCAGTCTCGTAGGCGCAGGAAACGAGAAGTACTCAAATGTCTTACCGAGGCAAGCACCGCAAGATGTCCGCCGCTACCCGCCACATCGCTCGCGTCGCTGTCGCGGGCATCGCGGTCGGCGCCCCCATCGCGATCGCCGCGACCCCCGCGTCGGCGACCAACTGGGACGCCATCGCGCAGTGCGAGAGCGGTGGCAACTGGAGCACCAACACCGGTAACGGCTTTGGCGGCGGTCTGCAGTTCACGCCGAGCACCTGGAAGGCCTACGGCGGCTCCGGCAGCGCGCAGAACGCGTCGCGTGAGGAGCAGATCGCCGTGGCCGAGCGCGTCCTGCAGGGCCAGGGCATCGGCGCGTGGCCGGTCTGTGGCGCCAAGGGCGCTGGCGGCTCCACCGCCAAGTCCGTGACCCCGAAGAAGAGCACCCCGCAGCAGCAGAAGCAGGTCACCCCGAAGAAGAGCACCCCGGCGCCGGTCAAGTCCGTCGCCCCGGTGACCCAGGTGGCCAGCTCGAACCCGAACGGTGACTACACCGTCGCGGCGGGCGACACGCTCTCCAAGATCGCCGAGCAGTTCAAGGTCGAGGGCGGCTACCAGAAGCTGCAGGACCTGAACAAGCAGTACGTGTCGAACCCCGACTTCATCGTGGTCGGCCAGAAGCTCGCCACCAAGTGACCCGAGCCTGCCTGAAGGCTTGAGTCCGGCGGCTTCGCCGTACTCGACAGGACCCCACCGCGATTTTCCCCCGGCGGTGGGGTCCTGGCTATTTCCGCGAGGTGCCCGCGGCCTTCTTCCGGCCGCGGGCGCCTCCGCGTATCCGGCTCCGGCCCCGTGACGCGGACGAACGCCCCAATGTGGCATTGGGTGCGCTCAACGCACCCAATGTGGCGTTCGGTGCGTCTGACGCACCGAACGCCACATTGGGGCGCATGGCACCGCACCGGAAGCACAGCGCCCGGCGTGAAGTAAGAGGCTGTTGTGGCTTAAGTGACCATTGGTACCACTGTGACTCCCTGACGCCGCCCCGGAGCGATAGCAAAGGTCCCTTGCTCCCCTACGGCGCCCCAGAACCGGGCCAGAAGCCGTTAAGGCCACCTTGCGGGCGTTGGACGCCCACAAGGTGGCCTTAACGGCGCTGGCGACCGCTCAGGGCGAATTGACCCACTCGTCGGTGCCGTCGGTGAAGTGCTGGTGCTTCCAGATCGGCAGCCGGGCCTTCAGCTCGTCCACCAGTTCCGCGCACGCCGCGAACGCCTGTCCCCGGTGTTCGGCCGCCACCGCGCACGCCAGCGCGACGTCGCCGATGGCCAGCGGGCCGATCCGGTGACTCACCGCGACCGCCCGCACACCCGTCCAGCGGGCGGAAAGCTCCGCGACGACCGAGGCGAGCACCTCGGTGGCGGTCGGGTGCCCCTCGTAGACCAGATCCCGCACCGAGCGGCCGCCGTCGTGGTCCCGGACCACCCCGCCGAAGGTCACCACGGCTCCCGCGGCGGCGTCCTCGACGAGCTGGGCGTGGTCCTCGACGGAGAGCGGCGTTTCGGTCACGACCGCCCGGAGCACCCGGACCGGCACGGACGCCGAGGGCGCCGCGCGGGGGTGGTCACCACCCGCGAGCTGGTCCACGGCGTGGTCCAGGACGCCGTCGAGCACGCCGAGGCCGTCCTTCACCCCGCCGCTGGACCCCGGGAGGTTCACCACCAGCGTCCTGCCCGCGACCCCGGCCACGCCGCGCGAGAGCACCGCGGTCGGCACCTGGGGCAGCCCGGCGGCCCGGATCGCGTCCGCGACGCCCGGCAACTCGTAGTCCAGCACCCCGCGGGTCACGTCCGGGGTCCGGTCGGTCGGCGAGATCCCGGTGCCCCCCGTCGAGACGACGACCGCGACGCCGTCCGCCACGGCGGCCCGCAGCGCGACCCCGACGGGCTCGCCGTCCTCGACCACCACCGGCGCCGGGACGTCGTAGCCGCGGTCGGTGAGCCACCGGACGATGACCGGGCCCGTCTTGTCCTCGTAGATCCCCTTCGCGGCCCGGTTCGAGGCCACGACGACGCGGGCGGTACGCGCGGACGTCATGGCCGCTCCCAGGTTCCGGTCTTGCCGCCGTCCTTGCGCAGCAGCCGGACGTCGTCGAGCGTCGCGGCGGGGTCGACGGCCTTGATCATGTCGTGCAGGGCGAGCCCGGCGACAGCGACCGCGGTCAGCGCCTCCATCTCGACGCCGGTGCGGTCGGTGGTCTTCGCGGTGGCGCGGATGTGCACGTCCGTGCCGTCCAGCTCGAACTCCACCTTGACCCCGGACAGCGCGATCTGGTGACACAGCGGGATCAGCTCCGGCACCTTCTTGGCGCCCATGATCCCGGCGATCCGCGCGGTCGCCAGCGCGTCGCCCTTGGGCAGGCCGTTCGCGGCCAGCAGTCCCAGTACCTCGGCCGTGGTGCGCACGGTCCCGGCGGCGAGCGCGGTCCGCGCCGTGGCCGTCTTGCCGGAGACGTCGACCATCCGGGCCGCCCCGGTCTCGTCGACATGGCTCAGTTCACTCACCTGAAGGAGGCTACTGCGCGGCGAAAGATCCGTGGGGGCCTCCCCAAGGGACCTGGAGTCCCTCAGGGAGGCCCCCACGGACCTGCGCGGAACCTCAGAGGACAGGTAGTGCGGAGCGGCGTTCCAGTGCCTGCTCACGCTGACGCTGCTGCTCCGGCGAGAGCCCGCTGAACGCGCTCCCGGTTTCGGCACCGCACGCGGTGTCGTGGGCCGGACGCTGCCCGTCCACCAGGAACCGGTTGACGGCGTTGTTGCCGCAGGCGTTCGGCGCGAACAGATACACCCCGTGCCCGCCCTGGTCCACAGTCACCATCCGGGCCCGGTCGCCCAGCGCGCGCCGGGTCTCGCGCGCCCCGGACAGCGGCGTCGCCGGGTCGCGCAGGTTCTGCACCACCAGGATGTTCGACGGGCCCTTGTCGCCGATCTTCACCGGCGGCTCGATCGGCGCCGACGACCAGGAGGCGCACGCCCAGATGTTCGCCGCGGCGGCGCCGAACATCGGGAACCGCGTCCGGTCCTCGGCGACGTTGTGCTGGTAGGTCGCCACCGACCGCGGCCAGGCGACGTCGTTGCAGACCACGTGCAGCTGCGCGGAGAGCAGGTTCTCCATCACGTCCTGCGGCGGGGCGGCGTCCTCGGTGGGCAGGGCCGCGGGCACGGCCCCTCGGACCAGCGCCTGCCACTGCTGCGCCAGCTTCGGGAAGGACGTGCTCGCGTAGAGCGCCCCGAACACCCCGGTGCGGAAGGTGGCTCCGTCGATCGCGCCGACCGGCGTCCGGTCCAGCCGCTCGGCCAGCGCGAAGTAGTTCGCCGTCACCTGCTGCGGCGTCCTGCCGAGCCCGTAGCTGTCGTTACGAGCCGCGGCCCACTTCGCGAAGTCCGGGAAGCGGTCCTGGAAGCCCTGCGCGAAGCGGCGCGAGGTGGTGACGTCGAGGCCGGTCGGCCCGACGACACTGTCCAGCACGACCCGGTCGGTCCGCTGCGGGAACAGCGTCGAGTACACCGAGCCGAGGTAGGTGCCGTAGGAAACGCCGTAGTACGAGATCTTCTTCTCGCCCAGCGCGGCCCGGATGACGTCCATGTCGCGGGCGGTGTTCGCCGTGGTGATGTAGGGCAGGATCGGCGCCGTCTTCGAGGTGGCGCACTGCTGGGCGATGCCAGCCACCAGCGTGGCGTGCTTCGCGACGTCGGCCGCGTCACGCGCGTACGGCGGCACGTTGCTCTGCAACGTTTTCAGGT
The DNA here is from genome assembly GCF_039541975.1 of Amycolatopsis samaneae. Taxonomy (NCBI): domain Bacteria; kingdom Bacillati; phylum Actinomycetota; class Actinomycetes; order Pseudonocardiales; family Pseudonocardiaceae; genus Amycolatopsis; species Amycolatopsis samaneae. Next base: position 341,454 of record NZ_BAABHG010000006.1, read on the forward strand.
CGCAGGTGACCGGCGTGCTGTGGCCGACCCCGCGCGGGTCGAACCCGATCAGGTCATAGCTGTCGGCCACGCTCGCAGGCAGCCCGACCTGGGCCAGCTGCGCGGGCATGGCCAGCCCCGGCCCGCCGGGCCCGCCCGGGTTCATCAGCAGGACCCCGCGACGCTGCGCGGGTTTCGCGGAGGCCAGGCGCGACACCGCGACCTGGATCTTCTTCCCGTCCGGTTTCCGGTAGTCGAGCGGGACGTCGACGGTGCCGCACTGCAGCTGCGGCGCCGCGACATCGGCGGGGCACGGGCCCCACCGCACCGGCGGGCTCCCGTCGGCAGCGACGGCGGTACCGGGTACGACGATCGCGGTCGCGGTGACCACGGTGGCCAGCAGGCCGAGTCCGCGGGAGACGGACGAACGCATCCCAAAACCCCCTAATTCGACGACATCGTCGAAATTCAGGCTAGGGACACGGCACCGTGGGGGCGTCCACCGTCAGGCGTATCCCCCGTCCCCCACGGTGGTGAGCCTCGGGTCAGGGTTTCCCCTACGGCCGGTCGGCGGCCTCCGCGCGCACGGCCTTCTTGATGGCGTCCGCGACCGCCGGGGCGACGGCGTTGTCGAACACGCTGGGCACGATGAACGACGCGTTGAGCTTGCCGTTGTCCACCACGTCGGCGATCGCGTCGGCGGCGGCCAGCAGCATGGTGTCGTCGATCTTGTGCGCGTGCGCGTCGAGCAGGCCGCGGAACACCCCGGGGAACGCCAGCACGTTGTTGATCTGGTTCGGGAAGTCGCTGCGGCCGGTGGCGACGACGGCGGCGTGGCGCTGCGCCTCCAGGGGGTCGACCTCCGGGTCGGGGTTGGCCAGCGCGAACACGACGGCGTCGTCGGCCATCGTGGCCACCTGCTCGGCGCCGAACAGGTTGGGAGCCGACACGCCGATGAACACGTCGGCACCGACGAGCGCCTCGTGCAGCGTGCCGGACGCGCGCTGCTTGTTCGTCTCGGCCGCGATCGAGGCCAGGTTGTCGTCGAGGTCGCCGCGGTCGGGGTGCACGATGCCGTTGATGTCCGCGGCGACGATGTCAGCCGGGTTCTTGCGCAGCAGCAGGCGGATGATCGCCGAGCCAGCCGCCCCGACGCCGCTGACCACGATCTTGCAGTCCTCGATGTTCTTGCCGACCACGCGCAGCGCGTTGCGCAGCGCGGCGACGACGACGATCGCGGTGCCGTGCTGGTCGTCGTGGAACACCGGGATGTCGAGCTGCTCGCGCAGCCGCTTCTCGATCTCGAAGCAGCGCGGCGCGGCGATGTCCTCCAGGTTGATCCCGGCGTACACCGGCGCGATCGCCTTGACGATCTTGATGATCTCCTCGGTGTCCTGAGTGTCCAGGCACACCGGCCAGGCGTCGACGCCGGCGAACTTCTTGAACAGCGCCGCCTTGCCCTCCATCACCGGCAGCGCCGCGGCGGGGCCGATGTTGCCGAGGCCGAGCACGGCCGAGCCGTCGGTGACCACGGCGACGGTGTTGCGCTTGATGGTCAGCCGCCGGGCGTCCTCGGGGTTGCTCGCGATCGCCTGGCACACCCGCGCGACGCCGGGGGTGTAGGCGCGGGAGAGATCGTCACGGTTGCGGAGCGCGACCTTCGGCGAGACCTCGATCTTCCCGCCGAGGTGAATGAGGAAGGTCCGGTCGGAGACCTTGCGGACCCGCACGCCGGGCAGCGAGTCCAGTGTCTCGGTGATGTCCCTCGCGTGGTTCTCCGACAACGCGTTGGCGCTGATGTCGACCACGATCGAGTCCGCGTGGGACTCGACGACGTCGAACGCGGTCAGCACGCCGCCGACCCGCCCGACGGCGGTGGTCAGATCACCCGCGGCGGTGGACGACGCCGGGGCCTCGACCCGGACAGTGATCGAATACCCGGGACCGGGAACCGGCATGGCACTTACCCCCGCTGGGAAGCTCCGAATAGGACGGGGGAAACCCTAGTCCCGTGACCGGCGCCACGCGGCCCCAGCTGGGTGACTGACCAGTAACAACGCTACTTGTTGATCTCCGTCCGCGGGTGCCGGTAGGGCACCTCTTCGAGCGGGAACGTGACGTCGCCGAACGGCGACAGCGCGCCCTGGCGGTCGGCGGCGAGCTCGGTCACCGGGTGCTCACCGTTCTCCGCGGGCCACGTCGGGTCGATGCCCTTGCTCTTGTCCTGCTGACCCTTCGCCACAACGCCCTCCACGAGCTTCTCCGACCGATGCTGGCGTACACAGTCTGCCTGAACACGGCTCGACCACCGGCACCAGCCCGGTATCCTGGTCGTCTATGCCCGCGACCTCTTTGGCGGACTGGCTGCGCGCGGAGTCCGACGACACGCTCACCGCGCTGCTGCGCTCACGGCGTGATCTGTCCACCCCGCCCCCGTCCGACACCACCGTGCTCGCCACCCGCGCGGGCACCCCCGGCTCGATCGCGCGGGCCTGCGAGGACCTCGACACGTTCACCCTCGCCGTGCTCGACGCCCTCCTGCTCGAAGGCGCCGACGCCGATCCGGTGCCGCTCGCCGCCGTCGCGGCGCTCGTCGGAACCGACGTCACCGCCGCGCTCGCCCGGCTGCGGGCGCGGGCGCTCGTCTGGGGTTCCGACGACGCGCTGCGTGTACCGCCGTCGGCGCGGGACGCGCTCGGTCCCTTCCCCGCCGGGCTCGGCGCGCCGTCGCCCGCGCTGGCGGGAGCCGACGTCGAGACGCTGCTCGCGGAGGTCGGCTCGGACGAGCACGCGCTGCTGACGAAACTGGCGGCCGGCCCGCCCATCGGCCGCACCCGCGACGCCACGCACGACCTCCCGCTGGCGCGCGCGGAAACCCCGGTGCAGCGGCTGCTCGCGCGCGGACTGCTGCTGCGGCGCGACGACCAGACGGTCGAGCTGCCCCGCGAACTCGGGATCGCCCTGCGTGGCGGCGTCGTCTTCACCGAACGGTCACTGTCCGAACCGGACCTCCCGGTCCATCCACATCAGACGTCCACAGTGGACAAAACGGCGGCCGGCGAGGCGATGGAGCTGCTCCGGCACACCGAGGCGCTGCTGACCTCATGGGCCGAGCAGCCGCCGCCGGTGCTGAAGTCCGGTGGGCTCGGCGTGCGCGAGCTGCGGAAACTCGCCAAGGACCTGGAGATCGAGGAAGCACACGCGACGCTGCTGGCCGAGCTCGCCGTCGGCGCCGGGCTGGTCGCCGACAGCGAGGCGGCCACGCCGGAGTGGGTGCCGACGACGCTGATGGACTCCTGGCTGGCCTCCCCGGCGGCACAGCGCTGGATCACCCTGGCCCAGGCGTGGCTGGAGCTGCCGAGGCTGCCCGGGCTCGCGGGCGGGCGGGACGCCAAGGACAAGCCGATCGCGCCGCTGTCGGAGGAACTGCGGCGCCCGCTCGCGCCGGTCGCGCGGCGGCGGGTACTCGCGGCGCTGGCCGAGCTCCCGGCGGGCGACGGGGTGAAGAGCACGGACGAACTCGTCGCGGTGCTGGCCTGGCGCGCGCCGCGCCGGGGCGGACGGCTGCGGGACGAGACGGTCCGCTGGACCATGGCCGAGGCCACCACGCTGGGCTTCGTCGGCCTCGGCGCGCTCACCAGCGCGGCGCGCGCGTTGCTCGACGAGGACCGGCCGCGTGCCGTGGAGGCGATCCTCGACGCGCTGCCCGCGCCGGTGGACCACGTGCTGGTGCAGGCGGATCTGACCGTCGTGGCGCCCGGGCCGCTGGAGCCCGAACTGGCCGCCGAGATGGCCGCGGTCGCCGACGTCGAATCCGCCGGGCACGCCACCGTCTACCGGATCACCGAGGCGTCCGTGCGGCGCGCGCTCGACACCGGCCGCACCGCGGACGAGCTGCACGCGTTGTTCCGCACAAAGTCGGCCACCCCGGTGCCGCAGGCGCTGAGCTACCTCGTCGACGACGTCGCGCGGCGGCACGGCCGCCTGCGGGGCGGGGCCGCCGGATCCTTCCTGCGCTGTGACGACGAAGCGCTGCTCGCGGAGGTGCTGGCGAACCCGGTCGCCGAGGAGTACGACCTGCGGCTGATCGCGCCGACCGTGCTGATCAGCTCCTTCCCGCTCGCCGAGGTGATCGACGGGCTGCGTGCCGCCGGTTTCGCCCCCGCCGCCGAGGGCCCGGACGGCCGCGTCCTCGACCTGCGGCACGGCGGACGACGGCTGCCTGCCAAGGCCCGCGCCGCGCGGCGGGGCACCGGGGAACCGGCCGTGCTGACCGACGAGCAGGCCGGGCGGATCGTGTCGAACCTGCGCGCGGGCGACGCCGCCTCCGCGCGCCGTCGCGGTGCCGCCGTGCGCGCCCCGGTCGGCGGCGGCGCGGACACCTCGGCGACGCTGGAGCTGCTGTCCCGCGCGACGCTGGGACGCCGCGAGGTGTGGATCGGCTTCGTCGACTCGCGGGGTACGGCGAGCCAGCGGGTGGTGCGACCGGTGCGCGTCGGCAGCGGAGTACTGGAGGGCGCGGACAACGAGCGATATCCGTTGCACCGCATCACTTCCGCCGCGTTGGTCGAGGAGTGACGCGGACTCGTGCTTATGCGGCTTCCGCGAGCTGTGTTACGCTGAACGTCGAATGTTTCGTCGTGGGCGGAACGTGAGTCGCAAGGCCAGGTGCACCTGGGGCAGACCAGGACCCTGGCCTTACGCATGTCCAGGCCGCGATCCCGAAATCAGCAGTCGGTTTCCACTTCGATCTCGTAGACGCAGTCGCGCAGCAGCTGCCGGCACGCCGAGCGCCCTTCCTTGTCGGCACGCATCGCACCGGCGACGATGTCGGCGGCCCATAACAGCGGCTCGTCCCTCCCCGGCAAGTGCGACACCCAGAAACGCGTTCCTCTTGGCAACGCGAACCGCGCGCCCTTCACTGTGTCGACGTCACGTGCGTTCAGCACCGAAGTCCGTGCTTCGAGTACGAGTGAGTCCACTCCGAAGCCGTGCAGTTCCACGACCAGCCGCCGCAGGCACCAGGCCCTGGCCCGTTCCTGACGTCTCGTCGGCACAGGTGAGCCGATCGCGACGACATGAAATCCGGGCTGTTCCGCGAGCGTCTTGGCAGCTACCTCGCGTTGCGCCGAATCCATCTCGTTCCAGTGCAGCTTGCCAACCCGGCGGCGCCCCTTGATCCCACACATCGCGTCGCGGATCTCTCCATGTACGACTTCGGAGAAGACCGCGGCGGCGAGCACGTAGAAACCACCGCTGGACGCCTCCTTGTAGGACTCGTCCGCGAAGGCCAGCAAGGTGGCGCTGTTGTCGCATCGCACTGGCCGAGCCTACGGAACGCCTACGACAAGACGCGCACGGACAACTACCCCAGGCAACCAGGCTGTCAGCCGCTTTCGTAGCAGTTCGTCGGAAACCCTTACAGGGCGCGGAGTCCGGCCAGGACGCGTTCCATGAACTCGCGCGAGGACCGGTCGCCGAGCACCAGCTGGGTCTGGTGGACCAGCACCAGCCCGGCCTCCGCCATGTCGCCGACGAGCACCTTCACCACGCCGAGCGGCAGCCGCAGGTGCGCGGCGATCTCCGCGACGGAGCGGGTGTCCAGGCACAGGTCGCAGATCCGGCGGTGCTCGACCGACCGCACACCGCGGTAGCGCCGCCCGTCCTCGCTGGTGGAGACCAGCGCCTCCAGGGCGATGTTGTGCTCGGAGTGGGTCCGGCCGCCGGTCCGCGTGTACGGGCGCACGCGCGAACCGGACGGGGTCGCCGGGAACTCGACGGGTGGCGGGACCGCGACGAGCGGACCGGGCTCGGGCACCGGGGCGCCCTGCCAGCCGTCGGCCGGATCCCACCGCGGCTCCGCGGGCACCGCGGTGACGTGGCCACTCGCGGTTTCCCAGCCGGGGTCGGGCACGGGCTCGGCGACGGGGCGGGGTTCGACCCCGGGGGACCCCGGGGCGTGCCAGCCGCGGGCGCCGGGATCGGCGTAACCCTCCGGCCGGGGACGTGGCCGCGGCGGTGGTGGAGGCGGGGGCGGCTGGCGCTTCGGCACGACACGCATCGCCAGCGTGCTCATGTCGAAGCGGCTCGGCGAGTCGATGCCTTCCCGCTCGGTGCCCCGGTGCAGTGATTCCCAGCCGCTGGTGTCCGGGTCGTCGAAACCGGTGATCCTCATCGCACGCTACCCACGTACGCCGCCCTGCAGCTGCGCGCGCAGTTCCGGGGTGATCTGCTGCCCGACCCGCTCCACCAGCAACGTCATCTCGTAGGCCACGGTGCCGATGTCGCACGTCGGCGCGGCGAGCACCGCCAGCGAAGAACCGTCCGAAACGGACATCAGAAACAGGTAACCCCGCTCCATCTCGACCACGGTCTGGTTCACACCACCGGCTTCGAAGCAGCGCGCCGCGCCCTGGGTGAGGCTGATCAGCCCGGACGCCACCGCGGAGAGCTGTTCGGCACGCTCCTGCGGGAGTCCTTCGGACGGCGCGAGAAGCAGGCCGTCGGCCGACACCAGCACGGCGTGCGCGGCGCCGGGTACCCGGCGCACGAAATCCGTGATGAGCCAGCCGAAAGTGCCCTGCTGCTGGCCGGAAGCCGTCACTGCCCCTCCAAGCTGTCGTCGCGTTCGCGGGTGCCCATCACGAGCGAAGCGTCCGCCGGCACGTGCCGAAGACGCTCGCTTCCAGCGTATTCGGCCCGCCAAGAGTGTCGAGTCCGTCATTATGGACGACTTCGGCACCGTACGTGCGCGCGCGGACGCGGACCGCGCCGACGCATGCCGAACCACGCATCCGTGGGTCACTCCGCAGGGGTAACGACAACCGGGGCGTGGCGAGCTGTCCGTGCAGGTCAACCACGTTACCGATCGCCTGATCGGGCAGTTTCGGCCCCGACCGTACCGAAGGAAACGGCCCTTTCCATCCTCCGGTCGGCGGCACCACTCCCCGAAGCGGGTGAAGCACGCCGAGTTCACCCCAACGGCCGCATCCGCTTCTCCCATCTCCGTCCTTAACCCGCCCGCAACGCCGTATCGTGCGCGATCGCGTGCTGCACGACCGAGATCAACACCTGCTTGGCCGATTCCCGCTCCCGCGCGTCACAGGCCATGATCGGCACCGACGGCGCGATGGTGAGCGCGTGCCGGACGTCCTCGATCTGGTGATGCAGCAGGCGGTCGAAGCAGTTGATCGCGACCACGTACGGCAGCTTCCGGTTCTCGAAGAAGTCGATCGAGGGGAACGCGTCGGCGAGCCGCCGGGTGTCCACGAGCACGACGGCGCCGATGGCACCCACCGCGAGGTCGTCCCACATGAACCAGAACCGGTGCTGGCCCGGCGTGCCGAACACGTACAGCACCAGGTCCTGGTCGAGCGAGAGCCTGCCGAAGTCCATGGCGACCGTGGTGGTCGTCTTGTTCGGGGTGGCCGTGGTGTCGTCGTGCCCGACACTCGCCTCGGTCATCATGGCCTCGGTGGTCAACGGGTCGATCTCCGAGATCGCCCCGACCAGTGTCGTCTTCCCCGATCCGAACCCGCCGGCCACCACGATCTTGGCCGACGACGTCGGACCGGTCACCTGCGGCGCGTTCGCGTCGGAGTCAAATTCTCCGAAGCCCACTGAGCACCCTTTCCATGAACTCGATACTCGGGCGGTCGCCGACGGCCGCGCCGCTGGTGTGCACCAGCACCAGGCCGAGACCCGCCACGTCACCAATCAGGACCCGGACGACGCCGAGGGGCAGCCGCAGCAGCGCCGCCACCTCCGCGACCGAGCGGGTGTCGAGGCACAGATCGCAGATCGACCGGTGTTCGGGAACGCGCACCCGGTCGAGCACGCGCCCATGCTCACTGGTCGAGATCAGCGCCTCGATGGCCAGGTCGTACGAGGGCCGGGTCCGGCCCCTTGTCCGGAAGTACGGACGGACGAGACCGGAGGACTGGGTCTCCTCGAACTGCTCGTCGACGTACTCGTTCTGCGCCTGCTGCGGTAGCGCGGCGGCCAGCTCCGCGGAGTCCGGGCCCTGCGAACCGTCCCGGCTCGCGCTGTAGGCCGCCAGTTCCCCGGTGGTGTACAGCGGACCGCTCACGCCGCCGAAGAGCTCGGAACTCGGCCCGCCGAAGAGGCGGTCACGGTTGCCCGGCGCGTGCAGGTCGGGATCGTGCTCCGCGTAGGGGTCCTCCGGTCGCGACGACTCGCTCCCGGCCGGTTCGAACCCGGCAGGCTCGAACTCACCGGGGCCGCTGCCGCGCCGCATCCGCCACTCGCGATCGACCCGTTCCCGGAACGACTTCCAGTCCTCACGGCTGTCCTCGCCGCTGCGCTCGGCCCAGCTACCCGAGAAGTCGTCACCGAGCCGGCCATCGCCCCTCAAGCGTCCGTCATCCACGGCATTCTCCTCGGTTCCCCAGCCGTCAGCGCCTCGTCGCGCCCTGCAGTTGCGCCCGCATCTCCGGTGTCAGCTGCTGACCGACCCGCTCGACGAGCAGCGTCATTTCGTAGACGACCAGACCGATGTCGCTCTCCGGCGAACCCAGCACCGCGAGGCACGAACCATCCGACACCTGCATGAGGAACAGGAAGCCGTTCGCCATCTCGACCACCGTCTGCGCGACGGCGCCACCCTCGAACACCTTCGCCGCGCCGCGCGCGAGGCTGGTCAGCCCCGAGGCGACGGCCGCGAGCTGATCCGCCCTGTCCTTCGGCAGCCCGCGTGAGGCCGCCAGCAGCAGCCCGTCCGCCGACACCACGACGGCATGGGCCGCTCCTGGCACCCGGTGCACGAAATCCGTGATCAGCCAGGCGAAACTGCCGGCACTGCCCGCCTTGCTCGTCTGACCGCTCGGCTGTGCCGAACCGCCACCCGGCTGCATCGCACCCGCCCGTGTCACCTTGACTCCTCACTGCTGTCCTCGGCCGAACCCGGAATCCCGGTCGCACGATCCTTCAACGCGTGCCTCCCCGACGTGTATCCACGTTGGAAGCTTGCCATCCTGCTCCGTGCCGCCGTCGCCGAGCGGGTGATCGCACCCGCGCCGGGCAGTCCGACGGTCGTGTCGGCCAGCGAAACCGCCGGTTCGGCCACGGGGGCGGGCTCGATCGAGCCGGGGACGAGGTAGGCGTTCGGGATGCGCTTGGGCAGCCCTGCCGTGGTGATCTCCTCGCCCTTGGACTCGAGCAGTGACTGCGCCGCGCTCCAGCCGTCGTCGGACGCGCTGTGCCAGCCGTCGTCGCCGTCCTGCGGCAGAAGCGGTTCCTCCGCTGCCGGGCTTGGCTCCGCCGCGCTCGGGGACTGTTCTTCCGGTGCGGCTTCCGGCACGACTTCCGGCTCGGGCGCCTGATCGGGCGTGTCGGCTCCGGACGACGCGCCGAGCTCGTCGGCGCCCCCGTTCTCGTCGCTCTCACTGAACCAGCGTGACAGGACCGACTGGTAGATGGGCAGCCTCCGGGTGGGTACATCGTCCTCAAGGGCGGCGGCGTCGGAGTCGGCCAGGTCACCGGCGGGCTGCGACTCCTCCGGCGCGACGTACATCGGCTCGCGCTTCGGCAGCACCAGCGGAGCGAACCGCGACTCGGCGAGGCTCGCGCCTTCGCCGTTCCCTGGGCCCGCGAGGTCGTCCGCGGTCGGCCAGGCCGGGGTCTCCTCGGCCGAGGACCCGGCACTGGTGAACGGGCCCGCGGCGTTGGTGAAGGGACCCGCCGCGTTCGTGAACGGGCCGGCCGCGTTGTTGCCCGCGACGAGGTCGTCGAGGCTGATCGGCTGGTCCAGCGGCACCAGGCCGCCGCTCGCCGTGGCCGCGGGGTCCCGCGCCGGAGGCGGCGGAGCGGCCGGGGGCGTCGGCGCGGCGGCGGGAGCCGGGGGCAGCGACGGCGGGGGCGGCGTGCTCTCGAGCGGCGTCATCGGCGGCACGAGGCCCGGCAGCGAAGTCTCGGCGCGGTTGGCGGGCGGCGGGGTGAGCCGCTGCGGCGCGGACCGCAGCTGCGTGAGCAGCTCGGCGGGCACCACGACGCGGGCGATCACGCCGCCTTCGATGTCCTCGTTCTCGCGCAGCCGGACCTCGATGCCGTGGCGCTGCGCCAGCCGCGCGACCACGTACAGGCCCATCCGCCGGGTCACCGAGACGTCCAGGTCCGGCGGGTCGGCCAGACGCTGGTTGATCTCGTTGAGCCGGTCCTCGGTCATCCCGACGCCGTGGTCGGTGACCTGGATCGCGAGCGCCTTCTTCCTGGTGACCACCGCGCGCACGATGATCTTCGTCTCCGGCTCGGAGAAGTAGGTCGCGTTGTCCAGCAGCTCGGCGAGCACGTGCACGAGGTCGTGGATCGCCAGGCCCTGCACCGCGACGTCGGGCACGATGCCGACCTCGATGCGGGCGTACTGCTCGATCTCCGACACCGCGGCGCCGATGACGTCGGCGGCGGGCACCGGCTTGGGCACCGACTTCGCCAGCCCGGCGCCGGAAAGCACCAGCAGCGACTCACCGTTGCGGCGCAACCGGGTCGCGAGGTGGTCGAGCTCGAACAGGCTGGCGAGGTGGTCCGGGTCCTGCTCGTCGGCCTCGAGCCGGTCGATCACGCCGAGCTGGCGTTCCACCAGCCGCTGCGAACGCCGGGAGAGGTTCACGAAGATGCCGTTGACGTTCTCCCGCAGCAGTGCCTGCTCGGCGGCCATCTTGACGGCCTGCTCGTGGACGACGTCGAAGGAGCGCGCCACCTCGCCGATCTCGTCGCGTGAGGTGACCGGCACCGGCTCGACGGCCTTCTTCGAGGCGTTGATCGGGTCGGGATCGTCGAGGATCGCCTGCACGGTGGCGGGCAGCCGGGTGTAGGCGACGTCGAGCGCGTTCGTCCGCAGGATTCGCAGCGGGCGCAGCATCAGGCGGGCGACCAGCAGCATCAGCGCCAGCGCGGCGATGAGCGCGGCGAGCACGATCGCGCTGTTGACGATCGCCGAGCTGAAGGCGTTGCTCGCCAGTTCGTCGGCGCGGGTCCGCAGCTGGGCGAGCAGGTTGCTCTCCACCGCGCGCAGCTTCTCCGCGGCTACCCTGCTGTCCTTGTCGAGCAGCGCGCCGTCGATGTTCGGCGGCTGGCCCTGCTGGGCGAAGGCGAACGCGGAGGTCTGGATCCGGCGCCGGTCGTCGACCTCGGGGCCGGAAACGGTGTCGGAGTAGAGCTGGCGCTGGTCCTCGGTCGAGTTCGCGAGGAACGACGAGATCGCGGCGTCACCGGACGCCGCCGCGGCGCGGGTCTGGTCCAGCAGGTCGCCGGGGAAGGCGTTGCGGAAGGCGGCCACCTCGAGCGAGGCGTCGGAGCGGGAGAGGAACTCCTTGGCCTCGCTGACCGCCTGCGTGCTCGACCCGAGCCGGAGCACGTCGCGGTCGCTGACCGCGGTGGTGACCTCGCGGCCGAGCTGGATCAGCGAGTCGAGGATCGAGGTGTAGGTGTTGAACACCATCAGATCGGAGAAGGACGTCGTGCTGATCGCGCCGCGCAGCGGGCGCAGCGCGTCGAGCCGCTGGAGACCGCGCGAGTACCGGTCGCTGGTGGCCTGGTCGTCGGTGTTCAGCGAGCTCGCCGAGGCACGCAGGTCGTCGACCACGCGGTCGACCCGGGAGATCTGCGCGTCGAGGCCGGTCTGGCGGAGCGCGTCACCGGAGGCCAGCCTGCTGACCGCGAGCGCGCGTTCGCTCTGCAGCTCGTGCACCACCGTGGTGATCTTGACGGCGAAGGCGACCTGGTCCGCGGTGTGCTGGAACTGGCTCGCGCGCTTGCCGTCGTCGACGACCCGCAGCGCGCCGAGCACCAGTGCGGTCAGGGTGGGGATGATGAGGATGGCGGCCAGCTTCGTCCGCAGCCGCCAGTTGCGCATACCGGTGAAGATCCCGGTTCGTCGTCCCGGATCCGCTCCGAGAGTCTGCGCAGGGGTCCCTCCTACCCCCGCGGTGTCTTCGTTCGGCACCGCCGCACCACCATTGTCGTCCGGGCTGGCAAAGCCCTGCTCGTTCCGACGCCCCGAAGTTCCCGGGCGCCCCGTGTTGTCTTCGACCACTTCTAACCGCACGCTCCCGGCCACCGGGACACCGTCCAGGCGGCGGGATTCCAGCGGAAGAGGTTACCCGAATGGGGGAATAGGTCGAGATCCCCGCCGGTTCCTGTCACTGCCCCCCGCCGAGAACGCGACAATGCGACGGTCGAACCCCGCTCCCTCGAGCGGCAGCGGTTCAGTTCGAGCATCGGTTACCGGTCCCTGCACTGGTTCTCATTCGATCCGACGGCCTAACCCACCAGCGCGGCGGCTCTGTTGGCCAGGCTGAAGGGACGACCTACCCCCGAAGAGGAACACAGACGAGACCGTGGATCGACTTGATCGGCCATCCAGGCACTCTCTCTCACCACATCGGTGGTAGGCACATCACCGTAGGTGCTGAGGGTAGCGAACGACCGGGCAAGATGTAACCCTCCCAAAATCGGCGAGGACTCCCTGCACAATCGGACAGCGAACCGGACATCGCTGGATGTGATCATGCCGCTATACGCAGGGTTAACGGCTACTGCATGTGGCCCAAGAGTTCGCCGCAAGAAGCCGAACGGGTGAGCTAGACCACTTTGGTTTGCTCTGAAATAGACCCATTGTGAGCATGTGGTCACGTTCTCTACAGTGACCCGCGAGTCCCCCTCCGAGGGCCGCACACCTCCACGCGTACCTCGGTCGACCACCGAGAACTCCTCCCCAGGGAGCACGCCTTGTTCGGATCCGGCACCGGCACCAGCGGCCGACGCGGACCGCGCGCCGTGTCCGGGGTGACCTTCGCCGCGGCACTGGCCGCACTGGGCGGATGCGGTCTGCTCGGTGGTCCGGACCACTCCCCGGCCGCCGGATCCGGCGGGCTCGAGAAGCCGTCCATCAGGGTCGCCGTGATGTCCACCATCGACACCGCGCCCTTCCGGCTCGCGCAGGACGGCGGTTACTTCGCCCGCGAGGGCCTCACCGTCGAAGCCACCGAGGCCGCCACCGGCCAGGCCGCGTTGACCAAGCTCATCGGCGGCGAGGTCGACATCGGCTACTCCAGCTACACCCCCTTCTTCGCCGCCAAGAGCAAGAACACCGCCGACATCCGGCTGGTCGCCGACGCCTCGTCGGCCGCGCCGGGGAGCACCGCCGTCGTCGCCCTCCCCGGCTCCCCGGTCCGGAGCGTCGCCGACCTCGCGGGCAGGCGGATCGGTATCACCGCGCCCAACACCATGTCCGACACCCTCACCAAGTCGGTCATGCAGGACCACGGTGTCGACTTCTCCCACGTCGCGTGGACGCCCGTCGCCCTCCCCAACGTCGCCGCGTCGCTCAAACACGGCGACATCGACGCCGCGTTCCTCACCGAGCCCTTCATCACGCAGTCCGCCAAGGCCGTGGGCTCGGTGTCCGTCGTGGACACCGCGACCGGGTCCACTCGGGACTTCCCCACCGCCGGCTACGGCGCGCTCGGCAGGTTCGTCACCGAGAGCCCCAAGACCGTCGCCGCCTTCCAGCGCGCCATGCTCAGTGCGACCCGCGACGCGGCCGACCGCGCGAAGATCGAGCCGCTCATGGTGAAGTACGCCGGGGTGGACGCCGAGACCGCCGCCCGCACCACGCTGCTGACCTTCCGATCCACAGTGGACCCGCGGCAGCTGCAGCGGGTGCCCGACCTCATGCTCCGGATGGGCGCCATCGCCACCGGGGTCGACGCCGCGCCCATGATCGTCCCCCAGGTGGTCGGCTGACCGTGCCGGACAGAATCTCCACGACCGCCCCGACGCGGCATCGGCCCCTCGGCCCGATGCCGGTCGGCGAAGGCGGCCGCGGCCCCACCGGAGAAAGCGGTTTCTCTTCGACCAAAGGTCTGAACCTCTCGACAGGCAGTGAGCTTTTGGTCACGCAGCGGGCTAAATCCGCCGGCACGCTGTCTATTGTCGACGCCGCCGACCCGGCGCGAGCTCTCGGCGTGGCGAGCCACTACGCGCCGGATACGTCCGCTTCTGGACACCCGGAGACAACCTGTCACACCCGACGCGGCATGCTGGGGGCGACCCGGAATTCAGCCGGTGTACCGAAAAACGAAACGCTTACCGTGATCCGAGCGAGATCCACGGCGTACACAATGACCGACCTACGTCCGACTCGGGATGCCATCGGGGTGCTCGCAGGAGCAGGTGAACGGCCGAACGTGCAGCGCGACGACACATCCATCCACACCGTGACATCTGCGAGGAGCTGACCTTGTTCACATCCGCCACCAACGGCGCCCCCGTGCGGCGCCGCACGATCCACTTTGCGCTGGCGGCCATTGTCGCGACCACCGTGAGCGGCTGCGGCCTGCTCGGCGGTTCGGACGGCTCGACGTCGAGCGGGGGCTCGGGCGGGCTGGAGAAGTCCACCATCAAGGTTTCCGTCATGTCCGTCATCGACACCACGCCGCTGCGGCTCGCGGCGGACGGCGGCTACTTCAAGGCCGAGGGCCTCGACGTCCAGGTCCTCGAAGCGTCGGACGGGCAGGCTTCGCTCACCAAGCTGATCAGCGGCGAAGCGGACATCGCGTTCTCCAGTTACCAGCCGTTCTTCAGCGCGAAGGCCAAGAACACCGCGGACATCCGGCTCGTCGCGGACGCGGTGTCGGCCAGCCCGAAGAGCAACGAAATCATCACGGGCCCGAACTCCTCGGTGAAGGGCATCGCCGACCTGGAGGGCAAGAAGGTCGCGATCACCGCCAAGAACACCGCGTCCGACCTGCTCACCCGCTCGGTGCTCAAGGACCACGGCGTCGACCCGAACAAGGTCAACTGGGTCACGATGCAGATGTCGAACGTGGCGGCCGCGCTGAAGAACAAGGACATCGACGCGGGATACCTGGCCGAGCCGTTCCTGACCCAGGCCGGGAAGACCGCGGGCGCCGTCCCGCTCGCCGACGCGGCGAGTGGTGCGACGCAGGACTTCCCGCTGGCGGGCTACGGCGCGCTCGGCAAGTTCGTCACGGAGAGCCCGAAGACCCTCGCGGCCTTCCAGCGCGCCATGCAGAAGGCGACCAGGGACGCGGCCGACCGCGCGAAGATCGAGCCGCTGGCGGTCAAGTACGCCAAGGTCGACCAGGACACCGCGTCGCTGCTCACGCTGCCGACCTTCGTGTCCACTTTGGACCCCCGGCGTCTCCAGCGGGTCCCGGACCTGATGCAGCAGATGGGCGCGATCCCGGCCAAGATCGACGCCGCGCCGATGATCGCCCCGCAGGTCACCAACTGACGTGACACGCTTTCTCCGTGGTCTGGCCGGTCTGGTCGGCTTCTTCCTGCTCTGGGAAGCGGCCTGCCGGACCGGCCTGATCGACCAGACGTTCCTTCCCCCGCCGAGCACGGTGCTGGCCACGATCGGCCAGCTGCTCGGTGACGTGTCGTTCCTCCGCGACGTCATCGCGACCCTGCTCGCGTGGGCGATCGCGCTGCTCATCGCGGTCGCGATCGCGGTTCCCGCCGGGCTGCTGCTCGGCAGTGTTCCCGGCCTGCGCGCCGCCACCGCGACCGTCGTCGAGTTCCTCCGGCCCATCCCCTCGGTCGCGCTGATCCCGTTGGTACTGCTGCTGATCGGCAGCGGCCCGGAGTCGAAGATCACGCTCGGTGTGTACGCCGCGGTGTGGCCCATCATGTTCAACACGATCTACGCGCTCGGCGAGATCGACCCGGTGCTGATGGAGACGGCGAGGGCGTACGGCACCAGCCGTGCCCGGTCGCTCACCTCGGTCGCGCTGCCGCACACCGCGCCGTTCGTGTTCACCGGGATCCGGCTGTCCGCCACGATCGCGCTGATCGCGATCGTGAGCACCGAGTTCCTCGCCGGGTCGCAGCTCGGCATCGGGAGCTTCATCCTCCAGGCGAGTACCGGCAGCACCCGGTTCGACCTGGTGCTGGCGGGCACCGTCGTCGCGGGCCTGCTCGGCTTCCTCATCAACGACGGCCTCGAACGGCTCGGCAAGCGGCTGTTCCGGTGGAGCACGGTGGACAGGGAGGCGACGGTATGAGTCTCACGTTCTCCGGCCGGGTCGGCACCCGCGTCGGCCGCGGTGTTTCGGCGCTGCTGCGGAACTGGCTGGTCTTCATCGCGCTGGTGGTGCTGTGGGAACTGGTGACCCGGCTGCTGCCGAACCCGTTCTTCCCGCCACCGACCCAGATCGTGACGACGGCGGCGCACCTGTGGTTCACCGGTCCGGCGTCCCAGGTCTTCCTGACCGACGCGGTGTACGACAACGTGTTCCCCAGTCTCGGCCGGACACTCGGCGGCTGGGCCGCCGCGGGTGTCCTCGGCGTCGCGCTCGGCACGGCCATCGGCCGCTCGCGGACCGCGACCGACTACGTCGGCCCGTTGTTCGCGTTCTTCCGTTCCGTGCCACCACCCGCGCTGATCCCGGTGTTCGTGATCCTGTTCGGACTGGGCCCTGGCATGCAGACCGGCTCGATCGTCTTCGGCGCGATCTGGCCGGTGCTGCTCAACACCGTGGACGGGGTCCGGTCGGTCGACAAGGTCAAAGTGGACACCGCGCGATCGATGCGGACACCGCGGCGGTACTGGATCGCCTCGGTGGTGCTGCCTGCCGCGGCCCCGAAGATCTTCGCCGGCCTGCGGCTGAGCCTGTCGATCTCGCTGCTGCTGATGGTCGTTTCGGAGCTGGTCGGCTCGTCGTTCGGCATCGGCCGCTCGCTGCTGACCGCGCAACAGCAGTTCGACTTCCCGCTCATGTGGTCGTGGCTGGTCCTGCTCGGCCTGCTCGGCTACGGCCTCAACGCGGCGTTCCTCGCGGTGGAACGCCGGGTGCTGGCCTGGCAGCCCACTCGTACCTAAAGGTCTATTGAGGACAGTCAATGTCAACCATGCTCGAGGTCTCCGGCCTCAACCACCAGTACGGCACCGGCGCCGCCGCGCACGTCGCGGTCAACAACCTGTCCTTCACCGTCGAGTCCGGCCAGCTGGCCAGCATCGTCGGCCCGTCCGGCTGCGGGAAGTCGACGCTGCTGCGCTGCGTCGCCGGCCTGACGGCGCCGACGTCCGGCGAGGTCACCCTGCACGGTGACCGGGTTTCCGGCGTCCCCGACGATCTCGCCGTGGTCTTCCAGGACTACAGCCGTTCGCTGTTCCCCTGGCTCTCGGTAGCGAAGAACGTCGAGTTCCCGCTGCGCTGGCGCCCGATGAGCAAGGCCGAACGGCGCGCGGCGGCGCAGGAGGCGCTGGAGCACGTCGGACTGGCCGGGGTCGGGAAGAAGTACCCGTGGCAGCTTTCCGGCGGGATGCAGCAGCGGGTGTCGATCGCGCGGGCGCTCGCGCGACGCCCGGCGCTGCTGCTCATGGACGAGCCGTTCGCCTCGGTGGACGCGCAGACGCGGTTCGAGCTGGAGGACCTGACCCGGCGGGTGCAGCGCGAGCAGGGTTCGACGGTGCTCGTGGTCACGCACGACATCGACGAGAGCGTCTACCTTTCGGACCGCATCCTGGTGCTGTCGAAGTCCCCGGCGTCGATCGTCGCGGACCTGACGGTGGACCTGCCCGCCGACCGCGACCAGATCACCACCCGCGAGTCCGCCGAGTTCGTCACCCTGCGCGGCGAGGTCGCCCGCCTGCTGCACGGCGGGGCCCCCGAGGCCGCCGCCGCGTTGTCGGACGCGGCCGAATGGGACCTGGCCACCCAGCAGGCCACCGAAGCGGACCCGAAGGTGACCAAGCCCCAGTCGTGAACCGTTACGTCCACAGTGGACGTAACGGGAGTCAGTAGAGCGACGCGAGGTTCGGGTCGACGTGCACGTGGACCAGCGTCGGCCGCTGGTCCACGAACGCCGCGGTCAGCGCGGCCGCGAGTTCGGGACCTTCGGTGACCGTGACCGCGTGGACACCCATGCTGCCCGCCAGCTCGGCGAAGTCGATCCCGCCGAGGCCGGTACCGGGCAGCTTCGCGCCGTCGGCGGTCTCGCCGAGGATGCGCACCGCCGCGTACTGCGCGTTGTCCAGGATGACGAAGGTGACCGGGACGTTCTCGCGCGCGGCGGTCCAGAGCGCCTGGACGCAGTACATGCTGGAACCGTCGCCCAGCACCGCCACCACCTTGCGATCGGGGCGGGCCATCGCGGCGCCGATCGCGGCCGGGAGGCTGTAGCCAAGCGTGCCGCTCGTGCCGGTGAGGAAGCCGGTGTCGGTCGAGGAGACCGGCAGGTAGTCATGCAGGATGTTGCGGTGGCTCGGCGTCTCTTCGACGACGATCCCGTTGTCCGGCAACGTTTCCGAGAGTGTCGCGTAGGCGTACTCCGCCGTGATCGGCGTCGTCGCGGCCGGTTTCTCCGGCCGTACCAAGGGTTTCGGCTCGACGCGGTCGACCTCGCCGACGCGCTCGGCCAGCGCGCGGATGCCGAGCTTCGGGGTACTGCGGATGCCGGTGCCCTCAGCCGCGCGGGCGAGCACCCGTTCGTCGTCGCTGAGCAGATACAGCGGCGGCAGCGCGTCCTGGGCTTCACCCCGGTAGACGTGGTAGAGGAACGCCGGGGCGCCGACCACCAGCACGAGGTCGTGCGCGGCCAGCGTCCGCGCGGCGAGCACGCGTTCGGGTTGCAGGAAGCCGAGGAACAGCCGATGGTCCTCCGGGAACGAGCACCGGCCGGACATCGGCGCCACCCAGACACCCGCGCCGAGCCGTTCGGCCAGCGCGACCAGCTCCGGCACCGCGCCGTCCTGGTCGACGGCCGAGCCCACCACGATCGCCGGCGCACGGCTGGCGTCGAGCGCCGAGGCGAGCTCGGCGATGGCGTCGGGATCCGGACCGTAGCCGGGGATCCGGGGGCGGTGCGGAATCGGCTTCGCCGTCTCGACGTCCCAGTCGTCCGCCGGGACGGAGACGAACACCGGACCCTGCGGTGCCTGTGTCGCGATGTGATACGCCTGCGCGATCGCCGCGGGCACGTCCTCGGCCCGCGCGGGCTCGCAGCTCCACTTCACGTACGGCTTGGGGAAGTTCGTCGCCTCGACCGCGCCGAGGAACGGTTCGTCCGGCAGCAGGGACCGCGTCTGCTGGCCGGCGAGGATGATCAACGGTGTCCGGTTGCGGTACGCGGTGAACACGTGCCCGAGCGAGTGCCCGACACCGCCCGCCGAGTGCAGGTTGACCAGCACCGGCTGCCGCGCGGCCTGCGCGTAGCCGTCCGCCATCGCGACGACCCCGGCCTCCTGCAGGCCGAGTACGTAGGTGAAGTCGTCCGGCCAGTCGGTCAGGAACGGGATCTCCGTCGTGCCCGGGTTGCCGAAGACCGTGGTCAGTCCCAGCTCACGGAGCAGCTCCCTGGTTGCCGCGCGGACAGTGCGTTTTCCCATGCCGTCACGGTATCCCCTATGGGTAACGAAGTGCACCGTGATCGGCGAGGTTTGCACCGGGACGCCGGAACTTGCCCCGCCGCTCATCGGTGCCCGGACCCGCGTGGCGTCCCGCAATGGTTCGGGCCTGAACGAACCCGGCGCGGGAGATGGCCGTTGGCAGCCTTACCCGACTTGAGTCTCCCGGGCTGTTCCCAGCGGCGAGAACTGCGCGGTGGCGCACCGAACTCACATCGGTTTCCGCTCGATACTTGCCATTCAGGAAAAATTGTCACACAAGCGATCACTGACAGATTTTGTCGATGGATACACCAGGTGGAGTAATCACGGTACAAATCCGCCGCCATCTACTACTTGAGTGCGTAGGTTTACCACCCGCCACCCACATGGTGGTAACGCCTGTTTACAAGCCGTCCACAACCTGCTAAAAAGCTTTCCATTCGAGTGAAACTCGTTCCGTAATATCGCCGTCGCGGAACGAAGCCTCTAGGCTCGATGGTCGAAGAAGCACAACGGTACTGGAGGGGGACCGATGAGCTTCACGCCAGGCAGCAAGTCAAAACAGGCCGAAGACGACTATTGCACTATACGCAAGAACGCCGCAGCCGACGAAGATCTTCGGGCGAGCCTCCCTGGCGGCCCACCGCAGGCCTCCCCCGTGGCCACCAGTACCAGCGGCGGCGCGGGCTACCAGGTCGACCCGGAAGGGCTGGCAGCGCAGATCCGCGCCTTCGAGGCTCTCCGCAACCAGAGCCAGGCGATGCAGCAACAGCTGCGCGAAGCGGCCGGACACGCAACACCACCTTCACTCGACCCTCCGGCGGTCAGACAGGCCATGGCCGCACGAGACTCGCTCCTCAGCGCGGCCGACCAGAACAAGGCGATGGCCATGTACGCCCAAGGCCTTATCGACAGCATGCGCAAGGCGAACGGCACCTACGCGCAGCGAGACGAAGACGTCAGTGCCACGCTCCGGCACTACGAGGACAATACCGTCGCGCTCTTCGGCAAGGATGCCGGGCGGTGAATCGCAACGCGAACGCACTCGCCGCAGTACTCGCGCTCGCCCTGCTCTCCTCTTCCTGTTCCTCGACGGTCGAAGGACATCCCACGCCGGCCATTGGCGACAGTTCGGTGCCAGACGGCAAGAATGCCAAGGCTCCCGCGGTCCCACAACCGCTCAACGTGACAAAATATCTCGCCGATCCGTGCACCAGCCTCACCCAAGCGCACTACCAGCGTCTCGGCGCCAAGGGGCCTGGCGAACGCCACGACAACGCGGACGGCAACCCGGACTGCGCCTGGCGGCTCGGCAAGCTGGGAGACATCCAGCTTGACGTCACCTACTTCGCAAATGTGCCGGAAGGATTGAGCCGCCTCTATGCGCTCAAAACCAGTGGCTACTGGGAAAAGGGCTATTTCGAGCCCACAAGTGTCGACGGGTACCCGGCTGTCTATGCCTCCATCGGCGATTGGCGCAAGGATGGGGACTGTCAGCTCAATGTGGGAGCCAGCGACCAGCTGTACTTCTTCGTACTCGTTCAGGCGCGGCCCGGCGACGACAGCTGCACCGCGGTCAGGAATGTCGCGTCGGCGGTGCTGGACACCATCAAGAAGGGGGCATGACATGTCGATGAGCGGCCAGCAGATCTACGAGAACTTCGCTCATGCTCCCGGAACCGGTGGTCTGGAGTCGGCGAAGGACGAGCTCGATATCGTCCGGGGAACCTACGAAACTCTCGGGCAGAGTTTCGCACAGGCCGCCGCTCGGCTTGAGGAACACTGGCAGGGTGACGCGTCCGGTGCGGCTGCCCGCGGTGCCGGTCCGCTGGTCATCGCACACGACCAGGCCGCGATGAAACTGCGGACAGCGGACGGCCTGCTGGAAAACCAGATTTCGAGTTTTCACAGTGCCAAGAACACCGTCAAGCCAGTTCCCGAGGTGCCCAAGGATCCCGCGACGTTCAGCGAGGTGCTCTCGGGAAACCAGACCGGGATCTTCCAGCAGCACCAGCTGGCACTGAACGCCGCGGCACACAACATCCAGGTCATGGACCAGTGGGCCCAGGCGTCAGGCCACAACGGCAGCGCGATGCCGACGGACTACGGGAGGATCGACCCCGGCGCGTTCAGTGTCACCGAGGACAAGGGAAAGCCGGGCACCGTCAGCCCGGTTACCCCGGTCCGCGGGTTCGACGGCACCGGACGCACTGGGCAGAACCGGGACACGAACCACCGGACGCCGAACCCGCCAGTCGACGGTCACGCCCGGGGCCAAGCGCCGCAGGAACCGAGCCACGCCGTCGTCACACCAGCAAGATCCACTGTGGACAGACCGGGCCCGCCACCCGGGCGGCACCCTGGCGGCGGGCGCGACGAGGTCACCACGCCGGACAGTCACACCCCGCCGAAGCCCGCACCTGACGCCGCGCCCGCCGGCCAGGGACTCGATCAGCCACCCACGACATCGAATCCGCCTGGAGCCGGAGCGAAGCAACCGATCCCGGGGCCGTTCGGGCCGGGCGCAGGGGTCGGGTCCGGGCAGCGCGGCCGGACGAGCGACCCACGCAGCGGCAGCGGCGGCCCAGGTAGCGGCGCGCCGGGTGCGGGCAAGGCGCTCGGTGAGGGCAGGGGCTCCGGAACCGGCGGCACGCGCGGCGGCGTGGCCGAGCCGGTCGCGCGGGGCACGGCGAACGCACGCGGCGGCACCGGTGTCGGGCCGGGAGTCGCGGGACAGGGTGGCAAGGGCAAGCGGGAGGAGGACAGGGAACACCGGCGCAGGTACGTGCTCGAGGACGACGCCGCCTTCCAGCTCACCGGCGACGAGGGCGACAAGGCCGTCGACCCGCGCACCGGCATGTCGCCGGTCCCGCCGGTCATCGGTCAGTGATGGTCTGGTTCGCGGCCCCGGAACGCTTCGCGGCCGACCAGCTCGCGGCGATGGTCACCGAGGCGACGGGCGGGGAACTGCACCCGGTCCTCGCCCCGCAACCGGTCTGGCTCGACGACAACGAGCGGGCCGGTGCGAACCGGCTGCTGGCGGACGTCGCGGCCCAGTACTCGGGTGAACCGTCGGACGGCAACGAACCCTCCTTCCCGGACGTCGCGGAGTTGCTCTCCCGGCCGAAGGAGGCCCGGTTCGGCTGGTTCAGCGATCTGGTCGGCGACACCCGCCTGCGAGTACTCGTCGCGGGTTCGCCCTGGTTCTCGCTGGTCGCGGTCCGCGACGGTGACGAGATCTTCGTCCGTACCCTCGATGCGGAGCGGCTCGCCGTCGTGCTGGCCTCCATCCTCCCCGCCGACGTCGGCCGGGTGGCCGGGACGCCGATCAGCGTGCTGGCTTCCGAGTATCGCCGGGCCGACCACAACACGGCGTCACGCGCGGAAGTGCGGCGGGCACAACGATTCGCGTCGCTGGAGCCGTCGCTGATCGCCGAGCTGTACGTCGAGACCCGCGGGCCGGCCGGGCGCCACGCGATCAGCGCGCCGCTGCGCGTGTACGACACCGAGCAGGGCCGCTGGCTGTTGACCACCTCGCCCGAGCACGACGACGAACGGATGACGCTGACACCGGCGACCAGCGAGGACGTCGCCGCCGCGCTCGACGCGCTGCGCGGTGGCCTGGACTGATCAGAGCAGGTTCTTCTGCACCTTGCCCATCGCGTTGCGCGGCAAGGATTCCAGCACCCGCACCTCACGCGGTCGCTTGTGGACGGACAGGGTCCCGGCGACGAACTCCGCCACGGCCGTGCCGTCGGCGACCTCGCCGACGACGTAGGCGACGATCCGCTGCCCGAGATCGTCGTCGGGGACGCCGACCACCGCCGCCTCGCGCACGCCGGGGTGTGCCAGCAGTGCCTGCTCCACCTCGCCCGCGCCGATGCGGTAGCCACCCGACTTGATCAGGTCGACCGATTCCCTGCCCACGATCCGGTGGAACCCGCCCGCGTCGACGACGGCGATGTCGCCGGTGCGGAACCAGCCGTCCTCGGTGAACGACTCCGCGGTTTTGGCCGGTAGACCCAGATATCCGTCGAACAGCGTCGGGCCGGTCACCTGGAGCTGTCCGAGGCTCTCCCCGTCATGGGGCACCGGGCCGCCGCGCTCGTCGCGCAGTCGCGTGTGGACACCGGGGAGCGCCGTCCCGACCCAGCCCGGCCGTCGCTCGCCGTCGTGCCGGGTGCTGAGGGTGATCAGCGTTTCGCTCATCCCGTAGCGCTCGACGGGCGCCGCCCCGGTGAGTGCCGACAGCTTTTCGAACACCGGCATGGGGAGCGGCGCGCTGCCCGACACGAGCAGCCGCGCCGAACCCAGCGCGCGGGCGGCGGCCGGCTCCGCGCACACCCGCGACCACACGGTCGGCACGCCGAAGTACAGCGAACCCCCGGCCTCCGCGTACGCCGCGGGCTTGGGCCGCACGGTGTGTTTCAGCGGGGATCCGACGCGCAGCGCGCCGAGCACGCCCAGCACCAGCCCGTGCACGTGGAACAGCGGAAGGCCGTGCACCAGCGTGTCCTCGGCGGTCCAGCCCCAGGCGTCGTACAACGCGTCCAGGCACGAGGCGATCGCCGCGCGCGAGAGCACGACGCCCTTGGGCGCTCCCGTCGTGCCCGAGGTGTAGACGAGCAGCGCGGCGCTTTCGGCGCCGGGTTCCGGATAGCTCGTCGCGGACCGGGCGGCCCGGTCGATCGGCACGACCGGGAGTTCGACGTCTTCGGGGGCGTCGCCCAGCCACAACTGCGCCGCGGAGTCGGCCAGCACATGGCGCCGTTCGGCCGGGCCCGAGTCCGGTGGCACCGGCACCGCGGTCACCCCCGCGGTCAGGCAGCCCACCACGGCGATGACCGTCTCGATGGTGGCGGTCGCGTGCACCGCGACCCGGTCGGCACCGGCGATCCGGTCCGCGACCGCGGCCGCCGCGGCACGCAGTTCGCCGGGCGACATCGCGTCGTCGCCGACGCTGACGCACGGGTCGTCGCCGACGGCCGCCGCCAACGCGGTCAGCAGGGGCGGCTGGTTGCTGTGGTTCACGGGTTTCGTCCTCATTCGGGCAGTGGTTTGTTACGGGTCTCGGGAACCAGCAGTAGCAGGAACAGGCCGGCGACGAACACGACGGCGGTGGACGCCAGCGGTACCGCGAGCGAGCCCAGCTCGCGGATGGCGACGCCGAGCACGAACGTGCCGACCGCCGCGAACCACCGGGAAATCGTGGTGGTGAAGGCGAAGGCGGTGGCCCGGAACAACGTCGGGTACTGCTCGGGCAGCCACACGGTGAACACCGCGAAGTTCGCCCCGCCGAGGCCGAGCACCGGCAGGAACACGAACAGCAGCGGCAGATTTCCCGCCGGGTAGGCGATTCCGTACGTCCCGACGATGCCGATCACCATCAGCGCGAAGAACAGCGCCAGCGCGCCCCGGCGGCCGAGCCGGTCGGCCAGCCACGGCGTCCCGATGCAGCCGACGACGGTGAAGACCGCCGAGATCGCCGCGGCGAGACTCGCCAGCTGGGAGCCGTGGCTCACACCGGTCTCCTTGGCCAGCGCCAGCACCGCGGTGGGCACGTAGGTCGCGGTGGCCCACAGGCCGATCACGCAGGCCCCGAGCAGCAGCAGGTTGCCGATGGTCCGCCGCCGGTATCCCCTGCTCATGATGTTCCGCAGCGGGGCGAGCAGCGAGGTGCGCCGGGCCGTTTCCGCCTGCGCCGCCCACTTTTCCGGCTCCTTCGTGTTGCGCCGGATGAACAGCACGAGCAGCGCGGGCACGATGCCGAGCAGGAACAGGCCGCGCCAGCCGAGTTGCTGGCCGAACGCCAGGTAGATCACCGCCGTCAGCAGCTGCCCGACGTAGTTGGCCGAGTGCAGTACCCCGCCGAGCTTGACCCGGAGCCGCTCGGGCACCGCCTCGGCGACCAGCGTGGCGGCCATCGCCCACTCGCCGCCGATCCCGACCGCGCACAGGAACCGGAACGCCATCCACGCCCAGACGTTCGTGGAGAAGCCGGCCAGCGCGGTGAACACCGAGAAGAGCAGGATGCTGCCGATCATCGCGGGCCTGCGGCCGAACCGGTCCGCGATCGGGCCCCAGATGAACGAACATCCCCAGCCGGCCAGGAACAGCGCGCCGCTGAGCTGGCCGTAGAAGCCGATGTTCGCGACGTCCGGGGTGATCCCGGACGGGGGAAGCAACTCGGTCAGCGTCGGCGCGAGCACCAGGCCGAACATCGCGAGCGTGAAGCCGTCCATCGCCCAGCCGCCGAAGGAGCCCCAGAAGGCGTTGCGCTGGGCGCGGTTCATCCGGGCGGGCGGGGCGGGGTCGGCCGGGCTGTCGTCGGCGGATTCCTTGATCGTTGTCATGACCACCTCGTCGTGGTCCACATTACGGACCGGTGCGCTACTATGTGGACCGGTAGCGTATGAGCCAGATCACCGAAAAATCAAGGGGCGTCCGAAGTGAACAGCGTGCTCACGGCGTTGCGGGTTTTCGAGGCGGTCGCCGCGGCCCAACCGGCCGGGCTGAGCGAACTCGCGCGACGGCTCGAAGTCCCGAAGAGCACGGTGCAGCGCTGCCTCAAGACACTCGCCGAGGCGGGCTGGGTCCGCCCGGCTCCGGGCGACGGCGGGCGGTGGGTGATCACCGGGAAGGCGTTCAGCATCGGCAGCGCGGTCAGCTCGGGTCCGCGCCTGCGCGAGATCGCGCTGCCGATCCTCAGCCGGTTGCAGGCCGAAACGCGGGAGACGATCCACCTGACCGTGCCCGACGGCGGCGAAATGGTGCTGATCGAGCGGCTGGACAGCCCGCACCAGCTCCGCGCGTTCCTCCAGCTGGGCACGCGCCTGCCACTGCACGCGGCCTCGAACGGCAAGGCCTACCTCGCGTCACTGGACGACGAGGCCGTGGAGTCCTTCCTGGACAGCGAACTTCGCCAGGTCAGCGGGCACACGGTCACCGACCCCGGCGCGTTGCGACGGGAGGTGGAGGAGATCCGACGGCGCGGCTACGCCGTCACCAACGAGGAACTCCACGAGGGCATCGCCGCCGTGGCCGTCGCGATCCGGACGGCCGGCGGCGAAACCTGTGGCTGCTTCAGCGTCTCCGGCCCCACCACGAGGCTGACGCCCGATCTCTACGCGTCCTACGGTGAGAAAGCCCTTTCCGCGAAGGCGGAGATCGAGCGGTTCCTGTCCTACTGAGACTCCTCAGCCCTTGACCAGCTCGGCCCATTCACGCACGCGACCAGTGTCCACTTCGGACTCCCAGCCTCCGGGACGCACCGCGCTGCCGACGTGGAATCCCCGCACCCCACCGGCCCGCAGCAGGTGTACGTGCTGCGTCCGCAGACCGCCGCCGACGAGCAGCGCGGGGCCTTCGCGGCGGGTGAGCCGCTGCAGGACGGAAAGCCCGGAGCCGACGCCGTTCGGGTGCCCCGCGGTGAGCACGGTGTCGCAGCCGAGGTCGGCGAGCCAGTCGTAGGCACGCACCGGATCGCGAGAGCTGTCGATCGCGCGGTGGAACGTCCACGGCAGACCGTCGAGTTCCTTCGCCAGCACCCGGCAGGCCTCGACGTCGATCTCGCTGTCCGAGGTCAGGAACCCGAAGACGAACTCGCGCGCGCCCGCCTCGACGAGCGCGACGGCGTCGGCACGCAGTCCGTCGAGATCGATGGCGGCAAAAGAACCGTTGTCGCGCAACATGACCCGCACCGGAAGGTCGGTGGCCCCGAGCACGTCGCGCACCGTCGTGAGCGAGGGCGTGAGCCCGTCCTGCGCCATCTCCGTGACCAGTTCGAGACGATCCGCCCCGCCCGCCTGCGCGCGCTCCGCGTCGTTCGCGTCGAGCGCGATCACTTCCAGCAGGCCGGTCTCCGAGGTCATGGGTCTTCCGTTCGTTACGCCGTAGGAGTGTCGTCCCCGCGCGCGTGGCGGCCTCGCCGGAATCCGCCTTGAAGGCTCGACATCCGCTCGCGCACCGCTTCGGGGGAAAGCGAGAGTATCGGCTTCTGTGGCAGCGGTTTCCCCGGGGCTTGCCCTGGCTCGGCCGCGGGCAGGATCGGCCAGGTGTCCTCCGCGCCGTCCTCCTGTTCGAGTTCGGCGTGTGTCGGCCATTCGTGCGCGGCGGCGGACTGCTCCTCGACGGACTCCTCGGCGCTCGCCACGCGCGGCAGCGGCGCGGGCGGCGGTGTTTCCGGGTCGTACGGCGGAAACTGCGGATCGGTGGGCTCGTCCACACTGGCCTCGGCCGGGGTGACCTCGGGTTCCGGCGACGGCTCCGCGACCGGCTCCGGCGCCGCGGCGGGTTCCGCCGGTGGCAGCGCGTGCCGTGGTTCCGGCGCCACCGGACGCGGCTCGACGACCGGCACGGGTTCCGCGACCGGCATCGGTTCCGGTGCCCGCCGCGGCTTTTCCGGCTCGCTCGCGGCGTCGAACCACTTCGAAAGGACGTCACGGTAGGCGGGCATCCGCTCGGTCGGGACGTCGTGGTCGAGGGGCGACTCCTCGTCGGTGGACGGCCACTCCGGAGTGGTCTCGACCACTGGCGCGCGCCGCGGCGGGCCCGCCTCCGGCACCGGTCCGAACGGCGCGCCCTCGTCGGTCTCCTGCGACTCCTCGGGTTCCGCCACGAGCGGCGCCAGCGGGGCCAGCAGCTCCGGCGCGGGCTCGGCGGGCGGTTCGATGACCGGTGGCGGCGGTTCCGGCAGCGGCGGCGCCGCGACGATCAGCGCCGCCGGCACCACGACCGTCGCGACGAGCCCCTTGTCCTCGCCCGCCCGCAGCGTCACGTCGATGTGGTGGCGCGCGGCCAGTGTCGCGACGACGAACAGCCCCATCCGGCGCGACACCTCGACGTCGACGTCCGGCGGTTCGGCGAGCCGCGCGTTGGTCCGGTCGATCTCCGCCTGCGGCATCCCGGCGCCGCGGTCGGTGATCTCGATCCGCCACTCGCCGGAAGCGCCCTGCGTGCTCGACACCGTCACCGACGTGTTGTGCCCGGAGTAGCGGGTCGCGTTCTCCAGCAGCTCCGACACCACGTGCACGAGGTCGTTGACCGCCCCGCCGCGCACCGCGAGCTGGGGCGCCGCGCCGAGTTCGACGCGGCGGTAGTCCTCCACCTCGGACAGCGCGGCGCCGATGATCTCGTCGGCGACCACGGGACCGGTGTCGTCGCGCAGGAAGTCGGTCCCGGACAGGACCAGCAGGTTCTCGCTGTTGCGCCGCATCCGCGTGGCGAGGTGGTCGAGCTCGAACAGCCCGGCGAGCGTGGTCGGGTCCTCCTCGCGCGCCTCCATTCTGTCCAAAACGGACAGTTGGCGTTCGACGAGGTCCTGGCTGCGCTGCGAGAGGTTCACGAACATCGCGTTGACGTTCTCGCGCAGCAGCGCCTGCTCCCCCGCCAGCCGGACGGCTTCGCCGTGCACGGCGTCGAACGCCCGCGCCACCTGGCCGACCTCCTCGCGCGTGAACACCGGCACCGGCGCGACCGCCAGCCGGTGCCGCAGGTTCTCCGGCGCGGGCTCGGGATCGGTGAGCAGTCCTTCGACCGCCGCGGGCAGCCGGTGTTCGGCGACCTCCAGCGCGGTACGGCGCAGGATCCGCAGCGGCCGCAGCAGCGACCGCGCGATGACCACCGAGAGCACCCCGGCGACGAGCAGCACGCCGAGCACGGCGCCGCCGTCCCAGATCGCCGCCGTCCTCGCCGTCGCGGCGAGCGCGTCGGTCCGCTGTTGCAGCTGCACCAGCAGCGACTGCTGCACCCGGAAGGTCAGGTTGACCGTGTGCGTGGCCGAGGTGTCCCACTGGTCCGGGTCGAGCCCGCCGAGGCCCTGCCCGTTCGCGGCGCGGGTGATGGCCGATTCGACCATGTTGTTGCCGATGTCGACGACGAGGCCGATCACGGTGTCGTCGTACATCCGCTGCTGTTGCGGAGTCGCGAACGTGCGGTAGTCCGACCGCGCGGCGGCGAGCTCGGCCTCGGCGCCCAGCAGCGCGCGGGTGCGTTCGCGGTCGAGGTTGCCCGCCGCGAGCGCCTCCGCCATGACCGCCCGCTTGACCGACATCTGGTCCTTGATCCGCGCCAGCGCGTTGCCCGCGAGCCGCAGCCTGCCCAGCTCGGGATCGGAGACGTCCGCGGCGGCCGCGTCGCTGAGGTCGAGCACGCCGGAGACGACCCCGCTGTAGGAGCGCAGCACGGCGTCCGCCGGGTAGGCGGAGTGCTCGGCCGAGTACCGGATGCCGCCGAGCACGCGCAGCCGGTCGGACATCTCCTGCAGGCCACCCGCGGCCTGCACACCGAGCCGGGGCTTGCTGTCGGCCAGCGTCCGCTCGAAGGTCCCGATCGCCTTGTCGACACGCTGGCGCTGGGCGGCGAGGTCGCCGGTGGTGCCGGGCCGGTTGGACGCCACGTACCGGACCGTCAGGTCGCGTTCCCGCTGCAACTGCTGCACGACGTCGGCGACGGTGCTGTCGACACCGCCGCGCGTGGCGAACTCGGCGAGCTGGGTGGCTTCGCGGAGATCACTGTTGATGCGCAGGCCGACGAGTGTGACGACCGCCACTCCCGGCAGGAGCAGCACGGCGAACAGCTTGGTGCGCAGCCGCCAGTTCCGCAGCCGCCAGCGCCCCCCGGCCTGCGCCACCTGGGCATGCGGATCCGCCGCGTCGCCGCCCTTGCGGGGACGCTGGTCGCGACGGGTCACCTGGCTTCCTTTTCCCACCACGGGGACCTCACCCGTGGTCGACATCGAGAGACGGCTACTCGAACCTACTGGACAGTAGAACGTTCCGAGAAAGTCCGAAAGCCGCTCTGGTGGGCTGCGGCCCCGTCCGCGATCGTATGGGGGACGGACCCTAAGCTCCAGCAATCCGGGCAGATTCTCTCGGTAGGTGAGAGTGAATGATCATGCGCAGAATGGCAGTGTCACTGGCCGCGGTGCTGGCGACGGCGGGCTGCGGCGTGTTCGGCTCCACCGGCGCGAGTACCCCGGCGCCACTGGAACGGACCACGCTGCGCGTCGGGGTGGGCAACGCCATCGACACCGCGCCGCTGCGGATCGCCGTGGCGGACGGGAAGTTCGGTCAGGCGGGCCTGCACGTCGAACTCGTCGACGTCGGCCAGGACGACGCCCTGCCGAAGCTGTCCTCCGGCGAACTCGACGTCGCCTTCGCCAGTGACGTCTCGATGTTCCGCGCGGCCGCGGCGGGCGCTTCGCTGCAGTTGCAGGGAGAGGCCTACACCTCCGGCCCGAACACGATGGCGCTGGTCACCCTGCCCGATTCCGGCTACACCGTGCCCACCGGCAAGAAATCGCCGAAGATCGCGGTGAACATGATCGACGACGTCGGCGCGCTGGTCGCGAAGTCGGTGCTGGGCACGGCGGGCGTCGACGTCGACCGGGTGCAGCTCAAGCCCATCCCGTTCGAGCAGATGCCGCAGGCGCTGCAGGCCAGGACCGCCGACGCGGCCTGGATGGTCGAGCCGTACATCACCCGCGCGGAGAAGGAACTCGGCGCGCACATCCTCGCCGACGGCGACCGCGGCGCGACGCTGTCGTTCCCGATGTCGGCGTACGCGTCTTCGGGGATCTTCGCGCAGACGAACCCGCGTACGCTCGCGACGTTCCGTAAGGTGCTCGGCCAGGCGCAGGCCGACGCGGCCGATCCCGCGCGCGTACGCGAGGCTCTGCCCCGGTTTTCCACCATCGACCCGACCACGGCCGCGCTGATCTCGCTCGGCAGCTATCCGGTGGCGCTCAACGGCATCCGTCTGCAACGGGTCGCCGACCTGATGCACAACTCAGGCGCGCTCCCGAACCGCCTGGACGTCCAGGGCCTGCTGCCCCGGCAGGACGGTTAGATGCTCTGGCCCGCCGGGCTCAGGCACACCGTGCGCGCGGGCGGGCCCGCGTAGACCAGCGCGTCCTCCTCCGCACCACAGCCGTCCTCCGAGGAGGAGCCGAAGTGCACGGTCGCGCGGGCCCGCGCGGCCGGGTCGGTGCAGCTGACCTTACTGATGCGCACGTCGTCGTCGAGTTCGCGCAGACAGTCCCCGGAGGAGACGTTGAGCGCCAGGCACAACGTCTTCGACGCGTTCTTGCTCCCGGTGGTGCCGTAGATCCGGAAGCGCAGGTAGTCCCCGCCTCGGCAGGTGGACGGACCGCTGACGACGTTGTCGACCTTGTACGTCGCGCGCTGCTCCGAACAGGTGACGCCGTGATAGGCCTGCTGCCCGCTCGCCTCGTCGGTCAGGTAGACGCAGTTGCCCGCGACCGGCGTGCCGGACAGCCGGACCAGCGCCGCGACGCCGAACGCGGCACCCGACCCGGCGCCGAGCGCGACGACGAGGCCGGCCCCGATCAGGACCTTCGCCCGCGTGCTGACCGGCCGTCGCGCCGGGACCTGGGCCGTCGCGGGCGCGGCCGTGCCCGCCGCCGGATACTCCGGCGGCTGGAACGGATTGTGTTCGGGTGTCGGTGTCGTCACGGGTCCCCTCCTGTGCGTTCATCCTCCCACCAGCGGGGCACCGGTCGGAGCGCGGCTCGTGGAACGTATAAAGGGTGGTGTGACTGATGGCCCATTGATCGTCCAGTCCGACAAGACCGTGCTGCTCGAGGTCGACCACGCGATGGCCGACGACGCGCGCGTCGCGATCGCGCCCTTCGCCGAACTCGAACGGGCGCCCGAACACGTGCACACCTACCGGATCACCCCGCTGGCGCTGTGGAACGCCCGCGCGGCCGGGCACGACGCCGAGCAGGTCGTCGACGCGCTGACGACGTACTCGCGCTTCCCGGTACCCCAACCGCTGCTCATCGACATCGTCGACACGATGGGCCGTTTCGGGCGGTTGCAGATCGCCAACCACCCCGCGCACGGGCTGGTGATGACCACCACCGACCGCGCGGTGCTCGAGGAAATCCTCCGGCACAAGAAGATCAACCCGATGCTGGGCGCGCGGATCGACCAGGACACCGTGATCGTGCACCCGTCCGAACGCGGGCGGCTCAAGCAGATGCTGCTCAAGGTCGGCTGGCCCGCGGAGGATCTCGCGGGCTACGTCGACGGCGAGGCGCACCCGATCGCGCTCGACGAGGACGGCTGGGAGCTGCGCGACTACCAGCGTCAGGCGGCGGAAGCGTTCTGGGCGGGCGGTTCCGGCGTCGTCGTGCTGCCCTGCGGCGCGGGGAAGACGCTGGTCGGGGCCGCCGCGATGGCGAAGGCCGAGGCGACGACGCTGATCCTCGTGACGAACACCGTCGCCGGGCGGCAGTGGAAGCGCGAGCTGGTCGCCCGGACCTCGCTGACCGAGGAGGAGATCGGCGAGTACTCCGGGGAGAAGAAGGAGATCCGGCCGGTCACCATCGCGACGTACCAGGTGATCACGCGCAAGACCAAGGGCGAGTACAAGCACCTGGAACTGTTCGACTCGCGGGACTGGGGCCTCGTGGTCTACGACGAGGTGCACCTGCTGCCCGCGCCGGTGTTCCGGATGACGGCGGATCTCCAGTCGCGGCGCCGGCTCGGCCTGACCGCGACCCTGGTGCGCGAGGACGGCCGCGAGGGCGACGTCTTCTCGTTGATCGGGCCGAAGCGCTACGACGTCCCGTGGCGGGACATCGAGGCGCAGGGCTGGATCGCGCCGGCCGAGTGCACCGAGGTGCGCGTGACGCTCACGGATGCCGAGCGGCTGGCGTACGCGACCGCGGAAACCGAGGAACGCTACAAGCTCGCCGCCACGGCTGGCACGAAGACCCCGGTGATCAAGTCCATTGTGGACCGTCATGCCGGTGAGCCGACGCTGGTGATCGGGGCCTACCTCGACCAGCTGGAAATGCTGGGCGACGAACTCGACGCGCCGGTGATCCAGGGCGCCACGAAGAACCGCGAGCGCGAGGAGCTGTTCGACGCCTTCCGGCGCGGGGAGCTGAAGACGCTGGTGGTGTCGAAGGTCGCGAACTTCTCGATCGACCTGCCCGAGGCGTCGGTGGCCATCCAGATCTCGGGCACGTTCGGGTCGCGGCAGGAGGAGGCCCAGCGGCTGGGACGGCTGCTGCGTCCCAAGGGCGACGGGCGGCAGGCACACTTCTATTCGGTGGTGGCCCGTGACACGGTCGACACCGAGTACGCGGCGCACCGCCAGCGGTTCCTGGCGGAGCAGGGCTACGCGTACCGGATCGTGGACGCGGACGACCTCCTGCGCCCGCTGTAGCTCTTCGCCGTCGTTCCGTGAAGGCCCCTTTACCGGCATTGAGCGCCGGTAAGGGGGCCTTCACGGCATTGCGGTTTCCCCGCGGTCGGTCGGGCGGGCGCTGTGGGCGGGCGCCGCGGGACGGGCGGCCGGTTCGCCGGGCCTGTCCGGGCTCGGCTTCGCCGGGTCGGTCCGTGGGGGCCTCCCCGAGGGACTCCAGGTCCTTCGATGCGTCCCTCACGGACCGACGCCACGCCTGCGGGGCCCCCGCACCGGGCCAGGGGCGAACGCCCCTGAAGGCCACCTTGAGGGAGTCAGAGTCCCTCAAGGTGGCCTTCAGAGACCACTCACTGGGGGCGAGCGCCGGGGTGAGGATGTCTCGTGCGCGTCGTTGGAGACGTTCAACGTCCCCCACGCCCCGTTCGCGACGCCGTCACGAACACCACGCCCCCAACCCCGTCCGTGAATGCCACATTGAGGGACTCTGAGTCCCTCAATGTGGCATTCACGGACCGCTCCCTCGCACCCCGCCACCCGCCCACGCCCGGGTTGTCCACAACCGCCCCGGCTGTCCACAGATTCGCGACGCCCCCGTTTTCGTCACCCCTCCTCGATAGACTGATTTCGGGGTCGCCCCCCGGGTGGGAGGGGGACCGTCCGCGTGCGGGTGAGCCACGGCAGCGCAGTTGACCTGGGGTTTTGGGAAGCCTCCGATCGGGGTAGTGAAACTGTCGGTGGTTCGAACTAGTGTTCGTATCGGCAGCGCAAGCCGAACACCAGTTCGAGGGGAAGTCATGACCATCGCACCGATCCGCCCCGGCACCGGGGCCCCGCCGGTCCAGACCCTGCCACCCGGCCGCTGGCACGGCCGCCTCTGGGTGTCGGACACGCCGCTGGCGCGGCCGGAGCGCTATCTCGGCTGCGTCGCCGAGTTCGAGCGGTCCGGGTTGTGGCCGGTGCTGATTCCGCACGACCAGCGGTTCGCCGCCAACGGCGAGGACTGGATCGACGATCGCGGCAGGCTCGCGCCCGCGGAGCACCGGATCGGCTCGGCGGATCCGGAGTCGGTGCTCGCCCGCTGGTGGGACGGTTCGTGTTGCGAGGGCGCCTGCCTGCGTCCGTTCGGCGACCGCTTCCCCGGTCTGGCCCGGCGGACGGCCCGCAAGTCCGATCCGCTGGCCGAGGCGGGCAACACCGGCTCGGTGCTCGCCGCGCGCGGGCAGCACCGGCTCGGCCTTGTCCAGACCGAGCGACCTTCGGACATCCCGGCACTGCTCGGCTGGACCGGGATGATCAAGTCGACCGATCAGGTCGCCGAGCTGTCCGCGGTACTGCGCAGCTGGGAAGACCGCTTCGGCGCGACGCTGATCGTCCTCGGCTTCGATTCACTGGAGCTCTCCGTCGCGGCACCGCCCCGCACCCAGGCGCGGGCACTCACCGTCGCCGCCGAGCACCGCGCGTTCAGCCTGCCCACGTTCACCGGCCAGCCGGGCAACCTCCGCGAATACGCGGCGAGCCTGGTCCGCGCACGGCACTGGCGGTTCTCGTGGGCCTGACGACATGGGACTGACCACGCGCTCCGCCCGCATATCCCTGATTTCAACGCGCCTGGTTTCAACGCGCCTGGTTTCAACGCGCGCGCTTTCAGGACACGCGTCCGGTTTCCCCGGACACGCGTCCATGATCCACTCGCGCCGCCACGACCGGGCGCGTCAGCACACCATCCGGGGCCGGGCCGCCTTCTGGACGGCTCGCCGCCGCTGTCATCACCAGCACTTGCGCACCCGGCGCCACGGGTGACGGAAACCCAGCGACCGATGAGGAGCCAACCATGATTGCCAGCTTCCGCCGAATGGCCCAGTCCACCGGCTCGGGCTCACCCGACCGATGGGACTTCCATGCCTCACCGTGACCGGCGGCGGTGCCTTTCCCACGTCGAACGGCGGACGCCGACGGTCGACAGTCAGCGGACAGTGAGCGGCGTCGTGTTGAGTATGAACGCGGGGGCGGGTGGCCTGCGTGTTGTGACTGGGGGTCGACACGCGGGTCGCCCGCAGCAGGTTTCCGCGCGCGGGTCAGAAGCCGCTGACGAGCGCCGCGAGCTTGGCACGCACGTCGTCGGCGTCGGGATGACCGAGTTCGGTGAGCAACCGCACCGAACGCAGCCAGTAGTCCCGCGCCTCCGCCCGCGCGCCGTACCGCAGATGGATCGCACCGAGCTGGGCCAGCACATCTGCGGCCTCGTACTGCTCGCCCATGGTGAAGAACATGTCGACGGCCCGCCGCATGCACGCGATGCCCTCCTCCCGCCTGCCGAGTCCGATCAGCGCGGTTCCCCTGGTGTGCAAGGAGAACCGGTCGTCCTCGGGCCTGCCGTTCGGCCGCTCGACGGCGAGCGCGCTCTCCGCCAGCTCCAGCGCCTGCCCGTGGTCGCCCATCGTCGTGCAGATGTCGCCGAGCGCGCGCAGCACACTCGCCTCGAAAGCGCGGAGGCCGAGCTCCCGCACGATCCGCAACGCCTCGACTCCGTGCTCGTAGGCCCAGGGAAGGTCGTCGAGATTGTGCGCGGCCATCGCGAGGTTGTACCGCGCCCGCGCCTGTCCCTCGGCCGAACCGAGCTCACGCTGGATCGCCAGCACCTGTTCCAGGTACCGCCGCGACTCCGCGTAGTTCCTGGCCACCCCGTTGACGACACCGAGCCCGCTGAGGATGCCCGCCTCGCCCGGCCGGTTCCCCGCCGCCCGCGCGGCTTCGAGCGCGACCTCGAACACCGCGCGCCAGTCGTCGAGCCGGGCCTTCGCGGCGAAGTAGGACTGCGCGAGCCACGCGAGCTGCCAGCACTCGCCGTGCAACCCGAGGTCGCGGGCGAGGTGCACGGCCGCGATGACGTTGCCGCACTCGTCCCCGAACCAGTCCAGCGCCTCGTGGTAGTCACCGAACTCGCGCCCGCCCGCGCCGTCCGCGTCGAGCAGCCGGTAGAACCGCTCCGGGCGCATCGCCTGCGACGCGTTGAAAGCCGTGGCCAGGTACCAGCGGACCAGCCGCGTGAGCGCGGCCGTCCGCGTCCGGTCCTCGTCCACCCGTCGCGCGATCTCCCCCGCGTAGGCGCGGATCAGGTCGTGGAACTGGTACCGGCCGGGGCGCGGTTCGGCGAGCAGGTGCGCCGAGGTCAGCATGCTCAGCAGCAGCCGGGCCCGCGCCGGGTCCAGCCCCGCCGCCGCGGCCGCCGCGCGCGTGGTGAAGTCGGCGCCGGTGAAGGTCCCGAGCAGGCGCAGCAGACGCGCCGCCTCGGGGTCCAGCGCCTGGTAGGAGTGGGAAAACACCGCGCGGATGTTCGTCCCGTCGCCGTCCGAGAGATCGAACGAGCCCAGCCGGTCCGGTTCACGCTCGACCGCGGCGACGAACGCGCCGAGCGGCAGGTCCGGGAACTGTCCGGCCCGCACGGCGAGGATGCGGATCGCCAGCGGTAGCCCACCGCAGAACCGCACGAACCGCTCGGTCGCCACCGGATCCGCGCTCGTCCGGTCCACGCCGATCGTGGAGGCCAGCAGCGCGACGGCGTCCTCCTCGGCCAGCTCCGCCAGCGCGATCCGCCGCGCGCCGTGGGTCGCGACGAGCGCACGCAGCTGCCAGCGGCTGGTCACCAGCACCAGGCAGCCCGGCCCCGGCAGTAGCGGACGCACCTGTTCGGTGCTGTTGACGTTGTCGAGCAGGATCATCAGCCGTCGACCGGAGCTGTGCGTACGCCACAGCGCGGCCCGATCGTCCAGCCCGCAGGGAATCTCGTCGGCCGGGACACCGAGCGCGGTGAGCATCGTCTGCAGCGCGGCGAGCGGCTCGACCGGATCGCCGGGCCCGTAGCCACGCAGGTTCAGGTACAGCTGGCCGCCGGGGAAGCGTTCGCCGATCTCGTGCGCGAAGTGCACGGCGAGCGTGGTCTTCCCGATGCCGCCCATCCCCTCGATGGACGCGATCGGCGTCGACGTGCCGGCGTCCAGCGCCTCCGGCACCAGCGCGTGCAGCGCCTTGAGATCGCTCTCCCTGCCGGAAAACGCGCGCAGGTCCGCGGGCAGCTGGCGGGGCACCGGCGGCTCCGCGGCGAGCCGGTAGTGCGCGCGCTGGACACCGGCGACCTCCTCGTCCTCGCCGGTCAGGATCAGCTGCCGGGTGCGCTGCAACGAGGCGCCAGGGTCGAGGCCGAGTTCCTCGGCGAGCACGGAACTGATGCGGTCGTACACTTCGAGCGCTTCGGCGCGCCTGCCCGAGCGGTACAGCCCGATCATGAGCTGCTCGTGCAACCGTTCGCGCAGCGGGTTTTCCCGGGTGATCCTGGTCAGCGCGAGGATCAGCGTGCCGTACTCGCCGACCGCGAGCACCGCGTCGGCCCACTGCTCGCGCACCCGCAGCCGTTCCTCGGTGAGCTGGCCCGCCTCGTCGCGGTGCAGTGCCTCCGATTCCACGTTCTGCAGCGCGGGGCCGCGCCACTGCGCGAGCGCGTCGGCGTAGCAGGTGACAGCCTGGCGGAGTTCGCCGCGCTCCCCGGCGGCCTTCCCCTGCTCGGCCAGCGTGCGGAACCGGCTCAGGTCGAGCGCGCCCTCGTCCACCTCGATGACGTAGCCACCGCGCTCGGTACGCAGCGCCACCTGGTCACCGAGCGCGCGACGCAGCCGCAGGACGTAGGTCTGGAGCGCGCCCTTGGACCGGCGGCGGTCGTCGTCCCACAACCATCGGCCGAGTTCGTCGACCGACACGACCTGGTTGGCCCGCAACAGGAGCCCCGCCAGCACGATCAGCGGCCTGCTGCCGCCCAGCTGCAGCGGCCGATCCTCGGCCAAGACCTCGGCCGGACCCAGCACACGGAAATCGAGGCCCACGATCGTCATTCTGGCCGGAATCCTCCCGTCAAGCACGTGTTTCCCGCTGGTTCACCCCGGGTGGCATGATCGGCGACGATGAAGATCTACGCGATCCCGTTGCGCAACCGCTTCCGTGGCATCACGGTGCGTGAGGGCGTCCTGCTCCACGGTGCCGCCGGCTGGGGCGAGTTCTGTCCCTTCTCCGACTATTCCGACGCCGAAAGCGTTCCCTGGCTGGCCGCCGCGGTGGAGGCGAGCGAGCGCGGCTGGCCGGCGCCGGTGCGCGAACGGGTCGAGATCAACACCACCGTCCCGGTGGTCACCCCGGAGAAGGCACACGCGCTCGTCCGCGCGTCGGGCTGCCGCACCGCGAAGGTGAAGGTCGCGGATCCCCGGTCGTCGCTCGCCGACGACTGCGCGCGGGTCGAGGCGGTCCGCGACGCGCTCGGCCCGGCCGGGGCGATCCGCGTCGACGCGAACGCCGCGTGGGACGTGGCGACCGCGGTACCCGCGATCAAGGCACTGGACAGGGCCGCCGCCGGCCTGGAGTACGCCGAGCAGCCGTGCCCGGCGCTCGACGAGCTCGCCGAGGTACGTCGCCGCGTCGAGGTGCGGATCGCGGCCGACGAGTCCATCCGGCGCGCGGAGGACCCGTTGAAGGTGGCGGTGGCCGGTGCCGCCGACATCGCGGTGCTGAAGGTGGCGCCGCTGGGCGGCGTGCGGCGTGCGCTGGAGGTCGCCGAAGCCTGCGGACTGCCGTGCGTGGTGTCGTCCGCGGTGGACACCAGCGTCGGGCTCGCCGCCGGGCTGGCGCTGGCCGGTGCCCTGCCCGAACTCGGCTTCGCGTGCGGCCTCGGCACGATCTCCTTGCTGGCAGGCGATGTCAGCACCGGCTCACTGTCCCCTGTGGACGGACAGCTGCCGGTGCCCCGGCACGCGCCGGAACCGGACCTCGCCGACGCCGTGGCCGCGCCACCGGAGCTCGCGTCCGACTGGCGCGACCGGCTCGCCAGGGTACGCGCCCTGAGCTGAAGGGCTTGCCAACCAAGGGAAAGCCCTTCAGCTCACGCGGCCGCCCGCCACGAAGCCTGGTACGCCTCAACGAGCCAGGCGTCCGCCCAGGCCGTGTCCGGCTCCTCCGGCAGCGGCGACGCACCGCCGATCAGCCGCTCGAGCCGGTCCTCCAGATCCCGCGCGACTTCGAGCGCCTCCAGCCGGGAATGCCTGCCCTGTCGCAGATCCCGCAGCCACGAGCCCCACGGTTCGGGCACCGGCAACGTGATCTTCCCGGTCTCCAGCAGTTCCACGCCCTGGACACCGAGACGCACCATGTGCATCGCGTACTTGGTGTCGAAGCCGTACTTCTCGATCAGCTCCGGCCGGTTCAGCCGCGGGGGACGCTCGCCGGTCAGGTGCGCGCGCTGCGCGCGGGAATAGCCGAGGAACCGCAGTCCGGCCTTGCGCGAAACGATCCGCTCCGCGTTGGCCCGTAGCTCCCGGCCGAACTCGTCGATCCGCACGATCTCCTTGTCCGGCACGAACAACGGCAACAGCACGGTCGGGTTCCCGGTCAGCGCCAGCCGCATCCACTTGCGCAGCGAGTAGACGATCAGGTCGAGGTCGCCGGGCCCCGAGCGGACACCGTCGGGCTGGGTACGGAAAAGGTACTGCTCGAACCGGCGCAACCCCGCGACGTACTCGGCGGGCTCCACGCACAGGCCCATCTCGTCCCGGTCGTCCTGACCGGCGACGGCGGTGCCGTGCAGGCCGGAACCGACCTGGCAGCGCAGGATCGTGCCCCGTTCCGCGATGGCGGCGAACTCGGGACTGTCGTGTTTCATGCCCGAAGTTGTACCGTCCGGCCCCCTGCCCCGGCATCTGATTTACGCCGACCCCGAGGCCACTCAGGGTCGGACTCCAGGGTCCGGTTCCGGGCCGTTCCCCGATGTGGCAGGGCCCGCCGCGAGCGAACATTGAGCCATGACGAACAGCGTGTACACCCCGGAAAAGTCCATCAAGCAGCTCCGTCGCAGCCGGACCGACAAAATGCTCGCGGGCGTCTGCGGCGGTGTGGCCAAGTACTTCGGCGTCGACGCAGCGATCGTGCGGATCGGGCTCGTCGTCGGCACCTTCGTCTCGCTCGGCACGGCGCTCGTGGTCTACGCGGCCGCGGCGATCCTGATGCCCGAAGAGAACTCGGACTCCTGACAGCGGCGGGCGCCGGTGTCAGGGGGCCGGCGCCCGCCGAGACGGTCCGGGGTGCACCAGGGGGCATAACGGCCCGGAGGCGAAACCGCCTCCGGGCCTTTTGCCGTACTCGGCGGGGAGCCATCCTGGACGGGGGTGCCCGCCATGACCGTCGAACTCGGACCGCCGGTTCCGCCCGCCGTCGTCGCGGCGCGGGTGCTCGTCCCGCTGCTCGCGGCCGGGGTCGCCACGGTCACCGGCGCGATGTCCTACCTCTGGCAACTCCTGGCGCGCTGTGCCGGGGACCTGCTGACCGACGGCTGTCAGCGCCGGACGGACCTGGGGCCGGTGTGGTGGACGCTGCTGCCCGCGGCGGTCGGCGTCCCGTGCGCGATCGCCGCGATCGTGGTCGTGTTCACCACGAACCGGGCGGCGCGCGCCTGGACGGGCGGTCTCGTCCTGCTCGGCATCGGCGCCCTCCAGCCCGCCGCGCTGCTGCTGTTCTTCGCCGTGTTCTGAGCGGCCACGGCGAACGCCGGACAGCGGCCACCAGGTCGGCGCGCCGGGCGTCCTCCTGGCATGGACCCGTCCCCGGCGAACCCGCCGCCCGAGAACCCCGCGCTCGCCGCGATCGTCGTGTCCTGGCTCACCCGCCGCGCGGTCATCGTGTGGGGCTGGGGGCTGGGCCTGCTGGCGACCGGCGTGCTGATCCCGGTGCTGCTGTACCTGTACCCGGTGTCCTGAAACGGGCGAAGCCCGGTCCACCACGAGGGTGAACCGGGCTTCGCCGGGAAAAAGCAGCCGGACTCAGAAGTCCATGCCACCCATGCCACCGGACGGGTCGGCCGGAGCGGCGGCAGCCTTCTCCGGCTTGTCCGCGACGACAGCCTCGGTGGTCAGGAACAGCGCCGCGATGGAGGCGGCGTTCTGCAGCGCGGAGCGGGTGACCTTCGTCGGGTCCGGGACACCGGCCGCGAGCAGGTCCTCGTACTCGCCCGTGGCGGCGTTGAGGCCGTGGCCCTGCGGGAGGCCCTTGACCTTCTCCGCCACGACGCCGCCCTCAAGACCGGCGTTGACCGCGATCTGCTTGAGCGGCGCCTCGACGGCGACCTTGACGATGTTGGCACCGGTGGCCTCGTCGCCCACCAGCTTCAGGCCCGCGAAGGCGGCCTCGGCGGCCTGGATCAGGGCCACGCCACCACCGGCGACGATGCCCTCTTCCACGGCGGCCTTGGCGTTGCGCACCGCGTCCTCGATGCGGTGCTTGCGCTCCTTCAGCTCGACCTCGGTGGCGGCACCGGCCTTGATGACGGCGACGCCGCCGGCCAGCTTCGCCAGCCGCTCCTGGAGCTTCTCGCGGTCGTAGTCCGAGTCCGAGTTCTCGATCTCGGCGCGGATCTGGTTGACGCGACCCTGGATCTGGTCGGCGTCACCGGCACCCTCGACGATCGTGGTCTCGTCCTTGGTGATGACGGCCTTGCGCGCCTTGCCCAGCAGCGACAGGTCGGCGTTCTCCAGCTTGAGGCCGACGTCCTCGCTGATGACCTGGCCACCGGTCAGGATCGCGATGTCCTGCAGGATGGCCTTGCGGCGGTCACCGAAGCCCGGCGCCTTGACGGCGACGGACTTGAAGGTG
The DNA here is from genome assembly GCF_039541975.1 of Amycolatopsis samaneae. Lineage (NCBI taxonomy): Bacteria > Bacillati > Actinomycetota > Actinomycetes > Pseudonocardiales > Pseudonocardiaceae > Amycolatopsis > Amycolatopsis samaneae. The sequence continues at coordinate 383,662 of NZ_BAABHG010000006.1, forward strand.
CCACGCATCTTGTTGACGATCAGGGTGGCGAGCGCCTCGCCCTCGACGTCCTCGGCGATGATCAGCAGCGGCTTGCCGGACTGGATGACCTTCTCCAGCAGCGGCAGGACGTCCTTGACGGTGGAGATCTTGGAACCGAAGAGGAGGATGTACGGGTCCTCCAGCTCGGCTTCCTGACGCTCCGGGTCGGTCACGAAGTAACCGGAGATGTAGCCCTTGTCGAAGCGCATGCCCTCGGTGAGCTCGAGCTCGAGGCCGAAGGTGTTGCTCTCCTCGACGGTGACGACGCCTTCCTTGCCGACCTTGTCCAGCGCCTCGGCGATCAGCTCGCCGATGGTGCGGTCCGCGGCCGAGATCGAGGCGGTAGCAGCGATCTGCTCCTTGGTCTCGATCTGCACGGCGGCCTTGTGCAGCTGCTCGGTGACGGCCTCGACGGCCGCCTCGATGCCCCGCTTCAGGCTGATCGGGTCGGCGCCGGCGGCCACGTTGCGCAGGCCCTCGCGCACGAGCGCCTGGGCGAGCACGGTGGCGGTGGTGGTGCCGTCACCCGCGACGTCGTCGGTCTTCTTGGCAACTTCCTTGACGAGCTCGGCCCCGATCTTCTCCCAGGGGTCCTCGAGCTCGATCTCCTTGGCGATGGAGACGCCGTCGTTGGTGATGGTCGGCGCGCCCCACTTCTTCTCGAGCACGACGTTCCGGCCCCGCGGGCCGAGGGTCACCTTGACGGCTTCGGCGAGGGTGTTCAAGCCGCGCTCAAGACCGCGGCGGGCGTCCTCGTCGAACGCGATCAGTTTGGCCATTGTGGTGTGGTCCTCCGGTATTGGGCGCTGCTGGTCCGCCGCCAGCGCGACGGCAGCAGCAGGACACGTCCTACGGCCAGGCTCGGTGCCCGCGACGGACGACTGCCCCGGTAGGAGCGAGCCTCACCGTCCCGGCCTTCAGGCACGCGATCGGTGACCGCGCGCCTGGCACTCGACACTGCCGAGTGCCAGGTTCGTGTTTAGCACTCTCCGGGTGAGAGTGCAAGAACGCCAGGTCAGGAGCTCGGCTTGATCGAGATGGAGGTCGGCGGGGTCTTCAACGATGGTGACGGCGCGGTGGAACCCGAACCGCCGGGGCCGACCGGGATGTTCGGCGCGGTCGTCGCCGGTCCGCCGCCCCCGTTGCCCGAGTCCTTGCCGAACAGCAAGGTGCCGCCCACCACGAGACCGACCACCACGAGCACGCCCACGATGACGAGGATCCACTTGGTCGCGCCGCCGCGCTTGGCCTGTTGGAAGGTGTCCGCGCCCCCGGCGGGCACGGGCGGGCGCAGCCGCATCGGGTCGCCCTGCTGGCCGTACCCCGGCGGCGGGCCTTGCGGTGGCATCCCCTGCTGGCCGGGGTACCCGGGCTGCTGGCCGGGGTAGCCGTAGCCCTGCGGCGCCGGGCCCGGTTGACCGGGCGGCATGCCCTGCGGCGGATAGCCGTATCCCGGGGGCGGGCCCTGGGGCGGCATCCCCTGCGGGGGCTGCGAGGGCTGCCCAGGCGGCCCCTGCGGCGGCTGTGGTGGCTGACCGGGCAGTGGCCCCTGCGGCCCCTGTCCCTGGCCGTAGCCGGGCTGTTGTCCTCCGTACGGTTGCACGGGGCCCCCTTCTCCCTGCACTGCTGCGTTGTGCGGCGGTCCGGGACGCGCCGGAGCCTGCGTCGGCGCGGAGCCCGGCGGACCAGGTGGCTGGTCCGCCGTCGCGAGCGGGCCGAGGGCCTGCCGCGCCGCCGCGATCATCTCAACACAGCTGGGGAAGCGATCAGCGGGATTCTTGGCCATTCCCCGCCGGATCACCTCGTCGATCGCCCCCGGAAGGGCGACCACGCGGGCGATGGACGGCGGTTCGCCGTTGAGGTGCCCCTTGATCACGGTCGGGACGTCGCCCTTGAACGGCGGGCTCCCGGTGAGGCAGGCGTAGAGGACGCAGGTCAGCGCGTACTGGTCGGTCCGCCCGTCCAGCGGTTCGCCGCGCAGGTGCTCCGGGGCGGCGTAGGTGGGCGAGCCGAGGAAGTCCCCACCGCGCGTGCGGTGCCCGGTCGCGCCGCGCCTGGTCAGCCCGAAGTCGGCGACGTAGACGTGCTCGCGGGTGGTCTCCTTGCTGGTGACCAGCACGTTCGCCGGTTTGACGTCGAGGTGCACGAGACCGCGGTTGTGCAGCGTGTCCAGCGCGTCGGCGACCTGGTCGAGCAGGGACAACGCGCGGACGGGCGCGATGGGGCCGGAGGAGATCAGCCCGGCCAGGTCCCCGCCGTCGACCATGCGCATGGCGATGTACAACATGCCGTCGAGCTCGCCGAAGTCGTACAGCGGCACCACGTTGGCATGGTCGATCGCGGAGGTGTTGCGTGCCTCGTCCACGAAGCGCTCGCGGAACTCCGCGTCGGCCCCGAGGTGGTCACCGATGACCTTCAGCGCCACCTTGCGGCCGAGCCGGACGTCCGTGGCCTTGTAGGTCACGCTCATGCCGCCCTTGCCGAGCACCCCGTCGATCCGGTAGTTGCCCAGCCGGCGACCGGTGAGGTCCCCCGACACATCGCCTGTCACGCAGCGCAGCCTAACGCCCTGGTTTCGGAGGCTGCTTCCGGTTCGCCCAACCGGTCACTTTCCGGGTTAGGAAACTTTCCGTACGTCGGCCGCCTGGCTGCGCCCGTCCCGGCCCGACTGCACCTCGAACTCGACCCGGTCGCCTTCGTCAAGGGTCCGGAATCCCTCCGCCTGGATGGCCGAATAGTGGACGAAGACGTCCGGCCCTTCCGCGGATTCAATGAACCCGTATCCCTTTTCCGAGTTGAACCATTTGACGGTGCCGACTGCCACGGCGCCCTCCCTCGACACAAAGGATCCGCTGCCCGGCAACGGATGGAGTGCGGTTCACGCTACCGGAATTACGGGTGGCGGCAATGGGCAATTCGTCCCAAGGTCAGCTTCGGGAAAGACGACGGTTGCGGGCTTGTACCAGTACCGTGCCCGGACCGGCGAAGTCGAGCGCCAGCCCCTCGCCGGTCCGCAACGACTGCGCGCCACTGGGATCCACCGCCCGCAGCCTGCACTGCACGGTGTCCGGGTAGGCCAGCAGGTAGTCCGGGCTGACCGTGACGAGTTCCCCGCGCGCCAGCTCGAACTGCTCGGCAGGACCCGGCGCGGCCAGCACGAGCGGGCCGGTCCCGCTGTAGTGCTCCAGGAAACCGGAGTCCGCGCCGAACAACTGCTGCAGCTGTGGCCAGGTCTGGTCGTGCCGGACCGACGCCGGGCGCACGAGCAGCGCGTCGCGGTGGACCGACCAGCCGGTCGTGCCGTCGAATTCGAGCGGGTAGACGTCGCCGGGCACGACCGGCGCGAAGTCGATCCAGCCGCCGTCGCCGGGCGCGGTGAAGACCGACGGCCCGGTCCTGCCGGTCCGCACGCCGCCGCGCGCCGGCGCGGTTTCGGTGACGCCGTAGCTGCTCGCGAGCATCGTTTCCCCGGTGGCCTGCACCGCCTCCCCGGGATTGAGGAACACGCGGGCGACCCCGAAATTGGGCGTGTGCCTGGTGTGTACGCGCATGACTAGCGGCTCGGGACGTGACTCAGGATCCACCCGATTAGCGAGGACGGGTTACGCGTCTGCGTCATGACCTGGCCGGGACCCGCGAAGTCGAAGACGAGGCCCTCGCCGCTCTTCATGGACTGGATGATGCCGCTGGAAACCTTGCGGATCTGGTACTGCACGGTGTCGGCGTAGGCCACGACGTGCCCGGTGTCGATGGTGACGACCTCGCCCGGCTGCAGCGTGATCGTCTCCAGCGCGCCGTAGCAGGCGACGACGAGCTGTCCCTGCCCGGCGGCGTGGGTGAGGAACCCGCCCTCCCCGCCGAAGAGGTTCTTGAACCCGCCCCACTTCGTCTCGGTCTGGATCGCGTGCGAGGACGCGAGCCAGCAGCCGCGGGTGACGCACCAGCCGACCCTGCCGTCGAGCTCGACGACCTGGATGTCGCCGGGGAGGTTGGCCGCGACGTCGACCCAGCCGCCGTTCTGCGGGGCGGTGTAGGTGGAGATGAAGAACGACTCCCCGCCCAGCACGGCCCGGCCGAGCCCCTTCATGATCCCGCCCTGCGCCCGCGACTCGACCTGCACGCCGTAGCTGGTCGCCATCATGGCGCCGGACTCCACCCTGGCGGGCTCGCCGGGCGCGAGCATGAGACGGGCGACCGCGAACGACGGCTGCTGACGGACCTGAACCTGCATTTCTTCTCCCCGAACTCTCGTGTGACGCCGGGAGAGTGTTGCACGAGTGGCGCCTGCGGGGAGGATGGTCCACGTGATCTCCGTCGACGCCTACCGGGAACAGGTGGCCGAGCTGCTCGGCACCGCGCCCGCGACCACTGTCCCCCTCGCCGACGCCGCCGGGCTGATCCTCGCCGAGGACGTCCGTGCCGGGGTGTCGCTGCCGCCCTTCGACAACTCCGCGATGGACGGCTACGCGATCCGCGCCGCCGACGTCGCGGGCGCGGGCCGGGACACGCCGGTGGCGCTGCCGGTCGCCGACGACATCCCGGCGGGGCGGATCGACGTCGCGCCGCTGGCCGCGGGCACCGCGCACCGGATCATGACCGGCGCGCCGCTGCCGCCCGGCGCGGACGCCGTGGTGATGGTCGAGGACACCGACCGCGGCACGGAAACCGTGCGGATCTTCGCCCCGGCGGCCGCGAACGCGCACATCCGGCGGCTCGGCGAGGACGTCGCCGAGGGCACCGTGGCGTTGCGCGCGGGGACCGTGCTCGGGCACTCCCAGCTCGGGCTCGCCGCCGCCGTCGGACTCGCCGAGCTTCGGGTGCACCGGCCGCTGCGGGTGCTCGTCGCGTCCACCGGGTCGGAACTGGTCGACGCGCCGGAACCGTTGCGGCACGGGCAGATCTACGAGTCGAACAGCGTCATGCTGGCGGCCGCGATCCGCGGGCTCGGGTGTGCGGTCGAGGTGATCCGGAGCGTCGTCGACGACGTCGACGAGTTCCGCGCGGTGATCGAACCGAAGCTCGCCGACGCCGACCTGCTGGTGACCTCGGGCGGGGTCAGCGCGGGCGCGTACGAGGTGGTCAAGGACGCGCTGACCGGGCAGGGCGTCGAGTTCGCCAAGATCGCCATGCAGCCGGGCGGGCCGCAGGGCTCCGGGCGCTGGAACGGCGTGCCGGTGGTGACTCTGCCGGGCAACCCGGTGAGCGTGCTCGTGTCGTTCGAGGCGTTCCTGCGGCCGGCGCTGCTCACCGCGCTGGGACACACCGACGTCGACCGGCGGCGGGTGCGGGCGCGGCTGACCGAGTCGATGACCTCGCCGCGCGGCCGCCGCCAGTACCGCCGTGGCGTCTACACCCCGGTCCTCGGCGAGGTCACCGGGATCGTCGGGCCGAGGGGCGGGCCGGGTTCGCACCTGCTCGCCGCGTTCACGCAGGCGAACTGCCTGATCGTGCTCCCGGAGGACGTCGACGCGGCCACCGAGGGCGAAGAGGTCGACGTCCTGCTGCTCTAGGGCACGCGCGCGGGGAAGTCGCGGCGGGCGCGGAACGGGCCGCGCATCAGCAGGCCGAACGCGACGAGCTGCACGCCGCCCATCAGCCACATCGTCGGCCGCACGCCGAGAACCTCGCCGAGCAGGCCGCCGAGGAACGCGCCGAGCGGGATCGTGCCGTAGTTCACCGCGGCGTAGGTCGCGGTGATCCGGCCGAACAGCTCGGGCGGGTAGTACCGCTGGCGGAACGTGCCGAGCAGGACGTTCGACACGGCCAGCCCGGACCCGAGCCCGAACCCGGCGGCGGCGAGGAACACCAGCCCGGCGCCGCCGCTCGCGAACGGCCCGAGCAGCATCATCGGCGCAGCCACGCCCTCGCCGATCAGGAACGCCCGCGCGGTACCGAACCGCGCCGCCAGCCGCCTGGTGACCAGCGCGCCGCACACCCCGCCCGCCCCGTCCACCGCCAGCACCAGACCGATCTGGCCGGGACCCGCACCGAGGTCCCTGGCGAAGAAAACGATCTGGATCGCCTGATATCCGTCCAGGGCGAGATTCGAAGTGGCACCAAAGATCATCAATGGCCGCAGATACGGATCCCGTGCCACAAAACGAATTCCCTCGCCGATTTCTGCGCGAAGCCGCCGCTTTTCCACGAATGGCTTGTTTTCTTTCGTACGAACGAAACTCAGGCACAAAACCGAGACCCCGAAGCTGACGGCGTCGACGAGAATCCCGCTCACCGGTCCGAACACCTTCGCCAGCACCCCGGCGACTCCCGGCCCGGCGATGTCGGCGGCACAGTCGCTCCCCAGCAGCTTGGCGTTGGCCTCCTGCAGATGCGCGTCCTCGACCAGTGCGGGCAGATAGGCGCGGTAGGCCAGCGTGAAGAACACCTTCGTGATCCCGCCGAGCAGCGCCGCGACCAGCAGATACGACATGGTGAGCGCCCCGGACACGGCCATGACCGGGACACTGCCGAACACCAGCGCCGACACCGTGTTGCAGGTGAGCATCACCGGCCGCTTGGCCAGCCGGTCCACCCACGCCCCCGCCGGGAGCCCGACCAGGAGCCACGGCAGCCAGGCCACCGCGGCGAGCAGCCCGACCATGAACGTGCTCGCCCGCAGGGTCACGACCGCGACCAGCGGCAGCGCGGTGCTCGCGACCGCGCTGCCGAGCAGGCTCGCCGTCTCACCCGCCCAGAGCAGCCGGAAGTCCCGGTGCCGCCACAGGCCCGGCCGGACAAGCGTCGTCACGGCTGACCGAGTGAAGCCCGCGCGGCCAGGAAGACGGGACGCCGCTCGACGCCGTCGTCCGGAAGCGCCCGATCCGAGTACTCCCGGAACAACGTCAGGATCCGCGTGCTCAGCTCGTCCAGTTCGGCCGCGGACAGCCGGACCCAGGTTTCGTTGGCGAACCACGCGGCCTGCCACTCGACGGGGTAACTCTCCCGGTCGGCCAGCCACTGCCGTGCGATCGTGGTCTCGCGGTCCAGGCTGAGGAACTCGGCGGCGTCGGCGATCGGGTCGCCGGGGAAGTCCAGGGCGTCCCAGCTCAGCCCGCGCGGCACCCGCCGCCACCAGCGCTCCCGGCGGTCGCGTGCCAGTTCCGGCGCCTCTTCGACGAGTTCACTGGTGGCCAGCACCTTCAGGTGATGGCTGATGTTTCCGACGGCCTGGCCCGTCTTCTCGGCGAGCACCGACGCCGTCGCCGGGCCGTCGAGTTTCAGCAGGTCGAGCAGGCGGCGGCGCAGCGGATGGGACATCGCGGCCAGCACCCGCGAGTCGCGGATGTCGTGGGCCTCACGTTCGGGCATGCCCACAAGAATAGTTGCACAACAGTTCTTGTTCAATAACTCTTGTACAGTTGCGGGGCGCGGTCGCCGGTAGGCTCGGATCATGGGAATCCTGACCTGGATCATCTTCGGCGCCCTGGCGGGCTGGGCGGCGAACGTGGTGGTGGGCGGCCGCGAACGGCGTCGCCAGGGTTGCCTGGTCAGCGTGCTCGTCGGGATCGTCGGCGCGGCACTCGGCGGCTTCGTCTACCGGATCGCCACCGGGCACACCAAGGACTTCGAGTTCGACTTCCCCAGCTTCGGCGTCGCGATTCTCGGCGCGATCCTCCTGTTGCTGATTCTCCGGCTGGCGTCCGGCTGGGCCAGCCGTAACCGTTCGTAACATTTGGCCCACGATCGGCAACCGTCGCCGCTCGGCCGATTAGAGTAGACGTTTCCCCTGTTCCCGCGCTCGGGTGCGTGCGCCGTCGGGGGGCGCATGCACCCGGCGCTCCCGGCCTGCCCGCGCCACGATCTCGGCCGCCTGCCCCGGGTCCACCAGCGTGGGGATCGGCACCGCCACGATGTCCCGCTGCCAGGCCGTGAACAGCTCGGCGAGCTCTTCGTCGGCTGGTTCGAGACAGGCTGACATGGATTCCCTCTACTGGTCCGGCGGGCGCCCTAGCGGCCCTAACTACCGTGTGTTATCGGCGTCGGCGACCGGCTGTTATCCCGATGTGGTCACCCCCACCCCGCCGGGGAACCCCGCACGGGGGAGGCGTGGCCCGCCGACCAGGGGCGTGCGGACCCGCCGGACGCACCGGGCGGTAGCGTTGGGCCGTCACCACCGGCCGCCGGACGGCGCCGCCGGAGTTCACGCCGACCACGAATTGCGGAGAGCCCACTCATGAGCGGCAACCGGCCGGAGGCAGGCGGTAACCCCCTCGCGCACGCCATCGAACTGGCCAGGGAGACCGTGCCGCCGATGCACCCCGCTGGCCGTCCGTTCGTGTACGGCGGACTGGCCGCCACCCTGCTGCTGCGCCGGCTCTCGAAGCCCCTTGGCGTGGTCGGCGCGCTGACCACCGCCGCCATGGCGGCGTTCTTCCGCTCGCCCAAGCGCGTCGCCCCGAGCCGGGGCGGCATCGCGGTGGCCTCCGCCGACGGTCTCGTCTCCCTCATCGAGGAGGCCACCCCGCCGCCGGAGCTCGGGCTGCCCGCCGAGCCGCGGATGCGGGTGAGCGTCTTCCTCTCCGTGTTCGACGTGCACGTCCAGCGCACGCCCGCGAACGGCGTGATCGAGCGGATCGCGTACCGGCCGGGCAAGTTCCTCTCCGCGGACCTGGACAAGGCGAGCGAGGACAACGAGCGCAACTCCGTGCTGCTGCGCACCGAGGACGGTCACGAGCTGGTCATGGTGCAGATCGCCGGGCTGGTGGCGCGCCGCATCCTGTGCGAGATCCACGAGGGCGACAAGGTCGGCGTCGGCGAGACGTACGGCATCATCCGCTTCGGCTCCCGCGTCGACCTGTACCTGCCCGAGGGCAGCAAGGTGCTCGTCGAGAAGGGCCAGCGCACGGTCGGCGGCGAGACCGTGATCGCCGAACTCCCCGCAGTCCCGGCGAAGGGCTGAGCCATGGTCCGCGTGACCACCCCCGGCGTCCGGCTGCTGCCGAACGCCATCACCGTGCTGGCCCTGTGCGCCGGTCTGTCCGCCGTGCAGTTCGCGCTGACGCACAACTACGGGATGGCGATCGCCTCGATCGGCATCGCCGCCGTGCTCGACAGCCTCGACGGCCGGATCGCGCGGCTGCTCGACGCGACGTCGAAGATGGGCGCCGAGCTGGACTCGCTGTCCGACGGAATCTCGTTCGGCGTGGCCCCCGCGCTGGTGCTCTACGTCTGGCAGCCGGGCGCGGACAAGACCGGCTGGGTCGCGTCGCTGATCTTCGCGGTGTGCATGATCCTGCGGCTCGCGCGGTTCAACACCCTGCTCGACGACACCGAGCAGCCGCCTTACGCGAACGAGTTCTTCGTCGGCGTCCCGGCGCCGGCGGGCGGCCTGCTGGCGATGCTGCCGCTGATCGTCACGATGCACTTCGGCACCGGCTGGTGGTCCTCGGAGTACCTGACCTGGGCCTGGATGGTCGCGATCGCGGCGCTCTCGATCAGCCGCATCCCGACGCTGTCGCTGAAGACGGCGAAGGCACCGCCCAAGGCGATCGCGCCGCTGCTGGTGATCGTCGGCATCCTGGCCGCGGCGATCATCCAGTTCCCGCTGGTCGCGCTGGCCATCGCGCTGATCCTGTACCTGGCGCACATCCCGTACTCGGTCTACCGGCACCGCTGGCTGGCCGCGCATCCCGAGGCGTGGGCCGTGCCGCCGCGCGAGCGCCGGGCCATCCGCCGGGCCAGGAGCGCGCGGCGGCTCGGGCTCCGGCCGCCACTGCGGCGCCGGGTGGCCGGCGCGATGCGTGCGGTCCGGCTGCCCCGCAACGGTGTCGAGCACATGCGGACGTCCCGGTCGCCGGGGCGGGAGAACACGCAGAACGGCGACGGCCACGCCCGGCGGCGCAGCTGGCGGCGCATCGGCATCCGCCCCCGCAACCGCGACTGAGCTCCCTTCGTTCCGTGAAGGCCTCCTTCCGCTGCGAAGGGGGCCTTCACGGCTTCAGGCGGGGCTGCGGGCGGGAAATGCACCGAGGGACGCCCTGGGTGCGTTGGCTGCACCGAGGGACGCCTTCGGTGCATTGACCGCACCGAAGGCGTCCCTCGGCACACGGCACCCCGTCGGTCACCCAGCCCGCGCCCCCGCACCCCGCCTCGCCGGTCATTCCCGCTCGGTCATGCGCCCCAATGTGGCGTTCGGTGCGTGGAATCGGGGCCGGACGCGGAGCGTCTCCGTTGAGGGTGGTGGTGGGGGCAAGGGCGGAGCACCGAACGCCACATTGGGTGCGTCGCTAGGGTGATCGGTGTGAGCGACCCCCAGATCACGCTGACCGTCCGGCACACCCCGTCCGCACTGGACTCGCGCCGCGGTGTCGTCCGGCTGCATCCCGAGGTGCTCGACGCGCTGGGCCTGCGTGCCTGGGACGCGGTGCACCTCACCGGCGCGCGGGTGAGCGCGGCGCTCGCCGCGCCTGCCGACGACGGCGGGCTGCCGGGGGTGGTGCTCGTCGACGACGTCACCATGTCGAACCTCGGCGTGTCCGAGGGCGCGGAGATCGTGGTGGCCCCGGCGGAGGTGTCCGCGGCGAAGACCGTGACGGTCGCGGGATCGCGGCTGGCCAGCGCGTCGGTCCCGCCGCACACGCTGCGGCTGGCATTGATCGGCAAGGTGCTCACGGTCGGCGACGCGGTTTCGCTGCTCCCCCAGGACCTGGCGCCCGCGGCGGGTTCGGACGTCTCGGCCGTGCGCGGGCAGCTGTCGCGCGCGATCGGCGGGACCTGGACCAACGAGCTGCTGACCGTCACCGCGACCGACCCGGCGGGCCCGGTCGCGGTCGGACCGTCCACAGTGGTCAGCTGGCGGGACGGCGCGCGTACCGGGGAACCCACCGGCGCGGCACCGGCCCGCTCGGCGACCGCGCTCGTGCGCAGCACGGCCGTGACCGCGGTCGAGGAGTACATCGAGGCGGAGATCGTCGAGGACGAGGTGCTGCCCGAGGTCGTCGAGACCGTGCCGCCGGTCGCCGACCTGATGGGCGTCGAATCGTCCGCGCGCAGGCTCGCCGAGTGGTTCGACCTGGCCTTCCACCGCCCCGAACTGCTGGCGAAACTGGGCACCACGGCGCATCTCGGCGTCCTGCTCTCCGGGCCGGAGGGCGTCGGCAAGGCCACCCTGGTGCGTTCGGTGGCGCGGGCGGAGAACGTCGAGGTGGTCTCGCTCGCCGCGCCGAACATCGCCGTGCTGGAACCGAACGTCGCGGCCGCGCGGCTGCGCGAGGCGATCGCCGCGGCCGCCGCCACGGCGGGCCCGTCCGTGCTGCTGATCACCGACGTCGACGCGCTGCTGCCCGCCTCGCAGCCGCCGCCGGTCGCGACCGTGGTGCTGGAGGAACTGCGCGGCGCGTTGCGGCACGAGGGGCTCGCCGTCGTCGCGACCACCGCGCGGGCCGAGTCCGCCGATCCCCGGCTGCGCGCGGCGGATCTGCTCGACCGCGAGCTGAGCCTGCCGCTGCCGGACGCACGGACCCGCAAGGAGCTGCTGCTGGTCCTGCTGCGCGACGTCCCGCTGGAACCCGGCGTCGAGCTGGGCACGATCGCCGAGCGGACACCGGGGTTCGTCGCCGCGGATCTGCTCGCGCTGCGCCGGGACGCGGCGCTGCGGGCCGCGCTGCGCCAGCGCGAGGAGAGCGAGCCCCGGATCTCCCAGCAGGACCTGCTCGACGCGCTCAGCACCGTCCGTCCCATTTCGATGTCCACTTCGGACAATCTGGCCACCGGCGGGCTCACCCTGGACGACGTCGGCGACATGACCGAGGTCAAGCAGTCGCTCACCGAAGCCGTGCTGTGGCCGCTGCGCTACCCGGACTCCTTCGCCAGGCTCGGCGTAGAGCCGCCACGCGGCGTGCTGCTGTACGGGCCGCCCGGCGGCGGCAAGACGTTCCTGGTGCGGGCGCTGGCCGGGACCGGCGCGCTCAACGTGTTCGCGGTCAAGGGCGCCGAGCTGATGGACAAGTGGGTCGGCGAGTCGGAGCGGGCGGTGCGGGAGCTGTTCCGCCGCGCCGCCGAGGCCGCGCCCGCGCTGATCTTCCTCGACGAGATCGACGCGCTCGCGCCCCGGCGCGGGCAGTCCTCGGACTCCGGCGTGTCCGACCGGGTGGTCGCCGCGCTGCTGACCGAGCTGGACGGCGTCGAGCCGATGCGCGAGGTCGTCGTCCTCGGCGCGACGAACCGGCCCGAGCTGGTGGACCCGGCGCTGCTGCGCCCGGGACGGCTGGAGCGCCGGGTGTACGTCCCGCCGCCGGACGCCGAGGCCCGCGCCGCGATCCTCGCCGCCGGCGCGCGGAACACGCCGCTGGCGTCCGATGTGGACCTCGCGGAGCTCGCGTCCACTCTGGACGGCTATTCCGCCGCGGACTGCGCCGCGCTGATCAGGGAGGCCGCGCTGACGGCGATGCGGGAGTCGCTGGAAGCCGCCGAGGTCACCGCGACCCACCTGGACACGGCCCGCAAGACCGTGCGGCCGTCACTGGACCCGGCACAGCTGGCCGCGCTGGAGGCCTACGCGCGGTCGCGCGAATAGCACCGTCCGCACGTGCCCGGGTAGGACACCCGGGCACGTGCGGACGGAACTCGCGTCAGCTCTTGCCCGGCGAGTGGTAGTTGTTCGTGACGATCACGATGACACCGGCGCTGGAGTTCTGGATGCCGGGGAAGCGGGCCTCGGCACGCATGCCGAACTCGGTCGCGAGCTGCTTGGCGGCGGCTTCCTCGTCGGTGCCCGGGCGGAAGTACGCGGTGCTCTCCGGGATGACACCGCTCGGGTAACCGCTGACCGCGGTGACGGTCCAGCCCGCCTTGCGGAAGTCCTCGGCCGCCCGCTCCGCGAGCCCCTGGATCATGCTGTTGTTGTAGACCCGCACGGTGACCCACTTGTTGGACGCCTGCTGCTCACCGCCCGGCTGGCCCGGCTTCGGCTGACCGGGCTGACCGGGTTGCCCCGGCTGGCCGGAGGTCGGCGCACCGCTGCCCGGCGGCGTCGAGGCCGGGGGCGTCGGCGAGGCGGGCGGGGAGGACGGCGACCCCGGCGGGGAGGCGGGTGGCGAGGTGGGCGGCACCGCGTCACCGGGGGTGGACGGCGGCGGGGCGGGGCTCGACGCCGCGGTGTTGGTGGAGTCGCCGCCGGACAGCGCGGACACCCCGCCGATGACGGCGGCGATCACCGCGACGCCGATCAGGGCGAGCCCCGCGGCCTTCAGCGGCCGGGACAGTCCCGAGAACAGGCTCATGCGACCGCCTCGCTCCGCGAGACAGTGCCCAATCCTTCTTGGCGCATGACCTTCATGATTCGCTCGCAAGCATCGCTCATGGCAGGTCGAACCCCAGCCTCCGGGCGGCCCGGGTGCGCTTGCGGGTGGCGCGGTTCCGGCGCAACCGCTTGACCAGCATCGGATCGGCCTTGATCGCCGCCTCCTTCTCGAGGAGCTGGTTCAGCACCTGGTAGTACCGGGTGGTGGACAGCCCGAACCGCTCGCGGACGGCCTGCTCCTTCGCGCCCGCGTAGCGCCACCACTGGCGCTCGAAGGCGAGGATGTCGATCTCGCGTTCGGTCAGGCCGTCCACGATCTCCGGCGGGGACGGCTGCTCCGACTCAGCCATCGACTCCGCGGCGTCCATCTGACTCCTCGCAATCACTGAAGTGCTCGGCGAATCACAGGGCTGTCGTTCCGCGGCGCCATTACACCACGGAATACCCGGCTGTCGTGGGCATCCACGTCGGCGCGTCACGGTCTGGGGAAGGTCTACCAGAAGGGTCCGACTAAACTGCGGCCTCGTGACCGTCCACGCCATCTGTATCGCCGGTGACCCCGTGCTGCACAACCCGACTCGGGAGATCACCGAGTTCGACGAGAAGCTGCGCACGCTCACCGAAGACATGTTCGAAACGATGTACGCCGCCGAGGGCGTCGGTCTCGCGGCCAACCAGATCGGTCTCGACCTGCGGTTGTTCGTCTACGACTGCCACGACGACGAGGGCAACCGGTTCAAGGGCGTCGTCGTCAACCCCAAGCTCGAAACCTCGGAGATCCCGGAGACCATGCCGGACCCGGACAACGACTGGGAGGGCTGCCTGTCCGCGCCCGGCGAGTCGTACCCGACCGGCCGCGCCTCGTGGGCGAAGGTGACCGGTTTCGACGTCGAGGGGAACCCGATCGAGGTCGAGGGCACCGGGTACTTCGCGCGCTGCCTGCAGCACGAGACCGATCACCTGGACGGCTACATCTACCTGGACCGGCTCGTCGGACGGCACGCCCGCGCGGCGAAGAAGATGATCAAGTCCAACAAGTGGGGCGTCCCCGGCCTGTCCTGGATGCCGCCCAAGGACCACGACGAGGACTGACCCGGACACGCTCTGAAGGCCACCTTGAGGGACCTGAGTTCCCTCAAGGTGGCCTTCAGAGCATCCGGCAGGCCACCCCACGGGCCCTCGTCGACGAACCGATCGATCAACAGGTAGAGCGGAATGCCCGCGACCGCGTACGCGCGCAGCTTCTCCACCCGGCGAGCGTCTGCGACACAGCCCACTCCTTCGGCACGTCGAACTCCCGCCAGATGCGCAGTAGCACATCCCAGCCCCACTCCGGCCTCGCCGTGATGGCGCTCATCGACCTGACCTCCCTCAATACTGTCTCGCGGGCGACTGCCCACCCTTGACAAATGTCGGCGACTCCGGTCCCGGGGTTGAGTCCTCGGGCCCGGCGTGGCATGGTCGGGGCACAACCTTAAAACCGCGGGAGCTCGCGCCATGGCGGGCTGAGAGGGCGGCTGGTGTCGATCTGGGACACCCGGTGCCGCCGACCGCATGAACCTGACCGGGTAATGCCGGCGTAGGGAGTGAACGTCGTTGACGACGCTGGACAACAGTGCTGCCATCACGCCGACCGTGACCACCGGCCCGATCACCGGCTCACGGAAGGTGTACCACCAGACGGAATCCGGGCTCCGGGTTCCCGCGCGGCGGATCGACCTGTCGAACGGGGAGCACTTCGACGTGTACGACACGTCGGGCCCCTACACCGATCCGGACGCGAGCATCGACGTCCACAGTGGACTTCACCGGCTGCGGGCGGGCTGGGCCGACGGGCGTGAGCACAACACGCAGCTCGGCTGGGCCAAGGCCGGGGTGATCACCCGCGAGATGGAGTACATCGCCGCGCGTGAGCGCTGCTCACCGGAATTCGTGCGGGACGAGGTCGCGCGCGGGCGGGCGGTGATCCCGGTCAACCGCAGGCACCCGGAGAGCGAGCCGATGATCATCGGCAAGAACTTCCTGGTGAAGATCAACGCCAACATGGGAAACTCGGCCGTCTGGTCCTCTGTGGAGGAAGAGGTCGACAAGATGGTGTGGGCCACCCGCTGGGGCGCCGACACGATCATGGACCTGTCCACCGGGAAGCGGATTCACGAGACCAGGGAATGGATTCTCCGCAACTCGCCGGTCCCGGTCGGCACCGTACCGATCTACCAGGCGCTGGAGAAGGTCAACGGTGAGCCGGAAAAGCTCTCGTGGGAGATCTACCGCGAGACGATCATCGAGCAGTGCGAGCAGGGCGTCGACTACATGACGGTGCACGCAGGCGTGCTGCTGCGCTACATCCCGCTGACCGCGCGGCGCGTCACCGGGATCGTCAGCCGCGGTGGGTCGATCATGGCGGCGTGGTGCCTGGCACATCACCAGGAATCCTTCCTGTACACCAACTTCGCCGAGCTGTGCGAGATCCTGCGCGAGTACGACGTCACCTTCTCCCTCGGTGACGGCCTGCGCCCCGGTTCGATCGCCGACGCGAACGACCGCGCACAGTTCGCCGAACTGGAGACGCTGGGCGAGCTGACGCACATCGCGCGTGAGCACGACGTCCAGGTGATGATCGAGGGCCCCGGCCACGTGCCGATGCACAAGATCAAGGAGAACGTCGAGCTGGAGGAAAAGCTCACCGGCGAGGCGCCGTTCTACACCCTCGGCCCGCTCACGACCGACATCGCGCCCGCCTACGACCACATCACCTCCGCGATCGGCGCGGCGCAGATCGGCTGGTACGGCACGGCGATGCTGTGCTACGTCACGCCGAAGGAACACCTGGGCCTGCCCAACCGCGACGACGTCAAGACCGGGGTGATCACCTACAAGATCGCCGCGCACGCCGCGGATCTGGCCAAGGGGCACCAGTACGCGCAGGAGTGGGACGACGAGCTTTCCAAGGCCCGCTTCGAGTTCCGCTGGAACGACCAGTTCAACCTCTCGCTGGACCCGGACACCGCCCGCGCGTTCCACGACGAGACGCTGCCCGCGGAACCGGCGAAGACGGCGCACTTCTGCTCGATGTGCGGCCCGAAGTTCTGCTCGATGCGGATCACCCAGGACGTGCGCAAGTACGCGGAGGAACACGGACTGTCCACTGTAGAGGCCATCGAGGCCGGGATGGCGGAGAAGTCCTCCGAATTCGCGGAGCAGGGCAACAAGGTCTACCTGCCCGTGGTCAGTCAGTGACACTCACTCCGCGCACCGCCCTCACCATCGCCGGATCCGACTCCGGCGGTGGTGCGGGCATCCAGGCCGACCTGCGCGCGTTCTTCGCGAACGGTGTGCACGGGATGGTCGCGCTCACCGCGGTCACCGTGCAGAACTCCCTTGGCGTACAGGGGTTCAGCGAGGTCCCGGTCGACGTGGTCACCGCGCAGATCAAGGCGGTGGCCACGGACATGGGCGTCGACGCGGCCAAGACCGGGATGCTCGCCACCGCCGAGATCATCCAGGCGGTGGCGAAGACCCTCGACGAGGTCCACATCGGACGGTCGACGGACACACCGTTCGTGGTGGACCCGGTGGCCGCCTCGATGACCGGGCACGCGCTGCTGCGCGAGGAGGCGCTGGAGGCCATCCGGACCGAACTGTTCCCGCGTGCCACCCTGATCACGCCGAACCTCGACGAGGTCCGGCTGCTCACCGGCGTCGAAGTGACCGACGCGGCCTCGCAGCGCGCGGCGGCGGAAGCGTTGCTGGAGTTCGGTTCCGAGTGGGTGCTGGTCAAGGGCGGGCACCTGCGCGAAGCGGCGGACTGCGTCGATCTGCTCTCGAACGGCTCGGAGTTCATCGCCCTGTCCGGACCTCGCTACGCCACGGAAAACACCCACGGCGGCGGGGACACCCTCGCCTCGGCGATCACGTCGTCGCTGGCGAAGGGCGCGGACGTGCCGACGGCGGTGGCCGAGGGCAAGCGGTTCATCGAGCGCTGTGTCGCCGAGTCGTACCCGCTGGGCGCCGGGGTCGGCCCCGTCTCCCCCTTCTGGCGCCTGGCCCCGTAATCCCGGTTCGGTCCGTGGGGGCCTCCTTGAGGGACTCCAGCTCCCTCAAGGAGTCCCCCACGGACCATCCGGCGCCGGAAAATGGCGCGCGTCCGGGGCGGGAGCCCGGACATACTGCGCGTATGCCTTCCTGCCTGATGTGCGGCGCCGGTGCGACCGTACGGGACACCCTGTGCGAGTCCTGCGCGTCGCGGTACGTGCACTGGCAGTGCGCCGAGTGTGGGACGCCATCGCTCCGCCTGCGCGAGGTCGCCGACGAAAGGCTCTGCACGGACTGCGCGGTGCGCATCCTCTGGGACCGGGTCCCCGCCGATGTCCGCGACGAGATCGACGAGCTGATCGCCGAAGGCAAGCACATCCTCGCGATCATGGCGTTTCGCGATCGATCCGGGATCGAGCCGAAGCCGGGCATCAGGGAGGGTGTGCACTTGCTCGACCTGCGCGGCAAGGTGGTCAAGCGCCGCGCACCTCAGTAGCCCGAGTCCGTGAATGCCACATTGAGGGACTCTGAGTCCCTCAATGTGGCATTCACGGACCAGCGTGGTCAGCCGCGTGGGAGAACCTGCGGGAGCACGGTGGTCAAGCCGGTCCAGTCGGCGGTGACGACCGACGCGTGCCGCTTCGCCAGTTCCGCCACCCGCCGGTTCGCCTGCTCGACGGTCGGGGTGTGCCCGTCGATGGGCGGCGAGACGTTCTGCGCGTCGGTCATCACCAGGTAGTAGTGGTTCGCGTCGTACCAGCCGGGATCGGTCTGGGTGACCCACGCCTTGGCGTCGCCGTCGAAGACGACGAACCACGGCCGCAGCGCGGCGTCCGGGTACTTGGCGCGCGGGTCACCCGGCGCCGCCCCGTGCACGGTCGGGAAGATGTTCGCCTCGCCCACCCGCCCGGACGCGGCGAGCGAACGCAGGTAGCGCGCGTACTCGACATCGGTCTTGAGCGTGTCGGTCGGGTTTCCCTCCTCGACCGTTCCCGGGATGATCTCGGTGATCACCTTGCCCCGCAAGGAATCCAGCGAAGGCCAGTGGTCCGCCCGAGCCGCTTCGTCCAAAGTGGAGTACGTGCCGAGCAGATCGGCGGGGCGGAACGCGGCGCCGCCGAGGTGGGCGCGGAAGGTGGCGTCGAGTTCGTCGGGGCCGAGCCCGAAGTTGTCCGAGAAACCGGTCTTCATCTCCAGTTTGAGCGTCACCGGCGAGTGCCCGGGGTGCGCGGCGAGCCAGATCCGGATGTCGTCGAGGCAGTACTCCAGGTTCTTGTTCCGCCCGCCGGAGTAGAGCTGGTCCGCCGAGTTCGCCGCGACGCAGTTGTTGTCGTTCCCCAGCGGGTTCCCGTGGCTGACCTTCCACTCGTGCGTGATGACGTCCGGCCAGACGTCCAGCTCGATGAGCGACGTCCCGGCGTCCAGTGACCGCGCGAGATAGTCGTAGGCACTCGTCTCGTAGGTGTTGTGCACGCCGACGGTGGTCACGTGGGACAGCTTCGGGCCGTCCGCGTTCGCCGCGACGGGGACACCGGCGAGCACGCCCGTCAGGAGCAGCGCCGAAGCCAGGGTGGCTGTGGGGAACTTCATCCAGACTCCTTCGACCGAATGTGCAATAGCTTTCACCTTCGACCGCTGTGATGGACTAAGGGTGAAGAATGACTGACCAAATGGCCCAGACCGGAAGTCGGGGAAACATGAGTGAGAATCCGAGCCCGCCCTCGGCACTGACCATCGCGGGCTCCGACTCGGGCGGCGCCGCCGGGCTGCAGGCCGATCTGCGGACCTTCCTCACCTGCGGGGTGCACGGCCTGGTCGCGGTCACCGCGGTGACCGTGCAGAACACGCTCGGCGTGCACGACCGCGCCGATCTGCCGCCGCACATCGTGGCCGGGCAGATCGAGGCCGTCGCCGCCGACATGGGCGTGGGCGCCGCGAAGACCGGGATGCTCGCCTCGGCCGAGATCATCCACGCCGTCGCGGCGGCGTGTGACCGGGCCGACATCGGACGCGATCGCGCGGTGCCGTTCGTCGTCGACCCGGTGGCCGCGTCGATGCACGGCCACCCGCTGTTCGACGAGGCCGGGCTGATCGCGCTGCGCGACGAGCTGCTGCCGCGCGCCACCGTGCTCACCCCGAACCTCGACGAGGTCCGGCTGCTCACCGGCATGACCGTGACCGACCGCGAGCAGATGCACCAGGCCGCGATCGTGCTGCACCGGCTCGGCCCGAAGTACGTACTGGTGAAGAGCGGGCACCTGGTGTCCGACCCGGAATGCGTCGACCTGCTGTTCGACGGGTCGACCTTCGTCGAACTGCCGGGCAGGCGCTACTCGACCCCGCACACGCACGGCGCCGGGGACACCATGGCGTCCGCCCTCACCGCCGGGCTGGCCCGAGGGATGTCCGTTGTGGAGGCGGCGCGGTACGGCAAGTGGTTCGTCTCCCGCGCCGTCGAGAACGCCTACCCGATGGGGGCGAAGGTCGGCCCGGTTTCGGCCTTTTGGCGCCTGGCTCCGGAGGACCGCTGAAGCTCACTCCTCGGTGATCAGGGCCTCCAGCACGGGCAGCGCGGCGGTCAGCGCCTCCCGCTGCTCGGGCGGGAGCCGGTCGAGTCTCCGGTTCAGCTCCTGCACCCGGGTGGACCGGACGCCGGAGACCAGCCGCTCCCCCTCCTCGGTGGCCTTGGCCAGCCAGGCCCGGCGGTCCACCGGGTCCGACTCACGGCTGACGTACCCGGACTCGACGAGCGAAGCCACGATCCGCGACATGGTCGCCGCCGCGACGCCTTCCTTGGCCGCGAGATCGCCGAGCCGCATCTGGCCGGTGTGCACCAGCGTGGCGAGCGCCGAGAGGGCGCCGTGCCCCGGACCGGGCACTCCCGCCTGCCGTAATGACCGGGACAACCTGCCCACGGCGAGGTACAACCTGCCCGAGACGTCCTGGACCGATGTCGTGGTCACCGCTGGCTCCTTCTGCCCGCTGGAAAAGTGCCGTCAACCTTACGGCCACCGGCACTGTTTCCGCGTGAAGGTACTCCAGGATTCACCGAGGTGGACTCGAAGCATGCGCCCAAAAGCGCTGCGGGACACGCCCGGCTCCCCTGGCGAGCCTGCCCGCTATCACCGCGGAACGCATGGCGGAGGCCATTTTCTCCGGATCCGCCGCGCGTGTCACGGCAGTGGAAAGCAGGACCGCGTCACAGCCGAGTTCCATCGCGAGTGTCGCGTCCGAAGCGGTCCCGATCCCGGCGTCGAGAATCACCGGAACCGACGCCCTGGACACGATCAGCTCGATGTTGTGCGGGTTCCGGATCCCCAGCCCGGTACCGATCGGCGCGCCCAGCGGCATGACGGCGGCGCAGCCCGCCTCCTCCAGCCGCAGCGCGAGCACCGGATCGTCGTTGGTGTAGACGAGCACGGTGAACCCGTCGGCGGCGAGTTGCTCGGCGGCGTCGAGGGTTTCCAGCGGATCGGGCAATAACGTCCGATCATCCGCATGGACTTCGAGTTTGACGAGATCGGTGTCCAGCGCCTCGCGCGCCAGCCGTGCGGTGAGTACGGCTTCGGCCGCCGTGCGACAGCCCGCGGTGTTCGGCAGCAACGCGATCCCGAGCCTGCGCAGCAGTTCGAGTACCCCGGAACCGCCCTCGGCGTCGGCGCGGCGCATCGCGACCGTGGTCAGTTCGGTACCGGACGCGACGAGCGCGCGCTCCAGCACCGCCAGGTTCGCCGCCCCGCCGGTGCCGATGACCAGCCGCGAGGACAGTTTGTACTCGCCGATGACGAGCTGGTCTCCGTCTTGAACCATGTCCGCCACTTCTCAGCCTCCGTGTTCTGCGGGGACACCCGCACCCGGTCGGCCGCCATGAGCGGCTTCGCGACTGTGGCTCATGTCAGCCTCCTTGGACCGCGGTCAGCACGTCGACGCTCGCGCCCTTCGGCACCACCGCGTCCGGCCACTCACCCCGGCGCACGACCTCACCGTTCAACGCGACCGCCACCCCCTGCCGGGCGGCGCCCAGCGCGTCGAGGACCTCGGCCACCGTCGTCCCTTCGGGGAACTCGCGCCACTGGCCGTTGACCTGGATCTCCATCACACCCGTTCCCTTTCCCGCAGCCGCGCGGGCGAGGCCGCGGCGACCTCGTCCGGCGGCGCCTCGCCGGCCAGCCAGGCGACCACCGCGTCCGCGGTCACCGGGGCCATCAGCAGACCGTTGCGGTGATGCCCGGTCGCGGCGAATACGCCGTCCCCGAGCTCGCCGACGAACGGCAACGCGTCGAGACTGCCCGCGCGCAGCCCGGCCGCGGTCTCGACCAGCTCGTACTCGGCGATCGCCGGGAACACCCGCTCGGCGCCCTCCAGCAGTTCACGCACCCCGCGCGCGGCCACGGACTCGTCGAAACCGGCCTCGTACTGGGTCGCGCCGAGCACGAGTTCGCCGTCTTCGCGCGGTACGAGGTAGATCGGGCGGCCCTCCACCAGCGCGCGGACGGTGTTGCCGGGAGGCGGCAGGCAGCCGCGCCGGGGCCGCAGCCGCAGGATCTCGCCCTTGAGCGGGCGGACGGCGTCGGCGAGCAGCGGGTGCAGCCGCCCCGTCCACGCGCCCGCGGCCAGCATCACGGCGTCCGCGCGGACCTCTTCGAGCGTGTCGATCCGGGTACTGTGGAACGTCACACCACGACGACGGCAGGCGTGTTCGAGGGCCAGCAGGAGTTTCCGGTTGTCCACGGCGAGGTCGCCGGGCACCAGCAGTCCACTTCGGACGGACCCGATACCCGGCTCGACCCGGCGGGCGGCGCGGCCGGTGAGCGACTCGACTTCGCGGCCGAGGGAGTGCAGGAACCCGGCGAGGATGTCCAGCTGCCCGGCGTCAGCACTGTCCAGCGCGACGACGAGCGTGCCGTGCGCGGCCAGACCGGGATCGACGCCCTCGGCGGCCAGTTCGGCCGCGAAACCCGGCCAGCGGCGCAGCGAGGCCTCGCCAAGGCGCAGGACGTCCTCTTCGCCCGGCCAGGCCTCGGTGACCGGTGCCAGCATGCCGCCCGCCACCCAGGACGCGCCGCGTCCGGGTTCGGGGTCGTACAGGCTGACCCGGTGCCCGTGCACGGCGGCACGCCAGGCCGCGGCGAGGCCGATCACACCGCCGCCGATGATGGTCAACTCACTCATGCGATCGCCTCGCTTCGCGAGACAGCGTCCAATCTTTTTTGGCGCATGATGTTGATGATTCGCTCGCAAGCTTCGCTCATGGAATCACGCTCCCTGCGCCGGCATGACCCGGATCAGGTTCCACGGTCGGAGCGGTGACGGCTCCCTCTCAGCCCGTGCCTCGGGCTCCCGTGCGGACCACCCCACCGTAGCGCGCGGGTACCGTCGCCGCCATGCCCCACCTCACTGGCGTAGAAGTCCGGGCGCGCCTCGCCGACTCCCGGTTGTACCTGTGCACCGACGCGCGCACCGCGCGTGGCGACCTCGCCGAGTTCGTGGACGCCGCCCTCGCCGGCGGTGTCGACATCGTCCAGCTGCGTGACAAGACCGGGGGCGCGCCGCTCGAAGCCAAGCAGGAGATCGCCGCTCTCGAAATCTTGGCTGACGCCTGCTCTCGACACGGAGCACTGCTCTCGGTCAACGACCGGGCCGACGTCGCGCTGGCGGTCGGCGCCGACGTCCTGCACCTCGGCCAGGACGACATCCCGGTACCGCTGGCCCGCCGGATCCTCGGCGACGACGTCGTGATCGGCCGGTCCACGCACTCCCCCGGCCAGGCCGCGGCGGCGGCCGGGGAACCCGGCGTGGACTACTTCTGCACCGGCCCGTGCTGGCCGACGCCGACGAAGCCGGGCCGGGACGCCCCCGGGCTGGACCTCGTGCGCTCGACGGCCGCGGCGGGCACGTCGCGGCCGTGGTTCGCGATCGGCGGCATCGACCTCGACCGGCTGCCCGAGGTGCTCGACGCGGGCGCGTCCCGCATCGTCGTCGTCCGGGCGATCACCGAGGCCGAGGACCCGGCCGCGGCCGCCCGAGCCCTGCGAGCCGCCCTCCCCGCCTGAACCGCTCACATCGGTCCGTGAATGCCACATTGAGGGACTCTGAGTCCCTCAATGTGGCATTCACGGACCTGGAAGACTTCGGCGCGGAGTCCACATAGGACGGTCTATTCCGCGCCGGGCGGCGGTTTCTGTTCCTGTGAAGGCTGCTGCGCCGGTGTCGGTGTCGTCGTGGGCTGCTGCCGCGTCGACGACGGCGGGGCCGACGTGGTCGGCGGCGCACTGCTGGTGGACGGCGGCGGCGTGGCGGGCGTGCTGCTGGGCGGCAGCGTCGGCGTCGTCGTGGGCGAGGGCTGACCCGACCTGCTCGGCGGCGGCGCCTGATCGCCGGTGGCCGGGACGTCCTTCTTGGGGTCGTCACGGCTCTGCCCGGTGCTGTCGCCGAAGATCCCCCGTATCCCGCCGTCGCCGCCGATCGGCTTGCCGGTGGTCTTCTCGACACCGAACAACAGCAGGATCGCCGCCACGAACGCGACGAGGCTCGTCCCGATGATCAACGGCCAGCGCAGTTTCCGGAGCTTGCCGGTAGCCTCTTCCGCCGGCCCCTCGAGCTCCGGCTTGCGCAGGTTGACCGTCGGCTGGTTCGCCAGGTCCGCCGGGGTCGGTGGCGTGCCCGCGCTCTCGACGACCTTCAGCTTGCCCGTGGTCGCCAGCGCGTCACGCGCCTTCCGCGCGGCCCTGGTCGTGCCATGCAGCGAACGCAGGTACAGCTCACTGCCGACGGTGGTGACGATGCTCGCCACCGCCGCACCCAGCACCGTGCCCGCGACACCGAGCGAGGAACCCACCAGTGCCGCCGTCACCGCGGCGAGTGCCGCCGCGAGTATCTGCGGGACACGCAGTGCGGGCTTCTCTTCCTTTTTCTCCGCGGTCTGCTCGTTCTCCTTGCTCATGATCCCGATCTGTCCGACTTCTTCTACGACTCCCAACGAGTAAGGCGCGCGAAGCTATCCATACGTTGGCGCGCCGTGAGGAACACCACGTTTGAAATCCATTGTGGACGGTTCAGGAGTCGCGGGCCAATGGCCGCACGTGGGTCGGCGGCCCTTCCACACCACAGTGGAGGCACTCGCCGGGGTGCGGGCATTCGTCGTCGGGAGTTTCTTCCTTACGGGTACCCAAAACTCCGTTGTGGATGCCGAGCGCGATCAGTCCGCCCGCGGCGGCGAGCACCGCGCAGATCACCAGCGAGGTCCGCCAGCCCGCGGTGAGCGCCGCCGGATCGGTGTAGGCGGCGCCGGTCAGCCCGGCCGCGGCGGGCAGCACCGCGACCGCGAGAAGACCACCCGAGCGGGCGATGGCGTTGTTGACGCCGGAGGCGACGCCCGCGAACCGGTCGGGAGCCGCGGCGAGCACGGTCGCGGTCACCGGGGCGACCACGACGGAGAGCCCGAACCCGAACACGCAGACCGCGGGCAGCACCGCGCCGAGGTAGGACGCGCCGGGCCCGACGCGCGTCAGCAGCAGCATCCCGGCGGCGATCAGCAACGGGCCGGCGACCAGCTGGAGCCGGGGGCCGATGCGCTGGGCCAGCGCGCCCGACCGCCCGGAGAGCACGAGCATGATCAGCGTGATCGGCAGCCCGGCGAGCCCCGCGGCCGTCGGCGAGTACCCGAGCGAGACCTGCAACTGCATGACCATCAGCATCATCACCCCGCCGAGCGCCGCGTAGACGACGAACGTCAGCGCGTTGGCGAGGGTGAACGTCCGGTCGCGAAACAGCGTGGGCGGCACGAGCGGGTCCGCCGAGCGGTGCTGGACGAGGACGAACGCGCCGAGCCCGACCACGCCGAGGACCGCGGCGACCAGCACGAGCGGGTCGCCGATACCGCGTCCCGGCGCCTCGACGAGCGCGCCGGTGACCCCGGCGAGCCCGAGCGCGCCGAGGGCGGCGGCCCCGAAGTCCGGGTGACCGCTGCTGTCCTCGTCCCGCGACTCCGGCACGAACCGGCGCGCCAGCAGCACGACGACGACGGCGAGCGGGAGGTTGATCAGGAACGCCAGCCGCCACGACCACAGCTGCACGAGCAGCCCGCCCAGCAGCGGCCCCACCGCGGCCGCGATCCCGCCGAGCCCGGACCACGCGCCGATCGCGCGCGCCCGGTCATCGTGCGCGAACGAGGACTGCAGGATCGCCAGCGAGCCCGGCGTCAGCAACGCGCCACCGATGCCCTGGAGGACACGCGTCACCACCAGCATCTCGGTGGACACCGCGGCCGCGCACAGCCCGGACGCGACGCCGAACCAGATCACCCCCACGACGTACACCCGGCGCCTGCCGTAGCGGTCGCCGAGTGAACCCGCGACGAGGATCAGCGCGGCGAGGGCGAGCAGATACCCGTCGAGGATCCACTGCAACCCCGCCACCGAGGCCCGCAGTTCCTCACCCATCCGGGGCAACGCGACGTTGACGATCGTGCCGTCGAGCATCGCCATGCCGGAGCCGAGGATGGTGGTCGTCAGCACTCCGCGCGCGGCAGGCGTGCCCCACCGGATGCCGGTGTCCGCGGACGCCGTCACCGTTTCGCTCCGCTCCGTGATCGCATGGGATCACCGTGGCCCGCGTCCCCGGGGAAAGCAAGACGCGGCACGTTCGCGTCCCCCGTGATCAGGGCAGCAGGGTCGTGACGAACTTGTAGCGGTCGCCTCGATAGGTGGCGCGGGCGAATTCGACCGGTTTGCCGTCGGTCGCGAAGGAGTGCCGGGTCAGCAGCAGCACCGGCATGCCGACGTCGGCGCCGAGCATCTCGGCCTCCCTCGGCCCGGCGAGCGAGGTCTCGATGGTTTCCTCGGCGCGATCGAGTGCGACGCCGTAATGCTCGTGCAGTGTGGCGTAGAGCGAGCCGCCCGCGGACACGTGCTTCTTCAGTCCGCGAAATCGGCCGAGCGGCAGGTGTGTGGTCTCGAGTGCCATGGGCTGGGAGTCGGCGAGCCGCAGGCGGCTGAGCCGGAGGATTTTCGCGCCCGCCCGGATTCCGAGCAGTTTCGCCAGATCGCCCTCGGCGGGGATCTCCTCCAGGTCCAGCAGTTTGGACGAGGGTTTGAGGCCCTGCTTGCGCATGTCCTCGGTGTAGGAAGACAGCTGGAGCCGCTGCGCGAGTTTCGGCTCGGCCGCGAAGGTGCCCTTCCCTTGAACACGGTGCAGGCGGCCCTCCGCGGTCAGGTCGGCCAGTGCCTGCCGGACCGTGGTGCGGGACACCGTGAACTCGCCGGCGAGCGCGCGTTCGGTGGGAATGGGCGAGCCGGGTGGTAACGCGTCGAGCAGGTCGAGAAGGTGCTGTTTCAATGCCCAGTACTTGGGCTCCCGTTGCCCGCGAATCGTGCTCACCGAGCCTGCCTCACCCGTTGCGGTTGTCTCCAACATGACCGAACTCCCTACTGCCTTCCCGCTTAACGCGCCACGCTCCCACTAGGAAACGTACCCTTCTCCACAAACGGCCCGCCCGGCTAGCATTGGTCTAGACCTGACCGACGCCGCCAGCGCTTCGGGACACCGCGTCCCGGTGGAGAGGAAAGTGATGACCGAACAACGTCCCGGCGAGCACATGGCCGCGGAAATCGCCCAGCAACCGGCCGTTCTGGCGGGGCTGGTCGAGCGTCAGGCCGAAATCGCCGAAGTGGCGGAAAAAATCTCACAGCGGCCCCCGCGATTCGCGCTCCTCGCCGCCCGGGGGTCCAGCGACCACGCAGCGTTGTACGCGAAGTACCTGATCGAGGTATTGCTCGGCCTTCCCGCGGGGCTGGTCTCGCCGTCCACCGCCACGCTGTACGGCGCCCGTCCCGACCTGCGGGACGTGCTCTTCGTCACGGTCAGCCAGAGCGGTGGTTCCCCGGACCTGATCGAGGTCACCGAGACCGCGCGGCGCCAGGGCGCGCTGACCGTGTCCGTCACGAACACGCCGGACTCCCCGCTACGCGAGGCGGCCGAACTCGGTGTCGACGTCGGCGCCGGTGTCGAGCTGGCGGTGGCCGCCACGAAGACCTACACCGCGACGCTGCTCGCGCTGTACCTGCTCGTCGACGCGGTCCGCGGCGGCAAGGCGGCCGACGCCGCGAAGCTGGGCGAGCTGGCACAGCAGACCCTCGACGGCGCGGACGCCGGCGTGCAGCGCGCGGTCGACCGCTACCGGTTCGTCGACCGGGTCCTCACCACCGGCCGCGGCTACTCCTACGCTTCCGCGCTGGAGGGCTCGCTCAAGCTGGCCGAGACGAGCTACCTCGCCGCCCGCGCCTACAGCGGCGCGGATCTGCTGCACGGCCCGGTCGCGGCCGTCGACGGCGAGACCGCGGTGCTCGCGGTGACCAGCAACGGGCACGGCGGCCAGGCCATGCGCGACGTACTGGACGCGGTCGGCAAGCGGGGCGCGGACGTGCTGGCCGTGGGCTCGGCGGCCGAGGACGTCCCGGCGGCGCTGCGCATCGGCGTCGCGCCCACGGTCGAGGAGCTGGCGCCGGTGCTGGAGATCCTGCCGATCCAGCGGATCGCGCTCGGCCTGTCGCTGGCGCGCGGCGGCGACCCGGACAGCCCGCGCGGGCTGCTCAAGGTGACCAAGACGCGGTGAACCTCACCATCGGTGTCGACGCCGGTGGCACCTCGACCCGCGCGGTCGTGGCCGACGCCACCGGCGTCGTGCGGGGTTCCGGTCGTGGCGAAGGCGCCAACCCGAACGCGCACGAGCCCGCCGTGGCCGCCGGGCGTATCGCGGACACGATCCTCGCCGCGCTCGGCGACCTCGATCCGGCGGACGTGCGCGCCTGCGTGGTGGGTATGGCCGGAGTGAGCAAACTGTCCGATCCGGCCATCGCGGCGGTGTTCGCCGCCGCGTGGGACCGGATCGGCCTGCGCGGCGTGGTGCGGACGGTGACCGACGCGGAGGTGGCGTTCGCCTCGGCGACGTCCTCTCCGGACGGAACGGTGCTCGTCGCGGGCACCGGCTCGATCGCCGGGCGGATCCGGGACCACCGGCTCGCCGGCACGGCGGGCGGGTACGGCTGGCTGCTCGGCGACGAGGGGTCGGCCTTCTGGCTCGGCCGGGAAGCCGTGCGCTCCACTTTGGAGGCTCTCGGCCGGGGCCGGTCCCTCGACGGGCTCCCGGCCGCGGTACTCGCCGAGGCACTGGCACTGTCCGCTGTGGACGTTGTGACCGACGGCGACCGGCTCGCCGCGTCCCGTGCTCTCATCACGAAAGCCAATGCCGAGGCCCCGATCCGGCTCGCGCGTTTCGCTCCGCTCGTGAGCGCCGCGGACGCCGCCGGGGATCTCGCGGCGAAGGGGATCACCGTTCGCGCGGCCGAGTTGCTCGTGACGAACGCGCTCGCGACACGCGACACGGGCGAGTCGTCACCCGTTGTGCTGGTTGGCAGTGTCCTGTCCCCCGAGGGGCCGGTCGGGGCCCTCGTGCGGGCCCGGCTGACCGGATGCGAGGTGCTGACCAGCTCCGACGGCGTGCTGGGCGCCGCCTGGCTCGCCGCGCTGGCCGCCTTCGAGGGCAACGCCGTGCGCCCTTCGGAACGATAAAAATCGGCAAAAGGTGGCACAACGAGTCGAAAACATCGACGCGGGAGGGGTTGTCCAGGTACCGTAGGAACCGGCCCCCGGACCCTCCCCCCTCGCCGGGGGCCGCCTTATGCCTTGGGTACGTCACCCGGCGGGGCATCCGGTACCGCGCGCAGGCCCGGATGTCCCGCCGGCAACGTCCGGAACAACACCCAGCCGCTCACCGCGACGGTCAGCGCCACCAGCGGCCAGGAAAGCACCGTGCGGGCCACGCCCAGCGCGACGACCTGACCGGACCACCACAACGCGCCGTACACCAGCACTCGCAGTGTGTACTGGCCGAACACCCAGACCCAGCTCGCCCGCGAATAGGCACGCAGCAGCGCGGGATCGCGGCGCCACCGCGTCTTCTGTCCGGTCACCAGGCCGACTACGACACCCAGCAGCGGCCAGCGGACGACAATGCTCGCCGCCCACGCGAGCGCGCTGGCCACATTGGACAGCAGCTGGAGGAGGAAGAAGTCCTCGGCGCGGCCGGTGTGCAGCGCGATGAGCGCGGCGACCGCCACGGCGGCGACACTCACCACCACCGCACGGGCCTTGCCGCCCCGGGTGATCCGGAACACGGCGAGCGCGGCGGCCACCGCGATGGCGGCACCGGCGCCCCAGCCGATCGACCGGCCGGACACGAGCCAGCCGACGACGAACGCGACCGGCGGGATGCTCGCGTCGATGGCACCCTGGCGGCCGCCGAGTACCTGCGCGAGCGACTCGCGGCGCACGGATTCGTCGGTCACGTCTTCCAGCGTGCCCGAAGTCGCCCGGCACCCCTGACCCGGGGAGACCTACACCACAGGTACGAGGTATTCCCCGTTGGGGCGATTTGGCCACGTTATGTGAAGTAGACGTAATGGGGATGCGCGGACGTACGTCAAGATAAGAGACTGTGACTGCCGGTTGAACCCGACGGGCT
Source organism: Amycolatopsis samaneae (assembly GCF_039541975.1). Lineage (NCBI taxonomy): Bacteria > Bacillati > Actinomycetota > Actinomycetes > Pseudonocardiales > Pseudonocardiaceae > Amycolatopsis > Amycolatopsis samaneae. Next base: position 413,478 of record NZ_BAABHG010000006.1, read on the forward strand.
CAGGGGGACTGCGTCCGAAGGTTAGTTGGGGTGTACAACTATATGTCGGGAGCCGCGCGCCGGATGGGAAGGGGACCCAGCGTGTTTGACAGCTATGTGGCGATCGGTGACAGCTTCACCGAGGGACTGAACGACGAGTTGCCCGACGGTACCTTCCGCGGGTGGGCGGACCGGCTGGCCGAGATCCTCGCGGACGGCCGGGCCGGCTTCCAGTACGCCAACCTCGCGCTGCGCGGGAAGATGATGGACGAGATCCTCACCGAGCAGCTCCCGATCGCCCTCGAGCTCAAACCCGACCTGGTCACCGTGTGCGCCGGCGGCAACGACATCATCGTGCCCGGCGCCGACGTCGACGCGGTGGCCGCCCGCTTCGAGGCGGGGATCGCCAAGCTCCGCGCGGCCGGGATCCCGGTGGTCATCTTCAACGGGCCGGACACCAAGTCGCTGTCGGTGATGCACGTGCTGCGCGGCAAGGTCGGCCTCTACAACGCGCACCTGTGGGCGATCGCCGACCGGCACGGCGCCAAGATGGTCGACCTGTGGGGCATGGACCCGCTGCACGACCGGCGCGCGTGGAGCGGTGACCGGCTGCACTTCACGCCCGAGGCGCACCGGCGGATCGCCCTGCGCACCGCGGAGGTGCTCGGCGTCCCGGTCGAGGCCGACTGGCGCGAGCCGTGGCCGGAGACCGGCGAGCCCAACACGTGGATCACCTCGCGCCGCTCCGACCTGGAATGGACGAAGGTGCACCTGCTGCCGTGGATAAGGCGTCAGCTCAAGGGCGAGTCGATGGGCGACGGCCTGTCCCCCAAGCGCCCCCAGCTGGCCCCGCTGGCCCCGCTCGCGCCCGTCGAGCTGCCCGACAACGCCGCCGCCAGCTGACGCGAGCCCGCCGGGTCCCACCCGCGCGGCGCCGAGCTGAGTCGCCAAGTCGGGGCACCCGGCTTACAGTCCCTTTATGCCCGGCGCACGCAGCTGGATCCGGCTGATCCCGATCGCGCTGCTGGTCACTGCCCTGCTCGCGGGGATCGTGACCTGGCTGCGCGCGGGCGCCATCGAGGCGGACCTGACCGCGCGCGCCCAGTCCGCGCTGGCCGCCGCCGGACTGCCACCGGGCACTGTGGACTTCTCCGGGCGGGACGCGACGCTGAGCGGTTTCCCGCCGGAACAGGCGACCAGGGCGCTCGACGTCGTGCAGTCCGTCGACGGGGTGGGGGCGGCCGCGATCTCCGGCGACGTCCGTCCCGCGGCCCCGTCCGCGCCGGGAAGCGCTTCCTCGGCGCCCGAGCCACCGTCGACGCCTCCGTCGTCGAGCCCGCCGTCGAGTTCCCCGGCGCCACCGACCGGTAAGGCCGGGGTCCAGGCCGAGCTCGACCGCGTGCTGGCCGCCACCCCGATCACGTTCGTCCCGGACAGCTCCCGGCTCACCGCCCAGGGCACCCAGGCCGTCCGCGAGGTGGCGAAGGTGCTCGCGAAGGCGCCCGAGGAGCTCCAGTTCCGCGTCGGCGGGCACGCCGCCCGCGGCCCCGGCGGGGAGCGCGCCGCGCTGCGGCTGTCGCAGGACCGGGCCAGGGCGGTCGCGAAACTGTTGCAGGCCAACGGTGTTCCGCAGGATCGGGTCACCGCGCAGGGGTACGGGGACACCCGGCCCGCCGCCGGTGGCGACGACCGCCGGGCCGAGATCACGGTCGAACAGGGGTGATGGCGATGTTCTGGCTCTTCGGGCAGATCTGGCTCTGGCTGCTCCTCGCGTTCCTCCTCGGCGCGCTCGTGACGTGGCTGGTGATGCGCGCCGCCCAACGCCGCGAGGCGCCCGAGCCCTACGCCGAGCACGAGCCCTACCCGGAGCACGAACCGGAACCGGTCCACGAGCCGGAACCGCACGCGGCCGAGGAAACCCAGTACATCCCGCAGGCGGCCTACGACGACGAACACCCGGAGGACCACGCGCATCCCTACGCGCGGCACGAGCACGCGGACGACGAACCGCGTTACCCGGACGAGGAGCCGTACGACCCCGAGCCGGAGGGGCACCGGCAGGGTCAGCTGCCGACTCCGGCGCCGCAGACCCAGCGCCACGCGGCCGACGATCCCGCCTGGCCGGCGGACGACGCGTGGCCCGCGGACTCGCCGGAGCACCCGGCCCCGGAGGACCCGTCGGCCCGGTCCCACCAACCGGGGCGCGGAGGCTGACACCCACCTGGTAAGTTCGGCTACGCACTGTGAGCGGGAGCCGCGGACGTTCTTCGATCGGGAGCCCCGGGGCGACGAAGGAGGCTATCGATGGCGCTCCCGCGCTGGACGGCGGAGAACCTGCTGCCACCCGGCCGCCATCACGCCGATCTCGCCGACATCTACGAGCGGCTGGTCTTCGACGCGCCGTTCCAGAACGAGCGCGAGATCCTCTTCAGCGCCTTGAACAGCTACCTGGGCGTGGCCAGAAGGATCATCCCGTCCGGGCGGGCGTGGATCGGCGGCGCGTTCGTGACACGGACGCCGCAGCCCCCGCACGGTCTCGACGTGGTGCTGATCCCGGACGAGTGGGGCGCGCTCAAGCGCCTCGACGACGCCGGCCGGTCGGCGCTGTACGGCCTGCTGACGCTGCGCGGCGTGTTCGTCGGCCAGCCCGCGATGTACCTCGATCAGGTTCAACCGGTCGGGGGCATGCTGGACGGTTTCCTCTGCCGTCCCGGCGACGAGGACGTCTGGGCCGAGGTGTGGGCCGAGGGCGGCAAGGGATATCCGGAGATGGTCTGGTGAGGAACGAATTCCGGCGCGTCGCGGACGAGATCCCCGGCGGCACCTGGCTCGACGACCTGGCCCGCGCGTCGGCGATGGCCGCGAACGCGAAGTTCGAGCGGACCTGCCGCTCGCCGCTGCTGCACGTGTCCGTCATCGGCGAGACGCACATCGACGCGTACACGTTCTCCGACATCAGCCGGGCGTTGCAGGACGCGACCGCGAAGATCGGGCACATCATCCGCAACCCGTCGGGCGAGGTCACCATCGTCCAGCAGGCCGACCGGGACAAGGCCCCGCTCATCCAGCGCGGCCAGGCGGGCAACGCGATCTTCTTCGGCTTCCCCGAACCGGCGCTCGACGACGCGCTCATCCACGACGGGATCGAGACGCTGTCCGAGCGCGCGGTCAAGGAGCTGTGCGACTTCCTGCCCGCCAACGGTTCCGACGACGGCGCGCTCGACGCCGTCCTGCTCCAGCGCGACACCGTCCGCAACGCGGTGAGCGACGTCGTCAACGCGGTCAGCAAGCACGCCGGGATCGGAATGGCGCTGACGCCGACCGCCGGTGAGCAGGTCACCCGCAGCATGACCAGCGAGCAGGCCAGGATCCTGCAGGGCAGCCTGCGGGAGTCCCGCGAGGCCGTCGGCTACGAGACGGTCACCGGGCGGCTCGACGGTGTCCGTACGCGACGGCGGATCTTCTACCTGGAGCGGGAGTCCGGCGGCACGATCCAGGGCGCGGTGGCCGAGGATCTGCTCGACCAGATCAAGGAGAACCTGGACCGTCCGGTCACCGCGCGGCTGCGGGTCGTGCGCACCACGACCATCGACGGCCGCCGGGGACGCCCGGTGCACGAGCTGCTCGAGATCACGCCCGAAGTGAGCCTGTTCGACGAGCACTGAGGCGCCGCGGGCTTACCCTCGCGCAGCCAGCCCGTGACGCCGATCGGGTGCGGGTGTCCCGCAAGATACTGAGGCGCCGCGGGCTTACCCTCGCGCAGCCAGCCCGTGACGCCGCTCGGGGTGTCCGGCGTGGACACCCCGAGCCCATCTGTGACGCCGGTCGGCATGAATGTCACACCGGAACACCGTGTCGCCGATTCGTGCCGCCGGTCGGCCGCGCGTGCCCTGCCGATCACCCACTGTCAACGACTGCGCCATCCGGCGCATTTCCCGTTCCCGCGAACGACCGTTCGCAATGCGAATTCCGCGCCAGTGCGCCCCGACGTGGAAAAAACGGACTGATCCGGCACCGATCACACGCGAAACATCCATCCCGATTCGCCATTGCCAGGAAATCCGATCGTTGCTGATTCAACCATCATCGTCGCTGGTCAAGGAATGACGGAGCACTCACGGTCGCGGTGGGACAATGACGTTTTCCAGTATGTAACGATTTCGTTCTGCGCCACACTTTTGGGTTAACGTCGGCCCTCTCCGAGTCGAAGGGCAGTGCAAATGATCACCGAGCCGCCGTCTCCGCGTTCGACCGCGCGACACGGCCGAGTAGAGGATCCGATCGCCGCCACCCAGCGACGCAGAGCGAGCAAGGTGAAACCCCGCCGGAACACGCTCGGCATCATCGGTCTCGTGTGCGGCCTCGCCGCGTTCGGAGTCGTCTTCGTGCCGGTCGCCACCCTGGCGGCCTGGCCGCTGGCCGGTGGCGGGCTGGTGCTCGCGATCGTCGGCGCCGTCCAGGCGAGCCGGGGCACGGTGGGCAACCGGGGCGTGGCGGTCACCGGCGCGGTGATCAGCGCGCTCGCCCTCCTCACCACGGCGGGCTGGCTCGTGTACCAGACCTACTTCAGCGGGGGCACCGCGGCGGGCCTGCACATGCCCGCGGTGAGCGGCGACAAGCACACCGTCGCCTTCGTCGTCACCGCCAACGGCGGGGCGAACGTGCGCTACGGGAGCCTCAACACGCAGCTGACCGGGACCACGCCGTCGAGCACGGACGCCTGGCGGCAGCAGGCGTCCTACAACTCGGGCGCGTACCTGCTGACGCTGACCGCGGATTCGCCGAACGGCAGCGTCAACAACCAGATCAGCTGCTCGATCACGGTGGACGGCAAGAAGGTCGCCGAGAACACCGGCACCACGATCGCGCTGTGCACGGCGAACGTCGGCTGACGCGCGCGGCTGCCTGGCGCCCGGCCGGTTCTCCCCCCGACGTGTCCCCGGCCGGGCCGCCTGAGCCGTCCCTGACGGCTCCTGGTCGAACCCGACTAGGGGTTACGGGTCCGACGCGCCCACCTCACAGGCTGCCCCTCCCCTAGGGCTCAGCGGGCACTGGCCGGACCCTACGCGGATCACGGCCCCAGCCACTAAGAATCCACTAAGGGTGCGCGCTTGGGCACCCCCCGACAGGTCGTTTTCCCGCTGGGCGACACCGAATCCGTGGTCCGAAAGGGCAGCGGACAATGCCCTTTCGGGCATTCCGTCCGCCTCGTCGCTCAGTCCAGTCCGGCCAGTTCGACGCGGGCTCCGCCGACCAGGTTCGGATTCGCGCGCTGGTAGATCCGCAGCGCCCGCGCGAACTGCTCGCGGGCGGCCTCGGCCTCGCCCCTGGTCCGCAGCACCCGGCCCAACGTCAGGCGCAGCACGCCTTCCTGCAACACGAACCGGCCGCGTATGGCCAGTTCGATGGCCTCCCCGGCGTACCGCTCGGCGTCGTCGACCTCGCCGGTTCGCAGGGTGAGCTCGGCGAGCCGGTTCAGCGACACGATCGCGTAACAGTCGTCGCCCAGTTCCCGGTCGATCTCCAGCGCTTCGAGCTGGTGCGCGATCGCCTCCCGGAGGTGCCCGGCCCGTTTCTCGATCACCGCGCAGTCGGTCAGCACCTGGCCGCGCAGTTCGACGTTCCCGCCGTGCTCGGCCTCGCCCAGCGCCCAGCGCAGCAGCTCGACCGCGCGGTCGTGCTCGCCGAGCAGGCTGATCAAGCTGCCGTGGTGGACGGCGGCGGCGATCGACAACCCACGGTCGCCGAGCCCGGCGGCCAGCTCCACGGCCCGTTCGGCGTCGGCGATCGCGCTGTGCGGCACCTCGAACGTCAGCGCGATCGCGCACCGCGCGACGAGCATCCAACCCTGTCCGGCCGGATCGCCCGCGTCCTCGGCGGCGCGCAGCCCGCAGTCCACCATCCGCGTCCACTCGTCGAGCAACGGGGAGACGAGCCGGTAGCTGTGGGCGACCTGGGCCAGCCGCCACGCCTGCCCGTACCGGCCCTTGACGTTCACCGCGGCCAGCGTCGCCAGGAGGTTCGGCCACTCCGCGGTGAACCAGTCCAGCGCGTCGTCGAAGGAGACGATCGCGGGCAGTTCGATCTTCTCCGGCGCGCCGGAGAAGTCCACCGGGTCGGCGATCCGGACCATCCGGCGACGGGCGTGATCAGCCGTCCGCAGGTAGAACTCCACCAGCCGGTCCAGCAGCACGGCCCGGCGTTCGGCGGGCAGCTCCGTCTCGGTCAGCTCGCGCAGGTAGACGCGGACGAGGTCGTGCAGCGCGAAGACGTCGCGGTCGGTCTCGGTGACCAGGTTGTGCGCGGCGAGCGCGCGCAGCCGCCGCCGGGCCTCGGCCATCGGCACCCGCGCGATCGCGGCCATCAGGTACGGCCCCGCCGTCGGTCCCGGCACCGCGCCGAGCTGGAGGAACGTCTCGGCGACCTCGGCGGGCAGGCTGCGGAAGGAGACGTCGAAGGCGGCCCGCACCCCGCCCTCGGCGCCCTCGACCTGCAACGCGGCCAGCCGGGTGTGCTCGTCCCGCAGTTCCGCGACCAGGTCCTGCGCGGTCCACTTCGGACCGGCGGCGAGCCGCGCGCCGGCGATCCGCAGCGCGAGCGGCAGGTAGCCGCAGAGCTTCGCCAGCTCGTGGTTGAGCGGCGAGGGCCCGGCCAGTTCCTCGATGACCTGGACGGCGTCGGGCTCGGCGAGCGCGCCGAGCACCCGCAGCTTCGCCGCGTTCGACACCGCGAGCCCGTCCAGCCGCGACCGGCTCGTCACCACCGTCATCGACCCCGGACCCGGCGGCAGCAGCGGCCGGACCTGATCGGTGGTGCGGGCGTCGTCGAGCACCACCAGCATCCGGCGCCGGGCGATCAGCGACCGGTACAGCGCGGCCCGTTCGTGCGGCCGGTCCGGGATCTGCGCCGTCGTCACGCCGAGCCCGAGCAGGAACTGGGTGAGCAGTTCGGCCGGGTCGAGCGGCGAGTGCCGGGTGTCGAAACCACGCAGCGAGGCGAACAGCACGCCGTCCGGGAAGCGGTCGGCCACGCGGTGCGCCCACCACACGGCGAGCGCGCTCTTCCCGATCCCCGCGGTGCCGGAGACGACGGCGACGGTGCCGTCCCCGCGCCCGACCAGGTCGTCGAGCCAGGCCAGCTCGGCCTGCCTGCCGGGCAGGCTCGGCACCGCGGCGGGCAGCTGGGAGGGGGCGGGCTCGGGATCCGGCTGGGCGCCGCGGGCCGCCCCGGCGCCGGCTTCCGCGCGGGACGGCAGGTCGTCGTTGAGGATCCGCTCGTGCACCCAGCGCAGCCTGGCTTCGGGCTCGACGCCGAGCGCGTCCATGATCGCGCGGGACACGGTCCGGTACAGCTCCAGCGCGTCGCCCCGGCGGCCCGCGTAGTACAGCGCGCGCATGAGCTGGCCCGCGGTGCGCTCGGCGAGCGGGTTCGCCCGCACGATCGGGCTCAGCTCGGCGATCAGCTCGGCGTGGCGGTCCAGATCGAGGTCCGCGTCGACCCTGGCGCCGTGCACCGCGAGCCGCAGATCCTCCAGCTCCGGCGCGCGCAACGCGTCCGGCACCCCGGACAACGCGGGGCCGCGCCACAGCGCCAGCGCCTCGGCCAGCAGGGCGGAGGCGATCTCCGGACGGGCGTGCGCGGCCCGGCCCAGCAGGGCTCGCGCGTGGTGGACGTCGATCAGCAGCGGGTCGACCACGAGCAGGTAACCCGGTGGGCTGGTGAGGATGCGCGCGCCGTGCTCGCCCTGGACGTTGCGCAGTACCCGGCGCAGATGCGAGACGTTGCCGTGCACGATGGTCCGCGCGGTCGCGGGCGGGTCGTGGTCCCACAGCGCGTCGATGATCTCGTCGAGCCCGACGACCTTGTTGGCGTTGAGCGCCAGCAGCGCGAGCAGACCACGGACACCGGGACCGCCGATCGGCACCGTCCGGTCGCCGACGACGAGCTGGACCGGGCCGAGCAGCCGGAATCGTGCGGTCAATCCGTTTTCGGCCATGCTCGCGCCCACCTCCCCGTTCGTCCTTCCGGCGTCTCCCTCGCCAGGAATGTCAACTTACCGTGATCGGGGACTGACCCACACGATTCCGCGGAGAAGAACGAGTGTGCCTGGCGCCGGGCCGGTACGCCGTCCGTCGCGGGCCAGGTGGTTTGTCACCGATTACCACTTCGCGGGCATCAATTACGCCGGATGTCGTAACGCATTCGGCGGAGACCACGAATCCGCTTTTTTCGCGAGGGGTCCGTTCGTGCCCGTTCGACCGGCGAAAGAAAGAAGCCGGGCCCTGCACCATCAGTCCCGATCTGATGGTGCAGGGCCCGGCTTGGAGCCGTCGGCTGGGCCGCCAGGGGGCGCGGTCCACCCGAGGCGTCACCGTCCGGCCGTCCGGGCTGGCTCACCCCGAGCTTCAAGAACCCGGCCGAGGGTCGGTGACGTCAGCGTGAACCACTGCCCACGCGTGGCGACAAGGTAACAGGGCGCACAGAACCGGCTACAGCCGCCCCACACCTCGGCCCGGCGTCAGCGGCTCAACGGCGTCGAGTCCCGCCCCGCGATGAACGCCGGACGCGGCTGCGCGGCCGCGTACGGGTCGGTCAGCGCGTTCTCCACGCTGTTGAACACCAGGAAGATGTTCGACCGCGGATACGGGGTGATGTTGTTCGCCGAGCCGTGCATGATGTTCGAGTCGAACCACAGCGCCGAGCCGGCCTGACCGGTGAACTGGTCGATGCCGTACTCGGCGGCCAGCTTGGTGATGTCGTCCTCGGCCGGGACACCGACGCGCTGGTCCTTGAGCGAGCTCTTGTAGTTGTCGTCCGGCGTCTCGCCGGCGCACTGGACGAACGTGCGCTGCGAACCGGGCATGACCATCAGCCCGCCGTTGAACGGGTAGTTGTCGGTCAGCGCGATCGAGCAGCTGACCGCGCGCGGGATCGGCATCCCGTCCTCGGCGTGCCAGGTCTCGAAGTCCGAGTGCCAGTAGAACCCGGTGCCCTTGAAGCCGGGCATGTAGTTGACCCGGCTCTGGTGGATGTAGACCTCGGAGCCGAGGATCTGCCGCGCACGGTCGAGCACCCGCGGGTCGCGCACGAGTTCGGCGATGAGCTCGCTGATCTCGTGCACGTCGAACACCGAGCGCACCTCACCGGTCTTCTGCTCGGTGATCACGCGTTCGTCGCCGCTCAGCTCCTCGGACGAGGACAGCCGGACCAGCTCCTGCCAGTACGTCTGGACCTCACCGGGCGAGAGCAGATCCTCCACGATCGTGTAGCCCTTGGTCTCGTGGTTGGCCAGCGTGGCCGCGTCGATCGGACCGTCGGCTTCGGTACCCCACACGGTGGGGTGGGGGCGTGGCAGGTGCTCCGGCGTGCCGGTGATCCGCGTCGGGTACGAGTCTTCGACGCGGGTGCCCATCAGTGTCACGGTTGGTTCGCCTCCTGACGTTGTCTTACGGGTTCGGCCTATGAAGCTTCTTCGGTGACCAGCGGGTACACGCCGTTCTCGTCGTGTACCTCGGCACCGGTGACGGGCGGGTTGAACACGCACACGCACTTGATCTCGGTCTTCGGCCGGACCTGGTGCTTGTCGTGGTCGTTCAGCAGGTAGAGGGAGCCCGGTTTGAGGGGGTAGACCTTCCCGGTGGCCTTGTCCTCGATCTCGCCCTCGCCCGAAACGATGAAGACGGCTTCGACGTGGTTGGCGTACCAGAAGTCGTTCACCGTTCCCGCGTAGAGCGTGGTCTCGTGCACCGAGAACCCGGCTCCCTCCTTGGCGAGGATGATCCGTTTGCTCCGCCAGTTGGGGGTCTTGATGTCGGACTCGGTGTCGGTGACCTCGTCCAGGGTGCGGACCAGCACGGGCAGCTCCTTAGTGTTTCTTCAGTACGGTGGCGACGGACTCGTCGATGATCGAGAGCCCCTGGGTCAGTTCGTCGTCGGTCAGCGTCAGCGGCGGCAGCAGCTTCATCACCTCGCCGTCCGGGCCGGAGGTCTCCATCAGCAGGCCCCGGTCGAACGCCGCGGCGCAGACCTTTCCGGCGAGCTCGCCACTGGCGAACTCGAGGCCGCGCGCGAGCCCGCGGCCCTTGGCCGTCAGCTCGGCTTCGGGGTAGGTCTCGACGAGGCCGGAGAAGGCGGCGGCGATGCGCTCGCCCTTGGCCCTGGTGGACTTCTCCAGATCGTCGTCGTTCCAGTATGTCCGGATCGCCTCGGTCGCGGTGACGAACGCGGGGCTGATGCCGCGGAACGTGCCGTTGTGCTCACCCGGCTCCCAGACGTCGAGCTCGGGCCGGATCAGGGTGAGCGCCATCGGCAGGCCGTAGCCGCTGATCGACTTCGACAGGCACACGATGTCCGGCTGGATCCCGGCGTCTTCGAAGCTGAAGAACGGACCGGTACGGCCGCAGCCCATCTGGACGTCGTCGACGATGAGCAGGATGCCGTGCCGGCGGCACAGCTCCTGCAGCCCCCGCAGCCAGTCCATGCGCGCGGCGTTGATCCCGCCCTCGCCCTGCACGACCTCGACGATCACCGCGGCGGGCTCGTTGAGACCGCTGCCGGAGTCTTCCAGGAGCTTCTCGAAGTACAGGAAGTCCGGCATGGCGCCGTCGAAGTACTTGTCGTAGGGCATCGGCGTGGCGTGCACCAGCGGGACACCGGCGCCGCCCCGCTTCATCGAGTTGCCGGTGACCGACAGCGCGCCCAGCGTCATGCCGTGGAAGGCGTTGGTGAAGTTGATGACCGATTCCTTGCCGGTCACCTTGCGCGCGAGCTTCAGCGCGGCCTCGACGGCGTTCGCGCCGCCGGGACCGGGGAAGATGATCTTGTAGTCCTGCTCGCGCGGGGCGAGGATCTTCTCCTGGAACGTCTGCAGGAAGTCCCGCTTGGCCACGGTGAACATGTCCAGCGCGTGGATGACGCCGTCGCGCTGGATGTAGTCCAGCAGCGCCTGTTTCAGCACCGGGTTGTTGTGCCCGTAGTTGAGCGCGCCCGCGCCGGCGAAGAAATCGAGATACGCCTTGCCGCTCTCGTCGTGCAACCAGCTGCCCTGCGCGCGGTCGAAGACCACCGGCCAGCCCCGGCTGTAGCTGCGAACTTCGGATTCGAGATCCTCGAAGATGCTCATGACGCTTTCTTTTCTCCCTCTCGCGGGAAATTAACGTACTTTTGACGATTAAGCGAGCCGCAGTGGCCCGATGCGATACAGGTCTTCGGGCTCGTGCGTTTCCCCGTCCGCCGGGAAATCCGCCGCCTCGAACAACCTGTCGCTTTCACACGCGGCGTTCCACCGCTTCGCGAACGACGTGAACAGCCTGATGGAGGCCTCGTTGTCCGGCGTGATCGTGGTCTCCAGGTACCGCACACCACGGGGGACGAGCCGCCTGAACAGCTCGTCCAGCAGTGCCCCGGCCAGGCCTTTCCCGCGCTGCGACGCGTCGACGGCCACCTGCCAGACGAGCGCCGTCTCCTGGTCACCGGGTCTGCGGTAGGCGATCACGAAACCAACGGGCTCGCCGCCATCCGAGACCACAACCGAACTGTCCGCGAAATCGCGACACCACAGCATGTAAGCGTATGGCGAGTTGAGATCAAGCTTCGCCGAATCGCGAGCGATTCGCCAGAGCGCGGCGCCATCGGCCTTGGTCGGGTATTCGATCAAGAGCTTTCCGGACATACTCATGAAACGTAACAGAGAATTTTCGTCCCGCCAGCGGCGGCGACCCGGACAGCGCGCCTACCTGCGAGAACGGGAAAACTCGCGTGACTAGTCCCACATACGCGTTTGAACCTGCGAGTTTGTGGGTAAGACATGCGGCTGGGCCGCCCACCTGTGGTCAGCGGCCTCCAGTCCGGTCACTTCTCGACGATGACCCGAAATGGCTCGCTTCGCAAGGCGAACACGCATACTTTCCGTGCGCGACCGATCATCGGACGTTCCGACGGCCTGTCACACGGCCGCGTGCCGAGGCATATTCCGGGTCGCCGGATTCCACGAGCCGTCCGGGATTTCCCTCCCTCGACCTGGCGATCCTCACGTTCCGCGAGTGGACGGTGGCGGTGTTCCGCGAATGGCGATACCGCTACATCGCGTTCGTGATTGCCGACTGCGTCCTTACGTCCCGAACGAGACGCCAAGGACGCTCAACGTCTCGTATGGAGCGTCAGAACCACCGCGCGCCACCTCGCGCACCTCAGCAGCCACACCGGCCTCATCGACGGCGCCGGGACGGTCCGTGAATGCCACATTGAGGGACTCTGAGTCCCTCAATGTGGCATTCACGGACCTGGCTCCGCTCGTTGCCCACAGGGGTGCGCGGTTGTGGACAACTTCCGCCCGCACGGCCGGGATCAGGGGTTTTGTCTTACCCCGGCGGTAGAATGAGGCGGGGCCGCCCCCCAAAGGGAGGGAGGGGGCTGCACTGCGGTGGGGGCATCGGGCGGGGCGGGTCAGCGGCGGTTTTTCGGGGCCGGGGCGGAGCGGCGCAGGCGGCGGGTGAGGGCGTCCAGCGGGGTCCAGACCGCGGGCAGGACGAGCAGCGCGGCCACCACCAGCCACCACACCGGGGCTTCGCCGCGCCGCCAGCCCGCGACCACCTCGCCCAGCCAGCCGAAGAGCGGCTCGGCGATCGGTGGCAGGAAGGCGGCGAACAGCAACGCCGCCACGATCAGCACGCCGAGCACGGTGAGCACCATCCGCCACGTCCGGCGCAGCGTGATCAGGCTGACCACCAGGAACACCAGCGCGCCCGCGGCGACCGGCAGGCCCACCCACTGGAGGAGCTGGCCGCCGTTCCCGCCGAGCACGAACCCGGCGAGCATGGTGACCGCGGCCGCGATCAGGTTCCACGGCCTCCCGAGCCGCACCGCGCCGCGCGTGACCCACCAGGCACTGCGGCCCGTGGTCTGCGCGAAACCGACCGCGGGCTGGACCGACTTCGGCACCTTCGCGGCCCCGGCGGCGGCGTTCATCCCCGCCGCGCCCGCCTTGATCAGGGTCGAGGTCAGCAGCATCGACCCGCGCTCGTCCTCGATCTTCTCCGCCGAAACCTGGCACGCCTGGAAAACCCGCTGCGTCTCGACGTCGTCGGCGGGCGGGGCCGCCGCCAGCTTCCGGAACGCCTCCGACGCCTTTCCGTTGCCCTTGGCCGTTTCCAGGTCCTCCCCGGCGTGCTTGCCCACCACGGGCAGCTCTTCGCGCGCGATCTCCAGCTGTCGCACCCGCGCGAGCACCATCGCGGTGACCGGCATGCTCAGCGGCACCTTCTCGGCCACCTCGACGTCCTGGAGATTCGCGTCCAGTCCGAGGAATCCCAGTTCCTCGGTGAGCTGGGCGGCGAGCGCCTCCGCCTCACCGGGGGTGAGGTTGTCCGCGGCGCCGGGGAGCCGCCAGCCGATGGCTCCGAAGGTTTCCCGCACCCGGCCCCGGAACACCTCGGCGCCGGTGAGATCACGCAGCAGCCGCAACCGTTTCGGGTCGAGCAGGCACTGCGTCAGCCAGCCCGCGCCGTCGACGCGGCCCCACATCCAGTCGCTGGCCCGCCAGGAAGCCTTGTAGAACGCGCCGAAATCGCCGGCCTGCATCCCGGTCAGCTTGGTGTGCGCCCGGGAGCGGCGCATGTCCAGCAGCGTCCGGGAATCCGCGCTGACCTGGACGAGATCGACCCGCTGGTCCACCGACGGCGGCTGCGCCAGCAGCCCGCGCGTGGCCACGTGCAGTGCCAGCAGCCTGGCCAGCACGACCTCGTCGGCCGCGCCCTTGCCGTCGCCGCCGGCACCGTCGTCGCCGGTGAGCCCGAACCAGTCGAGCAGCGTGCGGACGGTGTCGGCCGCCGGATCGGCCTGCTCGGCCCGCGCGCCCGCCAGCGCGCGCAACACCGGCGCCGCCTGGCGCAGCGCACCGACCACGGCAGGCCACGCCTCGCGCAGCGTGTCCGCCCTGCCCTTGCCCGCCCATTCCGCGGCCAGCGCGGCGATCCAGGCGTCCAGCGACGTCCCGGCGGAGGGCGGCTCGTGCTCCACCACCCACGGCGTCAGCTTCACCCCACGCGCCGCCGCGCGTCGCGCGCGGTGCAGCAGGGCGCGGCATTCGTTGAGCTGCCCGGCCTGCTCCGGCGACGGCCCGAGCCGGAACCCGGCGTTGATCACCTGGATCCCGGTGCCGACGGCGTCGTCCAGCGCTGTGGTGCGGAACCCGGCCAGCTCGTCGGGTGTGACGCGCCCACCCGGTGGCCGGTCCGGGACGCCGTCCCGCAGTCCGTCGGCGGCGACGGTCCGCAGCTGCGCGGACATCCCGGACGCCCACTGCGACTCCAGACCGTCCACTTCGGACACCGCGTAGATCCGGCTCGCCGCGCGCACCAGCTCGCTCGCGTCCTCGGCCACCCGGCGTTCGCGGTAGGCGGCCATCAGCCTGGCGTCGACGAACGTGTCCGGATCTCCGCGCAGCCCCATCGCGGCCAGGGAGACCCGGGTGTCGCGCGTCCGCACCACGGCGTCGTTGTGCCGGGTCAGGTCCTCCAGATCGGTGCTGATGGTCTGGTTCAGCACGGTCGAAACCACCTTGCTGAGCGCCTCGCCGAGCAGTGGCGGATTCGCGGGGTCGACGTGCACCACGTCGGCCTCCCGCTCGCCGGTCGGCACCACGTACAGCAGCAGCCGCCGGACGTCGGCGTGCGACGGCCGCTCGAAGATCTCCCGCAGCGCGGGCCGGAGTGGCTTGTTGAGCAGCACCCCGCCGTCGGTGAGCCAGTGCGACCGGGTGAGTTCGGTGTAGCGCGTCATGTCCGGGTGCAGCCGGTCGGCGCCGTCGGTGCCGATGGGCATCCTGGACAGCTCGAACGCGCCGGGGAAGGAGGCGGTCGAGCGCGCGGCGAGCGCGAGCGGGCCGAGGACGTCCGGAGTCCACAAAGGACCATCGAAGCGGAACAGCATCCGGTGTTCGGTGTCCCGCACCAGGTTTCCCAGTGCGTCGTCGAACCGCGTGGTCTCGCCGTCGATCATGGTACCGGTGAGCAGCACAGTGATGTCCGGCTGCTCGGACGGCGGAGTACCCCCGCCGCTGATGACCCGCAGCGCGCGTTCCAGATCACCGAGCAGGACCCGGTCCCCGTCGAGCAGCGAACGCGGCAGCTTCTCCTTCGGATCCCGGATGAGGTTCTCCAGCGAACCGGTGCTGATCCAGGTGTCCCGCAGCACCTGCGGGGTGGAACCGAACGCCTCGGCCAGCCCGAGGCAGGCCGCGTTGATGCCGCCCGCGCTCGTGCCGGTGAGGACGTCGATCGACACCGTGACGTGCAGGAGATCAATCAACTTCCGGTATACGCTTTCCGTTTTCTCGTCACGCGAGGCGTGCAGCACCTGGGACGTCTCGGTCGCGATCCCGCCCATCCAGACGGCGAGGCTCGCACCGCCCACCATGGTCATCGCCAGCCGGATCTCCTGCCGCCACGGCTCCGGGGTTTCCTTGCCCGATGGGGAATCCTTTCGGGAATCCATAAAGGAATTCGGGTCCGAATAGGTGTCGCCGGTACGCTCCTCGCCGCGGTCCTCCCGCGCTCCCTCAGCCATACCACAAAGGATAGGGGCAGGCGGCGGAAGTCGTCCCCGGTTCTAACCGGCCGGAGCAATCAGTCGGCGAAATGCTCCAGCAACAGCACCTGCGCCTCACCGACGACGAACCCGAGCACCGCCCCGGTGGCGATCAGGATCCATTCGTCCTGTTCGAAGGCCGGGCGCAGGAGCCGCTCGAATTCGCGTGGGGAAAGTTCCTTCATCTTCGAGACCAGTACGTTGCGGATGTCCATCGCGTCGGTGGCGTAGTCCTCGATGTAGGCCATGGTCTCGGGCAGCCGGGCCATGATCTGCTCGGAGATCGACAGCTTGAGGTCCTGGTAGCGCCTGCCCCCGACGGCGAACAGCAGCAACGGCTTCGCCAGCCCGCTCCGCCTGCCGAGCTCGGCGTCGAGCTGACGCTGGATGAGCGCGAGGACCCGATCGGACAGTGGCCCGCGCAGGATCGCCTCGATCACGTTGTGCGGGGTGATGATCTCCTTCGCGATCAGCTCCCCGTAGGCCTCGGCGACCTCGGCGCGCCGTTTGAGGAACAACCCCTGCCACTGGATTCCGAAATACTTCTTCGGTTCGATCGGGTAGAAAATCATGCGCAACGCGAGCCAGTCGGTGAACCAGCCGGTGAACAGACCGAACAGCGGCATGATCAACGGGAACTTGAACAGGATCCAGGCGGCCATCTGGATGATGCCGATGAATCCGCCGAAAACGAGCCCGGAACGCTGGATGAACTTGAACTCGTCCTTGCCCGCCTCCTGGAAGATCCGGTTCAGCAGCCGTTTGTCCTTGACGAGACTGGTGACGACCATGCCCTTCAGGTCGAACACACTGTCCACATCGGACTTGATGAGGTCGAGCACGGCGGCGACCATGCGCGGCGACTCGGCCTGCACCCGCTGGATGACCATGCGCTGCACACCGGGCGGCAGCGATTCCCACAGCCCGGGCTGGTAGTGCCCGGCGACCTCGCGGACGATGTCCTCCACACCGGCCAGCAGCGGTTTTTCGATCTCCTTGGCGATCCGTTCGGCGTCCAGTCTGGACACCACCTCGGACGGCTTGATGAGCTGCTCGGTCATCGTGTCGCAGGCGATGCTCGCCATCCGCGCCGCGCGCTTGGGCACGATGCCCTGCCAGCCGAGGAACGGCTTGATCCCGACGAACTCGACGGGCTGGAACATCATCCGGATCGCGACGATCTTGGTGGAGTAGCCGATCAGCGCGGCGACGATCGGGATGGACACGTACAGCGCCCAGTGCCGCCCGAAGTCGTCGAGGACGCCGTCGAGGAACGCACCCATGGCCGTGCTCAGCCGAGGCTCGGGTCGCAGGCCTGCCAGAACCGCGCGCCGAGGCGCGAGACATGCACGGTGCGCCGGATGAACTTCGCGCGTTTGACCAGCTGTTCGGCCTCGCGCACGGTCTCGTCGGTCAGCAGGATCTCGTACTGGGTTTCGAGCGAGGGCACCTCCTCGTCGAGGTCGACGAGGCCGAGCCCGATCAGCCGGGTGAGGTAACCGGGCACCTGGTCGGTCAGGGACACCCCGGCCGTCTTGCCGACCGTCGACGCGTTGCGCAGCACGATCCGGCCGGTCCCGCCGATGCCGGTGCGCTCGGCGACGTCGACCGAGGGGAACGGCGAGCCGTCGGACAGCGCGGAGAGGATGCGGGCCTCGTCCGGGGTGAGCTGGCGCAGGATGATCGCGTAGAGGTACTCGCGGGCCCGCTCGCGCCCGAAGCCGATCGAATGGTTCAGCAGCTCCGCCATCGCCGCGCGCAGCGGCTCGGCGTGGTTGTCGCGCGCGGGCACCAGCGTCACGGTGGCCTCGACCGGCTGCCCGTCCAGCCGGGCACGGTTCATCGCGGACGCGGCGGTCAGCGCGGCGTGGTAGGGGTCGTCGACCTCGTCGAGACGGCGGCGCAACTCGGTCAGCAGCTGCCGCTCGACCGTGCGGAAGCCACGCTCGGCGGTGTCCACCCCTGGCAGCTTCCTGGTGAGGTCGAACCCGGTGCGCGCGGCCCAGCCCGCCAGCTGACCGGCCCGTCGCGCGAACCTCGCGACGTCGTCCACGGTGCCGTTCTTCGGCTCACTGCCGTTGGCTCGCTCAGTGCTCACGGGCCCCAACTCCTCGCTGTCCGCGCTGATGCTACCTGCGAGTAGGCCGAATGGCGGCGTGACGGCTCCGCATCGTGATCCGGCACGCGGTGTTGGATGGCTCCCATGCGCGCGCCGTACTGGGGACCGCCGATCGCCGTCCTGCCCCTGCTCGCCCGTGAGGAACAAGCGCTGGTGGACGTGCTGACCGGGCTCGACCCCGGCCAGTGGGCGACGCCGACGGCGCGCCCCGGCCGGACGGTCCACGACCTCGCGGCGCACGTCCTCGGCGTCAAGCTCGGGCGGCTGTCCCGCGATCGCGACGGCCATCGCGTTCCCGAGTCACCGGACGCGGCCGAAGCGTGGGTGACAGCGTGTCGACGGCTCTCGCCGGAGGTCCTGTTCACGCTGCTCGTGGACAGCACGGCGCAGCTCGCCGACCACTGGGGCAGGACCGACCTCGACGAACCCGGCGCGCCGGTGGCCTGGGCCGGACCCGAGCCCGCGCCGCGCTGGCTCGACGCCGCCGCGGAGTACAGCGCGTTCTGGACCTGCCAGCAGGAGATCCGCGAGGCGGTGGACCTCCCGCTGCTCGACGCGCCGGAGTTCCGCGGCCCGGTGGTGGACACGTTTATGCGCGCGCTGCCGCACACGCTGCGGGAGGTCGAGGCCAGGACCGGGCGGCAGGTCGCCTACACGGTGACCGGCCGGAGCGGCGGCCGCTGGACCGCCCGCCGGGAGGCCGGAGGATGGACTCTCGACCGCGCGGCGCCGACGTCCCGCTCGCCGCTGGCCGCGGTGACCACCGACGCCGACACGTTCTGGCGCCTGTCCGCGGGCCTGCTCCGCCCCTCGGACGTCACGGACCGCGTCACCCTCACCGGCGACGAAAACGTTTGCGCGGCTCTGCTCGGGATGACCACAGGTCTCTGAAGGCCACCTTGAGGGCGTTCAGGTCCCCGAAGGTGGCCTTCAGAGACCTCAGCGGCGTCGCTTGGCCTGTTTGCGCAGTTGCAGGATCCGCGCGCCGCCGATCAGCGCGACCAGCGCGGCGCCGGCGAGCACGGAGAACAGCATCGCCACGGCGAGCGGCATGCTGCCCGACGCGCCGAAGAAGTGCACGGTCGCCGAGTCGAGGTTCTGCAGGATGAACACCAGCAGCAACGCGAGCACGACCAGCGCGACGATCACCGCCACCCAGGTGCCGCTGATCCGGGTGGGCCTGAGCTTCCCGGACCTCTTGGCCCTGCCGGAAGGCCGCGACCCGGTGGGCCGCGCGGATTCCGCCGGCGGGCCGAGGGCGGCGGGCGGCTCCACGTCCTGGAGCCGCCCGCCGGGGGTCTCCGACGGGACGGAGCGGGTGGGTTCGTCACCTCCACCACGGGCGTGAGTCATGGTCCCCAGTGTCCGCCGACCTGCGGGAGTTCGCCGGACGATATGCCCCTAACGGGTGTACTTGTCGACATCCCGGAGGACGCGGAGGGTGTTGCGGCCGGCGAGTTTCGCGCAGTCCTCCTCGCTCCAGCCACGTTCGAGCAGCGCGGCGAACAGCACCGGGTACCTGGAAACGTCCTCCAGGCCCTGTGGCAGCTCCGCGACGCCGTCGTAGTCGCCGCCCAGCCCGATGTGGTCGATGCCCGCCACCTCGCGGGCGTGCTCGACGTGCGCGACGACGTCTTCGACGGACGCCTTCGGCTTCGCCGGCCCGTCCCAGCTCGCGGTGAACCTCCCGCGCTGCCCGAGGTCGCGGTAGTCCTGGCCCGCCTCGGCCATCGCGGCCTTGAGCCGCCGGTCCCACTCGGTCACGGCGGGCGAGACGAAGCCGGGCACGAAAGTCACCATCGCGACACCGCCGTTGCCGGGGAGCCGTTCGAGGACGTCGTCCGGGATGTTGCGCGGGTGGTCGTTGACCGCGAGGCACGAGGAGTGGCTGAAGATCACCGGTGCGGTGCTGACGTCGAGCGCCGCCCGCATCGTGCTCGGCGCGACGTGCGAGAGGTCCACGAGCATGCCGACGCGGTTCATGGTGCGGACGACGGCGCGGCCGAACTCGGTCAGGCCGTTGTGCGCGGGTTCGTCCGTGCCGGAGTCGGCCCACGTCGTGTTGTAGTTGTGCGTCAGCGTCATGTAGCGGACGCCGAGGCGGCGCAGGATCCGAAGCACGCCAAGGGATTCGGCGATGCTGTGGCCGCCCTCGGCGCCGAGGAGCGAGGCGATCTTGCCGTCGGCGAACGCGGCCTCCGCCTCGTCCGCGGTGGTGACCAGCGCGAGGTGTTCGGGGTAGCGCTCGGCGAGCTGGTGGACGACCTCGATCTGCTCCAGCACCGCGGTGACCGCGCTGTGGCCCTCGAACGAGCAGGGCACGTAGACCGACCAGAACTGCAGGCCGAGCCTGCCCTCGCGGAGCTTCACCAGGTCCGTGTGCAGCGAGGGCTGCCGGATGGTGAGGTCGAGACCGTGTGCCGCGTCGACCGGATCGGGCCCGACCAGGTCACGCAGTTCCCACGGAAGGTCGTTGTGGCCGTCGGCCAGGATGGTGGATTCCAGCAGCGCCGACGCGCGCTCGAGGTCCCGAGAAGTCATCCCCCGATCGTAAGTGCCGCACCGGGCGGCGGGTGCGGGAGCAAAGCGAGAACAAAGTCTCTTACCCGCGAGAGAAATTGGGCTAAGGTGGGCCCGTGACACCCGATCCGCACACCGACGACGACGAGATCGTCAGCTGGTGGGGCCTGGTGATCGAGGGGTACCTCGCCACGCAGGACGTCCTGATGGGCGAGATCTCCACGCGCTTCGGCCTCGCGCCCGCGTCGTTCGACATCCTGCTGCGGCTGCTGCGCTCGCCGGAGCACCGGATGCCGATGACCCGGCTGGCCACCGAGGCGGCACTGTCCAGCGGCGGTTTCACCAAGGTCGCCGACCGGATGGCCGCCGCGGACCTCATCCGCCGCGTCCCCAGCCCCGACGACCGGCGCGTCACCTTCGCCGCGCTCACCGACCACGGCGTCGACGTCGCCCAGCGCGCGCGGGCGGCGGGTGCCGAAATCCTCCGGCGCATCGTGCTGGAGCCCCTCGGCAACGACGCCGCCAAACTGGCCTCGGCCATGCGCACGCTGCGCGCCGTCAACGGCTCGTAGCGACCGCGCCAGGCACCCGGTTCAACCTCGACGCGGCCCAGGTGACGAAGGCCCACAGCGCCAGCGCCGCCGCGGCGTCGGTGAAGATCGTGGCGAACCAGAACGCCGGGATCTGCGGCACCCCGACCAGGAAGTGCCCCGCGCTGGCCAGCCCGGTCAGCGAGTAGACCATCAGGAACGCCAGCGCGCGCCAGTACCGTCCGCGCAGGTAGTCGCGGTAGCCGAGCACGCCGAACACGGTGAACACCACGTAGGCCAGTACCACCAGCACCTGCGCCGTACCGACACCGATGCCCTCGATCTGCGGGTAGTCCGCCGCTCTGATCACGTTGTGCGCGTAGTGGAGTGTCGTGGTCAGCACCGAGAAAACCAGGATGCCCCGGAGCGGGGCCAACCCCTTCTCCCGCAGTTCGTCCATGGCCGCCCCCTTGCGACTTGATAGATCGCTCTAGCGAGTTGAGGGTAAGCCCGGACGGCCTCCGTTGTCGAGCCGGACCGTGGCGCGCAACCGCGGCTCGGCACAGGAGCGCGCCGCCTCGACGACGTACTCACCGGGCAGGTACCGCCAGCCCCCGTCCCAGATCGACGCGGCCCTCGGCTCGATCCGCACGACGGTCTCGATCTCCTCACCCGGGCCCGCCTCGACGTTCGCGAACCCGGCCAGCCAGCGATCGGGACGGGCGGCGTCGGCGAGCACCGGCGCCAGGTAGACCTGCACGACCTCGCGCCCGGTCCGCGCGCCGGTGTTGCGCAGCCGCACCGTGACCTCCGCGCCGCCTCCGGCGTCCGGTTCCACCGCCAGCGACGTGTATTCCCAGGTGGTGTAGCCGAGACCGTGCCCGAACCAGTACGCGGGCGCGACGTCCGTCCGCGCCCAGGCGCGGTAGCCGACGAACACGCCTTCGGCGTACTCCAGCACACCGTTCTCCGGCTTGACGTTCCACACTGGACAGTCGGAAAGCCGGTCCGGCCAGGTGGTCGGCAGCCTGCCGCCGGGTTCGCGCGCGCCGAACAGGACGTCCGCGAGCGCGGCCCCGCCCGCCTGCCCGGGAAACCACACGAGCAGCACCGCCGCGACGTCCGCGCGCCACGGCATCTCGACCGGCGCGCCCACGTTCACCACCACGACCGTGCGCGGGTTGACGGCGGCGACCCGCGTGACCAGCTCGTCCTGCCTTCCCGGCAGCGCCAGGGACTTCCGGTCGAAGCCCTCGCTCTCGACGTCGGCGGTGGTGCCGACGACGACCACCGCGACCTCGGATTCGGCGGCGAGTTCCACCGCGGCCTCCAGCGCGGCGCCGGGATCGGCGACCGGGCCGGAATACCCGAGCGCGAAGGAGATCCAGGTGATCCCGCCGTCCGCCATCCCCGGCGGAACACGGTAGACGAGCCGGACGTCGGTCCGCGTACCCGCGGTCAGCTCGGTGGCGTGCCGTTGTTCCGCGACGTGGGTGACCGCGGTGACCGCGTCGGTGCCCTCGGGAACGGTCGAGCCGTCGAACAACGTCTTCCCGCCCACCGTCAGGGAAAGCAGGCCCGCCCCGGTGACACCGAAGGTGTGCTCGCCGGAAAGCTCCGGGGTGCACGACCCGGCGATCTCGACCGAGCCGAGCACACCGAGGTCGAGGTCACCGGGAAGTTCGCCCGCCCAGTGGATTTTCCCCTCCGGCAACGGGAAACCGGCAAGCTCGCGGCCTTCGTGGTCCCGGGCGATCGCGGTCAGCTCGAAGCCGTCCGACGCCGTGGGCAAGGTCGTCCGCGGGTCGGCGCCGAGCGCGTAACGCAGGTCGACACCGTCCGGGAGCACCGCGCGGAGCCCGTCGAGCGGCGAAACGACGTCGGCCGGGAAGACCGTCGCGCTGCCGCCGCCGAGGATCTTCGGGTCGTCGGCGAGCGCGCCGAGCAGGGCGACACTGCGCGGCCTGCTCAGCGGGAGGAGGTTGTTTTCGTTGCGCAGCAGCACGAACGAGCGGGCGGCCAGTTCACGTGCCAGCGCCTCGCCGTCCACTTCGGACACTTTCGGCGGCTCGTCACCGTCGAACGCGCCGACACGGCGGGCGAGCAGCAGGACCCGGCGCACCATGTCGTCGACCACACTCTCGTCGACGGCGCCCGCCCGTACCGCCTCGGCGAGCCGCGCGCCGAACACCGTCCGCGGGCCCGGCATCGCGACGTCGAGGCCGCCCTTCGCCGCGTTCACGGTGTCCCGTGCGGCCAGCCAGTCCGACACGACGAAGCCGTCGAACCCCCATTCGCCACGCAGCACGTCGTTCAGCAGCCGGGCGTGCTCGGTCATCGTCGACCCGTTGACCCCGTTGTAGGCGGCCATGATCCCCCACGGCTTCGCCCTGTCCACAATGTACTCGAACGGCGCGAGGTAGAGCTCGCGCAGCGCCCGCTCGTCGACGGCCACCTCGGCGGTGAACCGCTCCGTCTCGAAGTCGTTGGCCACGAAGTGCTTGACCGTCGTGCCCACTCCGCCCGCCTGCACGCCCGTGACGTACCCGGCACCGATGTGCCCGGTCAGCAGGGGATCCTCGGAATAGCACTCGAAATGCCGCCCGCCGAGCGGCGACCGGTGCAGGTTGACCGTCGGCGCCAGCAGCACGTGCACGCCCTTGCGGCGAGCCTCCTGCGCCAGGACCGCGCCGACGCGTTCGGCCAGCGCGGGATCCCAGGTCGCCGCGAGCGCCGTCGGGCTGGGCAACGCGAGCGACGGATCGTCCGGTGTCCAGCGCACGCCGCGTACCCCGACCGGGCCGTCGGACAGCACGAGGGAGGCCAGCCCGATCTCCGGCAGCGGGGGCAGCGTCCAGACGTCCTGCCCGGCGAGCAACCGCGTCTTCGCGTCCAGATCGAGCTTCCCGAGTAGCGCGTCGTCGGTCATCGCTTCCCCTTCCGTGATCGGTCCTGGCAGAACCAGCCTTACCCAGGTTCCCTGGCATACGGTAGGTTACGTTATTCATTTGTGATTCTCGGCGGAGTCCCGTAGGCTGCGGATCATGAGCCGCACCAGGGGCACCGATCGCCGCGAGAGCATCATCCGAGCCGCGTTCGAGGTCATCGCCGAGCGCGGCTACCGCGGCACGTCGCTGGCGGCCGTCGCCGAGCGGGTCGGGCTGACCCAGCAGGGCCTGATGCACTACTTCCCCAGCAAGGAGGACCTGCTCACCGCGGTACTCGAAACCAGGGACGAATGGGATCTGCTCAACTTCGGCCGGTCCGCCGCCCCGCCCGCGATGACCCCCGGCCAGCTCGCCGACCTCGTCGACTACAACGCGACCCGGCCAGGGATCGTGCAGACCTACACCGTGCTGTCCGCGGACAGTGTCACCGAGGGACACCCGGCGCGGCAGTACTTCCACGACCGGTACCGGCGGGTGCGCGCCGGGATCGCGCAGTTGCTGGAGCGCAACCGCGAACTGCTGCCACCGGGCCTCACCCCGGAACAGCTCGCCCCGCTCGCGATCGCGGTGCTGGACGGACTCCAGCTCCAGTGGCTGCTCGACCCCGAAGAGGTCGACATGCCGCAGAGCTTCCGCGACTTCCTGACTTTGCTGGGCACGAAACCGTGACGCGCCGTTCGTGCCCGCGGTTCTGAAGGTTCCCTCTGGGACGTCCGTGGGGAGGCGGCGGGGCCCGCACAACACCGGCGATGTCCCGAAAGGGCCATTGAGGACATTCAACGTCTCCAACGGCCCTTTCAGGACACAGAAGCCTCCGAACCGCCGATCGCCTGTCGCGAATGGACCGTTCGCGCCATCGCGGCTCCCCCGAAGATCCACCCTACAGCAGCGAGAGGGTTCTGAGTCCACAAAGGACTAAGTGCCGTCAAGGCCACCTTACGGGCGTCTGACGCCGGTAAGGTGGCCTTGACTGCGCGATCGCGCGACCCCGCTACTGGTCGCGCACGATCTCGCGCAGGCGTCGCAGGGTGCGCAACGTCGTTTCCAGATCGGCGTTCGGGAGCTGGGCGGCGACACCGTCGGACCAGGCCGACTGCGCCTCCCCGAGCCGCCGCAACGCAGCACGCGCCCGATCGGTGAGCCGCAGCAGCGGCGCCCTGGCATCGCCGGGGTTCTCCACACGTTCGAGCATTCCGTTGCGCAGCAGGCGGTTCACCGTCTCCTGGACACTCTGCCGCCGCAGTCCCCGCCGCCGCGCCAGCTCGGCGGCGGTCGAGGGCCCGTGTTCGAGAAAGCCGAGCACCTGCCACTGCGCCGCCGTCAGCCCGACCGGCGCGGTCAGCGCGTCACCGGCGGCGAGCAGCCCACCGTTCACACGGAAGACCTCGTCGATCACCTCGGTGAACGTCTGCGCGCGAGCGGTACGGCGTGCCATGGTGCTAGTGTCGCATATCGACAGGTACCTGTCGAAAGGAGAGGGCATGCCCGCCATCGGGACCGCACACCGCAAACTCACCGCGTTCGTCGGGAACTGGTCCGGCACCGAGAAGATCGCCGCCTCACCATGGGCGCCCGCGACGACGGCGACCGCCCGCTGCGAGTACCGGCCGGCACTCGACGGGTTCGCCGTCGTCCAGGACTACCGGCAGCGCCGCGCCGACGGCGGCCCGGAGTTCCTGGCGCACAACGTGTTCACCGCGGACCCGGAAACCGGCGAGACCCTGTGGTACGGATTCGACAGCTACGGTTTCCCACCCGAGACCCCGGGACGCGGCGACTGGGTCGGCGACACCCTGGTGCTGGAAAAGAGAACCCCGCGCGGGACGGCCGTGCACCGCCTCACCCCGGACGGCGACGTGCTCCGGCACGAGATCGACGTCCGAATGGGTGAAGCACGCGAATTCAGCCCTTTCCTGCGTGCCCATTACTCACGTGACACCGAAACTGTCGGACCCCCGGAGTAGAGATGAAGGCGTGCGCAGAACCGCCGAGACCCAGAACGCCTCCACTCCGCTGATCGGGGTGGAGCAGGTCAAGATGCCCGAGTGGGCCCGCGTCGACGAACGCGCGGCCGCCGCCGGGTTCGGCCAGGCCGTGCGCACGCTGCCCACCGCGGTCGCGGTCGTGCTGAGGCTGGCCTGGCGTACCTCCCCCCGGCTGACCGTGCTGGCCGCGTTCGTGCACCTGGTGTCCGGCTGTGTGACCGCGTTCGGCCTGCTCGCCACGGCCAACGTGTTCACCGCGCTGCTGACCCACGGCCCCACCCCGGAGCGTGTCCTGCACTCCCTGCCCGCGCTCGCGGTGGTCGCCGGGTCCTACGCGGCACGGGCACTGCTGGACGCCGCGGTCGCCGCCGTCGAAGGAGCGCTGCGCCCGCGCATCACCACCGCGGCCGACCACGCGGTGACCGCGTCCGTGGTCCGCGTCGGACTGCTCGCCTTCGAGGACGCCGACTTCCGGGAGCTGGCCAAGCAGGGCGCCCGGCAGGGCGTGCGGTCGATCGAGACGAGCCTGCGCGAGTTCGCGGACCTGCTCTCCTCGCTCATCTCGCTGCTCGCCGCGATGATCACCGCGGCGCTGCTGAACCCGTGGCTCGCGCCGGTCCTGCTGCTGGCCGCCGCCGCGAACGGCTGGGCGTCGGCGCGGGTCGCCAAGCTGAACTACCGGCACTTCCTCGACACCGTGAGCCGGCACATCCGCAAGACGGTCGTCGAGGAGGTCGCGACCTGGCGCACCATGGCGCTGGAGCGGCACGCGCTCACCCTCCAGGAGCCGCTTTTGGCCGAGTACCACCGTATCTCGGCGAGCCTGATGCGCGAGGAGGTGCGGCTCGCGCACCGTCGCAACCTGGTCCGCACCACCGGGCGGACCGCCGCGGGCGTCGGCACCGCGATCGCCTACCTCGTGCTCGGCTGGCTGCTCTACACCGGCGGAATGCCGCTCGCGCTGGCCGGCACGGCGGTGCTCGCCATGCGCACCGCGTCGACGGCGCTGTCCACCACCACGCGGGCGGTCAACGCCCTCTACGAGGATTCGTTCTACATCGGCTTCTACCACCAGCTGCTGACCGAATCCGCCCGGCGCAGACCGGCGCCGTCCGCGCTGCTGGCGCCCGCCGACCCGGCCGAGATCCGGCTGGACGGCGTCTCGTTCACCTATCCCGGCCAGCAGGAACCCGCGCTACGGGACATTTCGCTGACCCTGCGGCGGGGTGAGGTGGTCGCGCTGGTCGGGGAGAACGGGTCGGGCAAGACGACGCTGGGCAAACTGCTCACCGGCCTGTACCCGCCGTCGGCGGGCACGGTGCACTGGGACGACGTCGATCTCGCGCTCGCGGATCCGGCCTCCGTACACGAGAACATCGCCGTCATCGCGCAGGAACCCGCGGAGTGGCCGATGACGGCGGCGACCAACGTCACGGTCGGCAGGCTCGGCAGGGCCGATCCGGACGCGGTGGCGTGGCGCGAGGCCGTCACCGCCTCCGGCGCGGACGAGGTGATCGCGGCCCTGCCACTCAAGGAACACACCGTGCTGTCGAAGAAGTTCAACGACGGCCAGGATCTCTCCGGCGGGCAGTGGCAGCGCATGGGGATCGCCCGCGGCATCTACCGGGACGCGTCGGTACTCGTCGCCGACGAACCCACGGCCGCGCTGGACGCCCGTGCCGAGGCACGCGTGTTCGCCGGGCTCCAGCGCGCCAGCGCCTCCGGGCACGGCAAGCGCACCACCGTCCTGGTCACCCACCGGCTGGCGAACATCCGCACCGCCGACCGGATCCTGGTGCTGGACAAGGGAAAGCTCGTCGAACAGGGCACCCACCACGAACTCCTCGCGGCCGGAGGCCTCTACCACGAGCTGTACGAAATCCAGGCCCGCGCCTACCGGAGCGAGGCGGCATGACCGCCTCGCTCCGGCGGCACCGTCAGCGAGCCGCCCAGCCGGGCCTCGGCTCGGGAGACGGGTGCCGGTCGAAACGATGCAGCAGGGCGGCGAATCCCACCGTGATCACCACCGGTGCGCCGTAGAGGAGGACGGCGTGCACGGGGGCAGCGAAGATCAGATAGGCATCGAAATCCAGGAACAGCCGGTCGGCTACCGATACCGCGATGAGGGGAGTGAGGATGATCGGCGCCGCGCGGCGGCCGCTTCGCGTCCCCGGGCGGCAGGCGGCCAGCACACCCAGCACCAACACCACCAGCTCGACCAGTTCGACAAGGGGGAGATACCTACCCAGCCCTGTCGTCGTGAGGAGACCGAGAATGACAGCCGTGCCGATGAGAATGATCAGTCGTGACAAGCCCAGCAGCTCCAAACCACGACGGGGCCCCGGCGACACGGTCACCGCCACCGCGGCGAAAACGCTCAGCAGCACCCAGCCCGCGGCCATTTCCACCGACCAGTGACGATCCGGGTCGATGGCGGTGACCACGATCAAGGCGGCGGTCGCCAGCCACGCGAGAGCCACCGAAGCACGACGCATGCCGAACACGCCAACCACAAGGGCCGCCAGCCAGGCAGACCACACCGGCACGTCGGCGAGCACGCCGAGCCACAGCCGCGGTGCCCCGGCCTCCGCTCGGATCAACCCCCTGATGCCGCGCACCGCCCAGTAGGCCCCGACCAGCAGGAGCACCGGCGCCAGCAGGCTCACCATCGCCAGGGTGTCTCGCCGGTCCCGCCCCCGGTGTCCGCCCAGTGCGTGCTGCCACCGCACCTGGACAGCACCCCACAGCAGGTCCACGGTCTCCGCCATCCCCGGACGGCTCCGGCCCTCGGCGCCGTCGAGCAGCACACCCAGCATTTCCTCACCATGCGCGGCGCGGTGCGCACGCGGATACAGGGCCAGCAACCGAAGATAACGCCGCTCTATCGGGGTATGTCCCGCATCGCGCTCGTTCACGCCAGCCCTCCCTCGCCACGCAGCTGCAGCCGCTGCTCGGCGGCGCTGGTGTGTCTCTGCCTCCGCCGCACCTCGGCCGTCAGCCGGGCGGCCCCCGTTTCGGTAAGGCGGTAGTAGCGGCGCAGCCTGCTCTCCACCACCTCCTCGCGATCGACCTCCACCCAGCCTTCCGCGCAGAGTCGGTCCAACGCGGCGTACAACGTCCCGGCCCGCAGGGTGACCTGCCCATCGGAAATCGCCGCGACGTCACGCAACACGCCGTAACCATGTTGCGCCTGGGCGGCGAGCGCGGTGAGGACCAGAAAGGTCGGCTCCCGCATGGCAACCTCAGTCATGTCGAGAGCATATACCGATAGACAGAATATATCGACAAGGGTGTGCGTCGCTGATGCCCGGTGGCAGGTCGCTAACCGATCCGGCGCAGCACGACCATCGGAATCGGCCGGCCCGCCTTGGCCTGATGCCCCTCGGTGCCCGGGTTACGCGAGACGAACAGGTCGTAC
Source organism: Amycolatopsis samaneae (assembly GCF_039541975.1). Classification (NCBI taxonomy): domain Bacteria; kingdom Bacillati; phylum Actinomycetota; class Actinomycetes; order Pseudonocardiales; family Pseudonocardiaceae; genus Amycolatopsis; species Amycolatopsis samaneae. The sequence goes on from NZ_BAABHG010000006.1 coordinate 442,562, forward strand.
AGCCGTTCGCGTTCGGCTCCCTCGGCCGCCGTCGCGCGAGCGGCGAACCGCTCGGTACCCACTTCGACCGTCACGTCGGGGCAGGCCACCAGATTGCGGAACCACTCGGGGTCGCGCGGCGAGCCGAGATTGGAGGCGAACACCACCAGATCCCCGCCATCGGCCACACAGGCCAGCGGGCTCGTCCTCGGCAGGCCGCTCCGCGCCCCGACCGTGGTCAGGAGCAGCATGGACGTACCGGCCAGGCGGCCGCCCAGCACACCGCCGTTGGCCCGGAACTCCTCGATCACCGATTCGTTGAACGCCCGCATGTCCACGTGTCACTCCCCCTCGCTCACCAAGAACGCGTCGTGCGCAGGGTAGCGCAAGCACTCCCGTTGTCCAGCGCGCCAAGGGAAACGATCGGCTGAGCGGCTTCAGCCCGCGAGCGTCACCGAACCGAGGTGCGAGAAGTGCGCCGCCACCCGGGAACCGGGCCGCACCTCGACCGCGTCGGTCATCCCGCCGGTCAGCACCAGCCAGCCCGCCTCCAGCGCGAGGCCGCGCTCGCCGAGGGCGTTGGCCGCCAGCGCCAGCGCCTGCGCGGGATGGCCCTGGACCGCGGCACCGGTCGCGGTGTCGACGATCTGGCCGTCGACCTCCACCAGCGCCGCCTCCAACGTGAGATCCACTGTGGACGGATCGAGGCCGACGGGTCCGAGCACGAAGCGGGCCGAGGAGGCGTTGTCCGCCACCACGTCCGGCAGTTGGAAGCGGAAGTCGCGGTAGCGGCTGTCGATGATCTCGATGCCGCCGTACACCGCGGAAACGGCGTCCAGCGCGCTCGCCGCGGTCACGCCGGGGCCGGTCAACCGCTTACCCAGCAAGAAAACCAGCTCCGGCTCGGCACGCGGGTGGATCAGCTCGGCGTGCGGCACCGGTTCACCGGCCGGGAGCACCATCGCGTCGGTGAGCCAGCCCAGCAGCGGCGAGTCGATGCCCATCCGCTGCTGCTTGGCCCGCGACGTGAGGCCGAGCTTGACGCCGATCAGCGTCTCGCCCCTGGCACGGCGCAGCCGGAGGGCCTCGTCCTGCACGGCATAGGCGGTGCCGAGGTCGAACTCCGGCCAGGTGTCGGTCAGCGGCTCCCGGTCGGCGACCGCGTCGGCGGAGGCGAGCAGGAGTTCCGCGGCCGCGTGCACACCGGGACTGTTCGTTCCGAGACTCATCGGGCTTCCTCCTCGGAGAACACGGCGGTGACGCTGCCCAGTCCCGCGATCGTTGCGACCACCGTGCCGCCGGGACGGACCGGGATGGCCCGCGTCATCGAGCCGGGCAGCACGACGTGCCCGGGTTCGAGGGTCACCCCGAGCGGGCCGACGGTGTTCGCGAGCCACACCAGCGCGTTGATCGGCGAGCCCAGCACGGCGCCACCGGCCCCGGTCGCCGCGAGCTCGCCGTCGGCGTGCAGGAGGCATCCGGCCAGCCGCAGGTCGACGTCGCCGAGCGCGGTCGGCCTGCTACCCAGCACGACACCGCCGGACGAGGCGTTGTCGGCGATCGTGTCCACCAGCGCGATCCGCCAGTCCCGGATACGCGAGTCGACGATCTCCAGCGCCGGCAACACGAAATCGACCGCGCGCACCGCGTCGGCGACGGTGACCCCCGGACCGCGCAGCGCCGAGCCGAGCACGAACGCGACCTCGGGTTCGATCCTCGGCTGCAGGAATCGCCCGCTCGGGATCGGCTGGTGCTCCAGGTGGAACATGGTGCCGGTGAGGTGACCGTAGTCGGGCTGGTCGACGCCCATCTGCCGCTGCATGGCGGCCGAGGCGAGGCCGACCTTGTGCCCGCGCACGACATCGCCGCCCTCGACCCAGTGCCGCACCACGTGCTGCTGGATCCGGTAGGCGTCCTCCACGGTCGCCTCGGGATAACTCGTCACGAGCGGTTCGATCGGCTTCCGCGTCTCGTAGGCGCTCATCAGGCTGGTGGCCGCTTCGTGCAGCGCGTGTGCGTCCATGGGGTCCTTCCGACACCGCGAACTCTGCCGTCCAGAGCGGGAGCGGACAAGACCGCCGTTCCGCTGAGCAGAACAAAAACCTCTCGCAAGTCAATCTCTTGCGCGCGAGATGTTATCGGCGTACCGTCGTGACCACGCACAGCGAGAAAGGACGTGGTCACCGTGGCCCTGCCCGAAACCGAGGTCGCGAAGCTCGCCGAAGTCCGCGACGATCTCCGCCGCCGCCATCTCCGTCCGGCCGGAGAACGGCCAGCCACCATCGGGCGCGGGATCCACCACACCGCGCTGATCTCCAGCGACGTCGAACGAACGATCACCTTCTACCAGGACATCCTCGGCTTCCCGCTGACCGAACTGTTCGAGAACCGCGACTACCCCGGGTCCAGCCACTTCTTCTTCGACGTCGGCAACGGGAACGCCGTCGCGTTCTTCGACCTGCCCGGTCTCGACCTCGGCCCGTACGCCGAGGTGCTCGGCGGGCTGCACCACCTCGCGCTGTCCGTCACCCCGGAACACTGGGAAGGCGCACGCAAGCGGCTCGACGAAGCCGGGGTCGCCTACCAGCTGGAGAGCAGGACCTCGATCTACCTGCCCGACCCGGACGGCGTGCGGCTGGAACTCATCTCGGACCCGCTCGGCGAGATGTACGGCGAAAAGATCGGCTGAACCGTGGATTCGGCTCGTCGTTCGCGGGCTCCGGAAGCCGTAGCGGCGGAATGCCACGGCACGGTTGGACGTTCCACCGGTATGAAGCCAGAGGAGATCCTCGCGAGCGCGGACACCATCGCGGTCGTCGGCCTGAGCCGCGACCCGGCGAAGGCGGCGCACGGCGTGCCCGCGGTGTTGCGGGAACACGGGTTCCGGATCATCCCGGTGCACCCCTCCGCCGACGAACTGCTCGGCGAGAAGGTCTACCGATCCTTGACCGACATTCCCGAGCCGGTCGACCTCGTCGACGTCTTCCGCCCCGCGGACGAGGCGCCGGGCATCGCGGCACAGGCGGTCGCCATCGGCGCGAAAGCGCTGTGGCTCCAGCAGGGAATCGTCTCCGCCGAGGCACGCCGCATCGCCGAGGAGGCCGGGCTCGAATACGTCGAGGACCGCTGCACCGCCGTGGTCCGCGCCGTCGCGAACATCTCCAAAGCCGCCTAGCTCCCGGGGCCGAACGCCCCAATGTGGCATTGGGTGCGCTCAACGCACCGAACGCCACATTCGCTGCGTCCAACGCAGCGAACGCCACATTGGGGCGCTTGGGGCGCCGGGGTACCGGGAGCGTCAGGGCAGGTGCTGGGGGCCGGTGGGGACGGTGGGATCGGGGTTGTCGCGGACCTCGAACTGGGCCTGCCGAAGTTTGGAAACCGTTGCGGGGTAACGAAGATCGGCCCTGTCGTGCGGGAACCCGGCGGGCGGGCGGCCGAAGCGGAACGCCGAGGTCAGGTCACCGGCCGTGCGCCGCCGCCAGTCGCTGATGTGCGGCTCCCGCACCCCGAAACGCGCCTCCAGCAGGCGGATCAGCGACGAGTGGTCGAACGTCTCCGAGCAGACGAAACCCCCGGCCGTCCACGGCGAGACGACCACCGTCGGCACCCGGAACCCGAGGCCGATCGGGACGTCGCCGACGAACTCGTCCGGGGTGCCCGCGGCGGGCGTTGGCGGCAGCACGTGGTCGAAGTAGCCGTCGTTCTCGTCGTAGGTCAGGATGAACGCGGTTTTCGCCCACACGTCCGGGTTCGCCGCGATGGCGTCCAGTTTGGACGCGATGTACTGCGCGCCGGCGGCGGGCATCCAGTTCGGGTGCTCGGTCTGCGCGGAGGGTGCCACCAGCCAGGAAACCGCGGGCAGCCGGTCGTTGCGGGCATCGTGCTCGAACCAGCCCGCCGACTTCTTCACCATTCCGTTGCGGTACAACGGCGACGACTTCGGCGCGTCCGCGAACTGCCGGAACCACGCCAGCGAGTTGTCATCGTAGTTGTCCTCCTCCTGGTAGATCCGCCAGGAGACACCGGCCTCGGTGAGCCGCTCCGGATAGGTCTTCCAGGACAGCACCGGATTGTCCGAGGACATGAAGTTCGTGTTCGCCGGGCCGCCCGCGGTGCCGTGCGGGTCGATCCAGCCGGTCCACATGTACAGCCGGTTCGGGTTCGTCGGGCCGATCACCGAACAGTGGTAGTTGTCGCACACGGTGAACGCCTCGGCGAGCGCGAAGTGGAACGGAATGTCCTCGCGGTCGTAGTACGCCATGGTCTTGGCGCCCTTGGCCGGGATCCAGTTGTCCATCTTCCCGTTGTTCCACGCCGAGTGCTGATCCGACCAGTTGTGCGGCAGCCCCGGCGTCGCCTGCGCGTTCGTCTTCGCCGTGTTGTAGCGGAACGGCAGCAGATAGCCGTCCGGATGACCGGAATACGGCTGCTTGAACACGGAATCACCGTTCGGCAGCTTCATCGCCGTCGGATCGGAGAACCCGCGAACGCCCTGCATGGTGCCGAAGTAGTGGTCGAAGGACCGGTTCTCCTGCATCAGGATGACGATGTGCTCGATGTCGGAAAGCCGGCCGGGACGCACTACGGGCTCGGCGATCGCCCGGCGCACGTTCGGCGGCAGCACCGTCGACCCCAGCGCGGCCGCCGCGGCGGCACCGAGGACACGACGTCGGGTCAGGGGGTGGCCGTTCACGCGGATGCTCCAAAGTGGACGATACGGTGGTTTCCGGTGTCCGCGACGAAGATCCGGCCCGCCGGGTCGACGGCGACCCCGAGCGGGAAGCGCAGCGCGCCCGGACCGTCCGTCCCGAACTCCGCGCGATAGGGGCCGGTGACCCGGAACTGCGCCACCCAGCCGTAGTCGGGCACCACGACGTAGGCGTCACCGCCCGCGTTCACCGCGACGTCGGCGGGGTTGGACAGCCCGCCGAACGTACTGTGCTGCCCGTAGCCGATCGACGCGATCGCCTTGCCCTCGGCCGAATACCGCACCACGGCGACGTTCCCGCTCGCCGCGCGTCCGTTGTGGACGACCCAGGCACCGCCGGCGCCGTCGCTCGTGACGCCCTGCGGCGAGCTGACCTTCTCGGTGACGTCGGCCAGCGCCGCCCCGTCCCTGGTGTCGAACCGGGCGACGCGCTGGTGCCCGGTGTCGGCCACCCAGAGCCTGCCCGCGGTGTCGATCGCGACACCGCGCGGGTTGTCCAGCTTGCCCGCGCCGAACTCCCGGACGAACCCGCCCCACCAGGAGTACTCGACGACCCGGTTGTTCCCGGTGTCGGCGACGTAGACGTTGCCCGCGCCGTCGAGCGCGACGGCCTGCGGGGACCGGAGCCGCCCGGCCAGCACCCGCACCAGCCTGCCGTCACGGGTGAACGCCTGCACGCGGTCGTTGCCGGTGTCGGCGACCCACAGCTGCCCGCGCGCGTCGACCGCGATCCCCGCCGGATCGCTGAACTGACCGGGCCCGGCGCCGAGCCGCCCGAACGCGCCACGGAACACCGGCGGCGTCGTCGGTGGCGAGGCGCGGACGCTGAACCGCACCGGATCGGCGAGCCAGGCGTAGCCGTCGTTCGAGAGGTAGAAGGCGAGGTAGTTGCCCGGCGCGAGAGAGCCCGAGAAGAACGACACCGTCCCGCTCGCCCGCGGCACGTACTCCCAGAGCGTCGAAGGTCCGACGTAACGCTGATCGACCGGCCCGTTGCCGGGATCGGCGTAGATCCCGACCCAGTTCTTCGGGGTCACCGTCGAGGGCGGCGTCGAGTAGCTGAAGGTGATCCGCTCGCCCTGCTCGACCGAGGAGGCGTCGCTGGTCAGTGTCCCGGACGTTGGCACGGGCACAGCATCACCCGGCGGGCCGCGCCAGGGCCAGCGTCAAAAGTAGGTCGCCCGCCCGCGTTCAGGAACTGTTCCGTTCCGGATCACCTAATCCGCGGCGAGGCGGTAGCCGACGCCTCGCACGGTCTCGATCGTGTGTGTGCCGAACGGGGTGTCGATCTTGCGGCGCAGATAGCCGACGTAGACCTCGACGACGTTCTCGTCACCCTCGTAGTGCGCGTCCCAGACGTGGTTCAGGATCTCGTTCTTCGTCAGCGCCGCGCCCGGACGCCGCAGGAAGAACTCCAGCAGCCCGAACTCCCGCGCGGTCAGCTCGATCCGCTTCTGTCCTCTGTGGACGGTCCGGGCGGCGGGGTCGAGCCGGAGGTCACCCGCCGCCAGCACCGTGGGCCGGGCGGGCGCGCCGCGGCGCAGCAGGGCCCGCAGCCGCGCGATCAGCACCACGAAGGAGAACGGCTTGCTCAGGTAGTCGTCGGCACCGAGGTCGAACGCGTCCGCTTCGTCGTATTCGCCGTCCTTCGCGGTCAGCATGAGCACCGGAGTCCAGTTCCGCTGCGCCCGCAACCGTTTCAGCACCTCGTACCCGGACAGTTCGGGCAGCATGATGTCCAGCACGATCGCGTCGTAGTCGCCCTCGGTGGCGGACCAGAGACCGTCCTTGCCGCTGTGAGCGACGTCGACGGTGAACCCCTCGGCGACCAGGCCCCTGCGCAACGTCTCGGCGAGTTCGCGCTCGTCTTCGACGATCAGCAGCCGCATCCGGTCAGTCCTCCTCCTCGTCCTGTGGAAGGTCGATCCGGGGCAGCTCGATCCGGAAGTGCGCTCCAGGATAGTGGGGCTCTGTCACGTCGAGGTAGCGCGCCGACCCGCCGTGCCGCGCGGCGATCCCGGCCACGATCGCCAGCCCGAGCCCGGTGCCGCCGTGGTAGAAGCGCTGCCGGGACGCGTCGAGCCGGACGAACCGCTCGAAGATCCGTTCGCGGTCGGCCGGCGCCACGCCGGGCCCGTCGTCGCTGACCTCGACGAACGCGCGGTCGTCGTGCACCGAGCTGCTCACCCGGATCCGTTCCTTCGCGTACTCACGCGCGTTGTCGACGAGGTTGCGCACGGCGCGGCGCAGCTGTGCCTCGCTGCCGTGGACCTTGGCCGGCCAGGCCCTGACCTCGATCTCCAGTGTGCTCTCGCCACGCACCCGCTCCGCCTCGGCCCGCACAATGTCGTCCAGGTCGACCTCCGTGCGGGAGGGCCGGTCGGTCGCGTCGTCGGTCCGCGCGAGCATCAGCAGATCGTCGACCAGCTCGCGCAGCCGCGCGGTCTCCCGGGTGATCACCGGCACCAGCTCGTCGGTGCCCATGCTTTCCGGGTGCTGGCTGGAAACGTCGAGCGCGGCGCTGATCGTGGACAGCGGCGAACGCAGCTCGTGACTCGCGTCGGCGACGAACCGGCGCTGCGCGGCCTGTGCCGAGGCGAGCCGGTCGAGCATCGAGTTCAGCGTCGCGGCCAGCCGGTGCACCTCGTCGCTGCCCGGCGGCAGCGCCACCCGCGCGCTGAGATCCGTGGTCGACACCTCCGCGACCGTCCGCCGCATCCGCTCGACCGGCTCCAGCGCCGACCCGACCGACCGGTACACCGCCAGCCCGGAGATCCCCAGCAGCGGGATCGCGATCAGGCCGAGCAGCAGCGTCAGCCGCGTCGACGCGTCCGTCACCGGCATCAGCGACCGCGCCGAGACCACCGTGTACGGTCCGCCCGGCCCGTACACCAGCCGCGACACCGTGCGATAGCTGCTGGAGTCCTCGTGGATGGCGAGCGTCCTGGTCTCCACGATCTCCTGGCCCGGCCCCGGCCGCGCCCGCGTGATCGGCGGCAGCGTGGCGATGGCCGGATCACTGGTCACCGGATGCCCGCGCGCGTCGAGGACCTGGGTGACGGCCTCGGCGTCCCCGGTCGCGGCGACACCGGTGTCACTCAGCCCGGCCGCGCCCACCTTCGCCAGCTGCCGGGCCACCTGGAGACCGGTGCTGCGCGCGCTCTCGGTGACACTGCGATCGAGCGAGTTCTCCAGCAACAGGACGACGACCACCCCGGCGAGCACCATGGCCAGCGCGAGCAGGAACACCGCGACCGCGGTCGTGCGCATCCGCACGCCGGTCGCCGCGATCAGCCGCGCCACCTTCATCAGGGCAGGGTAGAAGTACCCCTGGTGCCCGGTACCGGCAGTGCCGTCCGGTGGCGGCTCCGAGTCCCAGGTCACCAGGCTCAGGTCGGCGCCGGTCCGGTGCGGTGGACCGCAACGCCGCCCCACGACCGCGGATGACCCGGGTTCAGGCCCGGCGACGTTTCGCCGCGGCGAACCGCTCGGCGCGCAACTGCTCGACCTCGGGCATGTCCAGCGGCTCGAGCTCGTGCCCGAGCAGCCAGGTCAGCAGCAGGTCGGCCAGCGCGGGGTTGCGCGCGAGCGCGGGCCCGTGCAGGTAGGTGCCGACGACGTGGCCGGTGACCGCGCCCTCGGTGCCGTCACCGTTGCCGGTGCCCGACACGACCCGCCCGAGCGGAATGCTGCCCTCGCCCAGCTTCGTGCGGCCCTGGTGGTTCTCGAACCCGGTGAGCGCCTCGCCGCCGAGGATCGCGCCGCCCTCGGCGACCAGCTCGGACACCGCGCGCGGGGTACCGGGCTCGCCCGGCTCGGTCACCACGTCGAGCAGGCCGAGGCCCTCGTGGTCGACGCCGTCGCTGCCGCGGAACCGGGTCCCGAGCACCTGCAGACCGGCGCAGATCGCGAGCACGATCGCGCCGTTCTCGACCGCCTTGCCCAGCCCGATGCGCTTGCGCAGGTGCTCGGTGGCCAGCGCCTGCGCGCCGTCCTCGCCACCGCCGAGCAGGTAGATGTCCAGGCTGTTCGGCACCGGTTCGCCGAGCAGCACCGGGACGACCTCGGCGTCGTGGCCGCGCCACTGAAGACGCTTGCACAGGACGTGCGCGTTCCCGGAGTCGCCGTAGGTGCCGAGCACCTCCGGCAGGATCAGGCCGATTCGTGCGGTGGACATCGAACTCTTCTTCGCGGGCTCGGCGGCGAACTGCGTGCGCCGGTCACTGTCAGTTGTCATTCGGCAGCCTACCCAGGAGGTCGCGGAACGCGGTGTAGTTCGCCACCAGGTCCACCCCGCCGGGCCGCACCGCGTCGATCGCGGCGACCGGGTCGGCCTGCATGGTGTAGTCGACCTCGGCGTAGCGCAGCCGGACCGCGAGGTCCGCGCAGCGCTCGCCGGCGGCGATCACCTTGCGCCCGCGCAGTTCCTCGAAGCGCACGTCCCACAGCCACGACATGTCGCGGCCGTCGGCCTCGTGCGCGTTGACCGCGACCACCACCGGGGCATCCTTCTCCAGCACGTGCAGGGTCTCGGCCCAGCCCGCCGGGTTCTTGGCCAGCATCAGCCGCACGGCGTGCTCGCCACGGCGGACCGTGCGGTACCGGCCGCCGATGTCGGTGATGCTGGTCAGCCTGCCGGTGGCGGTGTCCGGCGAGACGCCGACACAGTTCGCCGCGGCCAGCGCCATCGCCGCGTTCGAGCGGTTCGCGTCACCGGGCAGCCTCAGGTCGAGAGCGACCGACGAGCCGTCGGGCGTGCGCACCTCGTTGCCTTCGAGCTGCCAGGCCGGCTCCGGCCGGACGAGGCCGCAGTCGCTGCGCCACTGCCTGCCCTCCTGGACGATGGGGCCACCGCAGCGCGGGCACGACGTCGAGTCGTCCGTCCAGCGCCGGACGGTGCCCACCCAGACCGGGTTCGCCGCGGCCGACGCGGCCGAGGTGACCAGTACGTCGTCGCAGTTGGCGACGACGTGGGTGTTCTCCATCTTGGCGATCGCGGCGCGTAGATCGCGTTCGAGCGAGCGGACCTCACCGACGCGGTCCAGCTGGTCGCGGGACAGGTTGAGCAGGACGAGCACCGCGGGGTCGACCTGTTCGGCGACCCAGGGGACGTAGGTTTCGTCGACCTCCAGCACCGCGTACGGGGCGGAGGGGCGCCGGGCGAGCGCGGAGAGCACGCCGTCGGGCATGTTCGCGCCTTCGCTGTTGTGCGCGACCTCGGCGAGGGCTTCGACGGAACGGGCGAGCATCAGCGACGTCGTGGTCTTGCCGTTAGTGCCGGTGACCAGCAGAACGGTCCGCTCACGACCCAGCCGCCGTAACGCCTGCGGGTCGAGTTTGAGCGTGACCCGTCCGCCGATCATCCCGCCACTGCCGAGTCCGGACTTGCGTGAGAGCCACGCTGTCACCCGGCCGGCAGCCACGGACGCGCGCGTGCGTAGGGGGCTGCGAGCAGTCATCGGTTGCACCTTGCCCGTCATAGGCTGTGATTTTCCTGAGTGGGTGATCCGGCTCTTCACCCACCCCTTCGTAAGTCAAGTTAACGATCGGAGGTTGAACCAGATGGCGCACCCCTAAAGTCGGGACGCGCGCCACTTTGTTAAGAGACCTTCCATAGAAACATCGGAGGTGTTAGCGTCCAAACCCCGCCCAGCGGAACGACTTTCCACTGAACGGGACCTCGGGCGCGTCCATCGGAGGGCAGCATGGAGCCGGACCGCGGAACTGGCAAACACGGCCTTGACCAGAGCGGCACACTCGAGCGCGGACTCGCGGTTCTCGAGCACGTCGGCCGCCACCAGGAGATTTCCACCAACGCGATCGCCCGGCAACTGGGTCTTTCGCGCAGCGCCACCTACCGGATCGTGGGGACGCTCAAGAACCTCGACTACCTCGAAGCCGACCAGGCCACCGGCCGGGTCCGGCTCGGCACCCGGCTGGTCGAGCTGGGCGCGCGGGCGATGGCCGCGACGGATCTGCACCGATGCGCGCCGCGCTACCTCTCGGCACTGGCCGAACGGTCCGGGGAGACGACCTACCTCGCGGTGCCCGACAACGACGCGATGGTCTACGTCGCCACCGAACGCAGCGCGAGCGCGGTGACGCTGGCCTGCCGGCTGGGCACGCGGCGCCCGCAGCACGCGACGTCGCTGGGCAAGGCGTGGCTGGCGGCGCTGCCGGAGGGTGACCGGCTGGAGCGGGTCCGCCGGATGCGGCTGGACGGCCTGACCCTGCGCACGATCGTCGACCCGGCCCGCCTGCTCGACGATCTCGCGCGCACGAGCCGGCGCGGCTGGGCCGTCGACGACGTCGAGAACGAGCCGGACGTCGGCTGTGTCGCCGCGGCCGTGCGCGACCACTCGGGCAGGCCGATCGCGGCGATCAGCATCGCCGGTCCCGCGGCACGTGTGCTGCGCCGCGTGGAGGAACTCGGGGCGACCGTCGCGGGCACCGCGGCGGCGCTGTCGATGCGGCTGGGTTACGTCCGGGTCCCCCGGGGTTAATCGCATGACCTGGCTCCAGGACTACCAGCCCGTGGGCGGGTTGTGGGTTTCCGCGCTGCTCGCCGCGTTGCCGATCGTCGTGCTGCTGGTGTCGCTGGGTGTCGTCCGGCTCTCGGCACACCTGTCGGCGGCGCTCGCGCTGCTCACCGCGCTCGGTGTCGCGCTGCTGCTCTACCGGATGCCCGCCGGGCTGGCCTTCGGCTCGGCGGCCATGGGTGTCGTGTTCGGCGTGTGGTCGGTGGCCTGGATCGCCTTCCACGCGGTGTACTTCCACAACGTCACGGTCGCGACCGGCCGGTTCGAGTCGATCAAGCGGGCGCTTTCGGGGTTCAGCGAGGACCGGCGGTTGCAGGCGCTGCTCATCGCGTTCAGCTTCGGCGCGCTGCTCGAAGGCGTCGCGGGCGGCGGCTCGCCGATCGCGATCACCGCGGCGATGATGGCCGCGCTCGGCTTTCCCCCGGTCAAGGCCGTGGTGCTGGCGTTGCTGGCGAACACCGCGCCGGTCGCGTTCGGCGGGCTCGGGAATCCGCTGATCGTGCTGGGCAGGCTGACCGCGCCGATCATGCATCTCAAACCGGACCAGGCGACCGACGCGTTCTCCGCGATGGTCGGGCGGCAGGTGCCGTTCCTCGCGCTGATCATCCCGGCGTTCCTCGTCGTGGTGCTCGCGGGCTGGAAGCGCATGCTGGAGGTGTGGCCGGCGGTGCTGGCCTCGGGCGTCGCCTTCGCCGTGATGCAGTTCGTCGCCTCGAACTTCGTGAGCCCGAGCCTCGTCGACGTCCTCGCCGCGCTCGCCGCCATGGCCGCGCTGTGGGTGCTCACCCGGTTCTGGCAACCGAAGACGGTCTGGCGTTTCGACGGCGAGAAGCCGGTTCCCGCTTCTCGCAGCGTCGGGGCCGCCGGTTCTTCCGGACGGGGCGCGCTGTACGCGTGGACGCCGTACATCATCCTGATCCTGGCGATCTTCCTGTCCCGGATCGGGACGATCTTCAAGAACCTGCCGGGGTGGCTGGATCTGACGAAGCTGCTGCACCGGGCGGACTGGGTGTTCGCCTGGCCCGGCCTGCACAACCAGGTCGTGCAACATCCGCCGATCACCGCGAAGAACAGCCCGTACGCCGCGACGCTCACCGTGGACTTCCTCTTCTCCCCGGGAACGGTCGCGCTGCTGGCCGCCGTGATCGCCGGGTTCGCGATGGGCGCCCGGCCGGCGAAACTGCTGCGCGCCTACCGGCAGACGCTGTTCCAGATGCGCTGGGCGCTCGCGACGATTTTCCTGATCCTCGCGATCGCGTTCGTCATGAACTACTCGGGAGCGACGCAGACACTCGGCCTCGCACTGGCCACCACCGGCGTGTTGTTCCCGATTTTCTCGGCGTACATCGGCTGGCTCGGTGTTTTCCTCACCGGATCGGACGCCTCCACCAACAGTCTTTTCGGGCCGATGCAGGTGATTTCCGCGCAACAGCTGCACCTCGACCCGGTACTGGCCGGCGCGACGAACACCTCGGGCGGCGTGATGGGCAAGATGATCTCGCCGCAGAACCTGTCCATCGGGGCCACCGCGATCGGGCAGAGCGGGAAGGAGGGCTCGCTGCTGCGTCAGACCTTCCTGTGGTCGCTGGCGCTGACGGCCGTGGTCGGGGTGATCTCCTTGCTCCAGGCCACCGTGCTGAGCTTCATGATCCCGTCGCCTTAGAGCACGCACCGGTCCGTGAATGCCACATTGAGGGACTCAGAGTCCCTCAATGTGGCATTCACGGACTCGTGGGACGCCGGGGATCGGTTCACCGGGTTTCGCGGCATCTCGCGAATTCGGCGCGAATCCAAAATGGACAGAAGGCGTCCAGGTTGCTCTGTCCGGATGAACCGGGGAGGAAACCCCGCGCGGGCGACCTACCGTGGTGTCATGCCGATGACGCTGATCAAAGGAACGTTCCAGATCGTCGGGGCCTCGCCGGACGGGGATTCGGTGCGGTTCTATCCGGACGATCCCCAGGCCACCAAGAAGGCGGGGCTCAAGGTCCGGTTGAATTCGCGGGGCGGAATGCAGCTGCGGCTCGACGCGATCGACGCGCTGGAGACGCATTACCGGCCACAGGGCCACGGGGAGGAACTGCACCAGCCCGCCGATCTCGCGAACGCCGCGTCCGCGCGGCTGCTCGCCCTGCTCGGGTTCACCAAGGCCGAACGCGACGAACGCGGCGTCGTCACCAGGGCGGTCCCGCCGAAGGTCACCGGGCACATCCTGACCCGGTTCGCCGACAAGTACGGCCGCGCGGTCGCGTTCGCGTTCCCCGGCCAGCGGCCCGGCCGGTCGACGGATCTGAGCGATGTCCACTTCGACGTCAAGACGCTCAGGAACTCGGCCAACTTCAAGCTGACCGCCGAGGGCCTCGTCTACCCGACGTTCTACTCGAAGTTGTACCCCGATCTCCGGCAGGCGCTTTCCGACGCGGCCGTCGCGGCGCGGGAATCGGGCAGCGGAGCGTGGGCACACGACGTCACGAACGCCGGGTTCCGGCTGCGGTCCCGCAAGCAGCTGACCGACGACGTGGTGATCCTGCCGAAACTGTTCCGCAGGCTGGTGGACTACCTGTCGCTCGACGAGTCGGGCGGGGTGTCGCTCGCCGGGTTCCCGCACTACCTGAGCACGCGGAACGATCGGCTGTTCACCATCCCCGACGGGCACGCGACGGAGTTCGAAACGCTCGTTTCGGTGCGCCGCCAGACACTTCAGCTCACCGTCGAACCGGAACGGATCGTCTTCGCCGAAGCGTGAGGTTCAGTCCTGTTCGGCGGCCCTGGCCAGCAGCAGCGCGCGTTCGCGCGCGTTGCCGGTCAGCTCGGCGGCGCGCGTGAACTCGGCACGCGCGTCGGCGCGCCGTCCCAGCTTCGCCAGCAGGTCCCCCCGCACGCTCGGCAGCAGGTGATATCCCTTCAGCGCCGGCTCGTCGACCAGCTTGTCCACCAGGTCCAGTCCGGCCTGCGGGCCGTAGGCCATGGAGACGGCGACGGCGCGGTTCAGCTCCACCACCGGTGACGGCCGCAACCGCGCCAAACCCGCGTACAGCGCCGAAATCCGGACCCAGTCGGTCTGCTCCGGCGTCCGCGCCCTGGCGTGGCACGCCGCGATCGCCGCCTGCGCCGCGTAGGGACCGTACGCGCCTTCGGCCAGTTCCTCGGCGCGGGTGAGCGCGGCGAGACCGCGCCGGATCAGCAGCTGGTTCCAGCGTGAACGATCCTGGTCGAGCAGGAGGATCGGGGCACCGCTCGCGTCGGTCCTGGCGGCGTTGCGCGACGCCTGGAGTTCGACCAGCGCCGCCAGGCCGTGCACCTCGGGTTCGGCGGGCATCAGACCGGCGAGCACCCGCGCGAGCCGCTGCGCCTCCTCACACAGCGCGGGACGCAGCCAGTCGTCCCCGCGCGTCGCCGAATAGCCCTCGTTGAAGATCAGGTAGATGACTTCGAGCACCGAGGACAGCCGCTTGACGCGTTCCTCGCCCTCGGGGACTTCGAACGGGACGTTCGCCGCGGTGAGCGAGCGCTTGGCCCGCACGATCCGCTGCGCGATCGTCGACTCCTTGACCAGGAACGCCCGCGCGATCTCGTCGGTGGTGAGCCCGCCGAGCATGCGCAGCGTCAGCGCGACCCGTGCCCCGGTGTTCAGCACCGGATGGCACGCGGTGAACACCAGCCGCAGCAGATCGTCCTCGATGTGGTCCTCGAGCGCGGCGTCGAAGTCCGGCAGCACGCCCTCACCGAGCTGCTGTTCGCGGCCCAGCTCGTCGATCTTCCGCTCGAAACGCTCGTTGCGGCGGAACAGGTCGATGGCCCGCCGCTTCGCCGTGGTCATCAGCCACGCGCCGGGATTACGCGGGACGCCCTCGCCCGGCCACTGTTCCATGGCCGCGACCAGGGCGTCCTGCGCGAGTTCCTCGGCGAGGCCGACGTCGCGGACCATCCGCGCCAGCCCCGCGATGAGCCGCGCCGATTCGATCCGCCACACCGCCTCGATGGCGCCGTGGGTGTCGGTTGCCGCTGCCGTCGACGTCACCCCGTCATCAGACAGCGTCGCCGGAGCCGAGGCAAGGGCGGGTCAGAACTCCGCGATCCGCCGGATCTCGATCTCCCCAGGCCTGCCGTCCGGGTTCGGCACCCGCTTCATCAGCTCGACGACCTCGGCCAGCGAATCCGCCCGCAGAATCCAGAACCCGGCGATCAGCTCCTTCGTCTCGGCGAACGGGCCGTCCGTCACCTGGGGCTCGGCGTCGCCGTCGAACAGCACCCGGACACCCTCGGCGCTGGGTTGCAGCCCCTCGGCCATTTCCAGCATCCCGGAGCGGAGGAGTTCCTCGTTGAACTCGGCCATCTCCGCGAACTCCTCGGTGCTGGGCTGCCGCCCCGCCTCGATCTCCGGATCCCCCTTGACCATCACCACGAATCGCATGCGCCGGCGACCCTCACTTCTGCTCGGTCGCCGCGCGCAGCCGCTCCTCGGCCTCGCGGATCTCCGGCGTCATGTTCTCGCCGAAGTCCTCCATCTCGGCGACGCGCCGGATCTCGATCGTGTGATGGGCGCCATCGGTGTTCGGGACCCGCTTGACCCACTCGATGACCTCTTCCTTCGAGCGCACCTGGAGGATCCAGAAGCCCGCGATCAGCTCCTTGGTCTCGGCGAACGGGCCGTCGATGACCTGCGGTTCCGCGTCACCGGAGAACCGCACCCGCGCCCCTTCCGAACTGGCGGTCAGCCCTTCACCGGCGAGCAGCACGCCCGCCTTCACCAGCTCGTCGTTGAACTGGCCCATCTCGGTGAGCAGCTCGGTGCTGGGCAGCTGACCGGCTTCGGACTCCTCGGACGCCTTCATGATCACCATGAACCGCATGGGGTACTCCTCAAGTCGTGGTGCGGGTCTCTCCCGCTTCACCAACGCGTCGAACGGGTGGGCTCGGGATCGACACGGGGGCCGAACTTTTTTTCATCCAGTTCGTCGCCGCAGAAACTAGCAGGTCAGGACCCGGTGAACGGACAAAACTCACCCGGGGAGGAGAATCGGCGCCCGTGGCGGCACTCCCCGAAGACCTCCGCTCGGCGCTCGACGCCGAGCTCTCCCGATACCCCCAGCAGCGCCTGACGCGGTCCGTCGAGCGGCTCAGCACGCGCTACCGGCAGGGCGGCGCCGCGAGCGCGCCGATCCTCGCCTCCGAGGTGGACGTCGCCGCCTACGCCGGGTACCGGATGCCCGCGACGTACGCGGCCGTGCACGCCGCGCTCGCCGAGACCGCGGCCCGCACGCCGGACTTCGCGCCGCGCACGCAGCTGGACGTCGGCGGCGGGACCGGCGCGGCGGTCTGGGCGGCGGCCGGGGTCTGGCCGTCGCTGGAGCGCGCGACGGTGCTCGAACAGGTCCCGGCCGCCATCACGCTGGGCAAGCGGCTCGCCACGCGAGCGAGTGCCCCGTCGGTGCGGACGACGGAATGGCGACGCGAGCTGATCGACCCGGCGGCACCATTGCCCGAGGCCGACCTGGTCACGCTGTCCTATGTGCTCGGTGAGCTCCCGGACCGGATCCGCGCGGACACCGTGCGCCGGCTGGCCGCCGGGGCGCGGACGGTGGTGCTGATCGAACCGGGGACGCCTGCCGGTTTCGAGCGGATCCGCGCCGCGCGGGACGTGCTGTCGGCGTCCGACGCGGCCGTCGTCGCGCCCTGCCCGCACGCCCGCGACTGCCCGATCAGCCCCGGCGAGGACTGGTGCCACTTCTCCGCGCGCCTGTCCAGGACGGGGCTGCACCGGCAGCTCAAGTCGGGCACGCTCGGCTTCGAGGACGAGAAGTTCTCCTACGTCGCCGCGTCGTCCGTCACCGCGTCCCCGCCCGAAGCGCGGATCGTGCGGCACCCGCGCAAACGCAAGGGCCTGGTCGTGCTCGACCTGTGCACCGACGCGGCGGTGCTGGCCGAAACCACGGTGTCCAAACGCCACGGAGAGCTCTACCGCGCCGCGCGCGACGCCGAATGGGGTGACGCGTGGCCACCCACCACGCGGCCGGGCTAGGGCATCCGCACGACCTTGAGGAAGGGGCGCAGCAGCCACGGCCGCGGCCCGCCGATGACGACCTTGCGGGTCAGCACCGCACGCGCCCTGCTCACCCTGCCGAACATCATCGGCACCAGCACCGCGGGGTCGAAGGAGAGCCGGACGTCGCTCGCGCCGTCCGGTTCCTCGATCGTGACGTGGCCGTGCTGCAGCGCCATGACCACCGGATCCGTGTGCGCGGACCGGAACTCCACCGCGATCCGGCGGGGCGAGGGCACGGCGTCGTCGAGCAGTGTTCCGACGCTGTTGCGTGTCATGCCGACCAGGAACAGGTCGAAGAACAACGCCTCGTCGACGGCGCGGATCGGCCACGGGACACCGATCGCGCGGGCGATGTCGAGGCCGTGGATGAGCAGTTCGTTGAGCAGGTGCGCGAGCACCCCGGCGACCGGGACGAGCGCGCCGCCGAGCCAGCTCACCGGCCGCTCCGGGTCGATCCCCTCGCTCCGGCGCAGGATCTCGGCGATGTCGGTACGCAGCTTTTCGCTCAACCGCACCGGATCCCGTTCCGGATACTCCCGCAGTGCGAGCGTGTTCATGTCGGCGACGGTGTCGGTGCGGGCCTGCTTGATGGACGTGGTGAGCGCGGGCAGCGGGAGCGGTTCGTCCCCGCCGCGGACCATGACCCGGTACATCAGCGCGATGAACCCGACGTGGGCGGTGGTCTCCACGACGCTCCAGTCCGCGGTCACCCTGGTGGCCGGATCGTGCGCGGTCAGTACGAGATCCGCGAACCGGGCACCCGCCTGGGGCAGTGCGTCCCGGACCGCGTTCCAGCGTTGTTCGGTGATCACCACTTCCCCCCTCGTGCCGCCGGCATTCCACGGTAGCGCCCCGGCGGCGTGGGAAATCTCCGAAAGTGCCCTTCCCGGCTCGCCCGGAAATTTCGTGGCGGCTGTCGATCCGGGCGGCGGCCGTTCGTGTAGGGAGCGAGAATCCGGCACGGCGCCGGAACCGACGAGGAGGACGACCCCATGAAGCAGTACCTGCTCAGCATCTACCAGCCCGACGGCGAACCGCCCGCGCCCGAGGTGCTCGAACCGATCATGGCGAACCTCCGGGCGCTGAACCAGGAGATGCGGGACGCCGGGGCGTGGGTGTTCAGTGGCGGGTTGCACTCACCGGATTCGGCGACCGTCGTCCGGGTGCGGGACGGCGACGTCCTGATGACCGACGGCCCGTTCACCGAGGGCAAGGAGCACCTCGGCGGGTTCACCGTCATCCAGGCGCCCGACCTCGACGCGGCGCTCGGCTGGGGCCGCAAACTCGCCGAGGCGATCGGGATGCTCCCGATCGAGGTCCGGCCGCTGCAGGACGAGTCCCCGGACGGCTGCCGGCCGTGACGACGGATCCCGTCGACATCGAACGCGTCTTCGCCGCGGAGTACGGGCGCGCGGTGGCTGTCCTGGTCCGCGTCTTCGGCGACATCGACATCGCCGAGGAGGCGGTCCAGGACGCCTTCGCCGCCGCGCTCGCGAAGTGGCCTTCGGCCGGGGTCCCACCGAGCCCGGCGGGCTGGATCATCACCACCGCCCGCAACCGCGCGATCGACCGGCTGCGGCGCGAGGCGTCCCGCGCGGACCGGCACGCGCAGGCCGCGCTGCTGCGCGCCGGGGACGAACCGGCGGAGGAGGGCCCCGTGCGCGACGACCGGCTCCGGCTGATCTTCACCTGCGCGCACCCCGCGCTCGCCCCCGACGTGCGGGTCGCGCTGACCCTGCGGCTGCTCGGCGGGCTCACCACCGCCGAGATCGCGCACGCCTTCCTGGTGCCGGAAAAGACGATGGCGCAACGGATCGTCCGAGCGAAGAACAAGATCCGGGACGCGCGGATCCCCTACCGCGTACCCGGCGACGCGGACCTCCCGGACCGGCTGCGCGCCGTGCTCGCGGTGGTGTACCTGATCTTCAACGAGGGGTACGCCGCGAGTTCGGGCGATCGGCTCGTGCGTGAAGATCTGTGCGCGGAGGCGATCCGGCTCGGGCGGCTGCTGACCGAACTGATGCCCGACGAACCGGAGGCACAGGGCCTGCTCGCGCTCATGCTGCTCATCGAATCCCGCCGCGCCGCACGCACGACGGCCGGCGGCGACCTCGTCCTGCTCGCCGACCAGGACCGCGACCGCTGGGACCGCGGGCTCGTCGCCGAGGGCCAGTACCTCGTGCGCCGCTGCCTGCGCCGGGACCGGCCGGGCCCGTACCAGATCCAGGCCGCGATCAACGCCGTCCACAGCGACGCGCCGATCGCGGCGGCCACCGACTGGGGCCAGATCGTGACGCTCTACGACCAGCTCCTGACGTGCACACCGACGCCGGTGGTGGCACTCAACCGCGCGGTCGCCGTCGCCGAGGTCGACGGCCCCGCGGTGGCACTGGCGCTGGTCGACGAGCTGGACCTGCCGAAGTTCCACCTGTTCCACGCGATCCGGGCCGATCTGCTGCACCGGCTCGGCCGGGACACCGAAGCGGCGCGGGCCTACGACACGGCCATCGACCACGCCGGGAACGCCGCCGAACGCGACCTGCTGCGGCGCAAACGCGCCACACTCGACCCGGGCTTCGACGTGCTCTGAAGGCCACCTTCAGAGCACTGAGCGCACCAAAAGTTCCCCTCGCGACCCCAACGTCCACAAAGGATTGACGGCGAGTTCGCAGTTAAGCGTTGACAAGGTTTTTGGCGATGAGCTCGCGTGACTTGTCCTCGGACAGGGCGTGGTCAAGCAGTTGTTGGACGGTGTCGTGGTAGTGGGTCACCACGCGCTTGCTGGTGAGGTAGGCGTGGACGTGCTGGTGGGCGGCGATGATCGTCGCGGGGAAGCGCGCACTGGTCAGGCAGGTGAACGCGGCGGGCACCCGGCATCGAGCCCGCGGCACGATCCGCAGCGACACTGTCGAAGTGTTGTGGTACAACCAATCCAGTTGATCCCGGCCCACCGCCGGGTGACACAGCACGTCCTCGGACAGGATCGCCGTGTATCCCCGAGGTGCCGTGGAGACCCGCGCCAGATGGGCCACGAGCTGGTCCTCGGTGGAACCGCGGAGCACGGCTCGTGTGTAGTCGACGGTCCGCAGCGGAACCGGGAGTTCCCATGGCGCCCATACCAACACGGTGGTGGCAAGCCGTTCGTACTCCCTCGCCAGCGCCGCGTCGTGCTCCGGTTCGACGGCGATCAGGTCGGCCTCGCCCGCTTGACGGGCGAGATCCATCAGCCGCTGGTAGCCGACGCCGGAGATACCGAGCACACCAGACGTGCGTGCCAAATGTGTGGAACTCAATGTGCGATACCCGTGCTCGAGGTAGTGGACGTACTCCCGACCGACCTGAATCGCCGCCGCCAGTTCGGCCGGTGTCATCCCGGCCGCGATCCGCGCGTCACGCAGCTCGCACCCCAGCGCGAGCGCGGCCGGACATTTCACTTGCGTCACGCGTGCACTGCTCCTCTCGTTCGTCGGTTTCTGGCGGATCGGGTGAGGTCAGCACCTTCTCGGGCCCGGGCGTGGCACTGATCGGAGCTCGGAGGCGCATCCCGGCGGGTAACCACCCGGCGGTGGCACGAAGCCGTTTTCCTCCCGGTACACGCATTCGCAGCTCCAGCACTGGCGCGGAACACCATGCAGGTCACGACCACGGACATCGTCGTATTCGGCAGCCGCGACCAGACCGCACAACATCCGGACCGCCTCGCCCGGCGCAGGCACCTCGGTAAGCCGAGCGCGATGCCAGATCCCGTCAACCACCGGATGAATGTGCTCCAAACTGACGTAGATGAGCGCGCTCATCTCCTCCGACCGCCCTTCGGTGCTGTCTCATGGTCCAGGTGCATTTCCAGCAGGCAGTGATGGGTCGCATGTGGCCGAATGGGTTCACTGAGACCACCTATTTTCGCATTCGTCGTAAACCTGGGGAGCACCTCGACGCCTGGGAATCCCACGCCGGTAACAAGTCGAGGAACTGCCTCGCGGAGGCTGAGGAACCAATCAACCAGCCGCCTGGCGCCGTGAATAACCTTGCTCCAGCCACGCCGCGCCGACCAGAGCGCAAACCCTGCAAAACTCTGGCGAAAACCTGCGTACCATGGTTTCGGAGTGCATAATGTCGCCTTGCCACGATCCGTACCGACGAGGGCACCTATGACTACCAAGCGCGTCGACCTGGCCCGTGCTCGCAAGGCTGCCGGGCACACGCAAGAGACGCTGGCCTACGCCTTGACCGTCGACCCGAGCACAGTCAACCGCTGGGAGAGCGGCGCGACGGAACCTCAACCACACAAGCGCCCCAAGCTGGCCAAGCTTCTGCGCATCACGCCCGAACAGCTCGAAGACCTACTCCGAAACGGCAAGCCGCTGGTCGTCGAGACGGCCTTTCTCACTCCGCCAACACCGGAGGTACCTCCGCGCTTCACTCACTCGGCTCCGAGCATGCCGGGGTCGCCGCCGTCCGCCACCCGCTCAGGGATCGATCACGACTCGTGGGCAGACGATCTGGATCGCACCGCGATCTGCCTCGGACGGCAAGAGTTCACACTGGCGAAGACGCTGCTCGATCGATGGATCCCGCGATTCCAACCGGATACATATGACGGCCACGGCATGCACCTGTACGGACGATCGCTCCGGCTGCTCGGTGACCTGCGCCAAGACCAGGGTATTCTCCACGGGCCTCTGTCAGCTCAGCAGAGCTACGAAAAGGCAATCCAGGTCTTTACCCATTTGGGCGCCGCACGACGCGTCGCCCAGCTGGAGCTACATCTCGCGGTCCTCGACGAGATGGACGGCCGACTTGACGAGGCCGCCCGACAGTACCAACGGCTGGCAGTCGATGAGCGCCTGGCCGACCGGGACCGCACGCGGGCACAGCTGTGGATCGGCACCGCCCTGAGCAAGCGTGGACTGAACACAGAAGCGGTGCGGTTCATCCTTCCCGCCATCCAGCATTTTGAAGCGCTTGAAGAACCGCAGGACTGGTCTATTGCATACCAAAAGCTCGCGCTGGCACATCGGGGTGCTGCCGATCTGCGCCACGCTACTGAGGCGATCGATGTGGCACTCAGCCATCGCCCGGGAGACGCACCCATGCAGCGAGTCCGTCTCGACACCGCGCACGCTCATATCCTGCTGTCCGACACTGCCACTGCCGATAGCGGCCTGGATCTGTTGGAGGGTGCTGCCGCGACCTCGACGCGGTACGGGATGATGCACCAGCTACAGAGCATCAGGGGTATTCGCCGTGCCTACGAACACCAGGCGTGAGAGTCCTCGTGCATCGAGCAACAAGGGAGTACGGAGCATCGTGAAGCACCAACTGACGGAGCCACAGTGGCAGGACGCCGAGCTGGTCTGGGACTTCCACCAGGTGCGTCACTACCTCAAGCCGTGTTCGGCCGCGATCGCCTTGGGTTGCAACGATATCGGCGTCGCTTCCCACGCCGCCGACCTCTACCACCGTGGCTTCTTCCCCACGATCGTCTTCACTGGCGCGACGAGCCGGGACACAGCCGCCATTTTCCCGCGCGGCGAAGCCGTTCACTTCCGCGAAAGGGCACTGGAACTCGACGTACCCGACGAGGCGATATTGATCGAGCCCGTGGCACGCAACACCGGCGCCAACATCACGTTGTCACGAGACGTGCTCGCTCGGGCCGGGATCATGCCATCCTCGGTCCTCCTCATCTCGATGCCGTACATGGAGCGCCGGGCGTATGCCACCTGCCGACGGCTCTGGCCGGAGGTCGAGCCGGTTTGCACGTCTGCGCCGTTGACCCTTGAGGAGTACGTCAAGACGGTCGGTGACCCCGCTGAGGTCGTGGACATGATGACCGGCGACCTACAACGGGTAATGGAATACCCCAAACAGGGCTTTGCCATCGAGCAGACCGTCCCGTCCGCAGTACGCGCGGCTTTCGACCGTCTGGTAGCGGCTGGATTCAGCAGCCGCTTGCTGCGATGACGGCGAAGTTCACGGACGGCTACGCGCCGACGCGGACCGGCAGCCGCCGATAGCCGCGCAGCACCCGGGTACCGCGCCGCGTCGGCGTTCCGTCCAGCGCGAGGTCAGGGAATCGCTCGAACAACGTCCGCAACGCGGTGGCGCCCTCCAACCGCGCGAGCTGCGCGCCGAGGCAGAAATGCGGCCCGGCAGAAAAGGCGAGGTGCTCACGGGCATTCGCGCGGGTGGTGTCGAAACGGTTCGGTTCCGGGAAAACGGCGGGATCGCGGTTGGCGCCGCCGAGCATGACGACCACCGCCTGCCCTTCGCGCACGGGCAGTCCCGCGACCGTTGTGTCCGCTGTGGACACTCGAAGCGTCACCTGCACCGGGGATTCGTAGCGCAGCACCTCTTCGACCGCGTTGGCCCAGCCCTCGGGTTCGGCCTTGAGCCGGTCGAGCTGGTCCGGGTGGGCGAGCAGCAGCGCGACGGCGTTGCCGATGAGATTGACCGTGGTCTCGAAACCCGCCCCGAGCACCAGCAACGCGGTGACGCGCAGTTCGGTGTCGCTGAGCCGGTCCGAGCCGTCCGCCGCCGCGATCATCCGGCTGAGCAGGTCGTCGCCGGGGTCGCGGCGCAACCGCGCGATGTGCTCGTCGAGGAACCGGTGCCCTTCCCGCGTCGCCTCGGTGGCCCGCCGGTAGTCCCGATAGGACAGTCCGGGTTCCAGCGACAGCGCGGCCTCGTTCACGATCTTGACGAAGGGCTGCCGCAGTTCCTCCGGCACACCGAGGATCTCGGCGATCACGGTGACCGGCAGCAGCGAGGCGTAGGCGTCGATCAGGTCCACCGTCGACGGGTTTCCGGCCGCGATGGTGTCGAGCATCCCGTCCGCGAGTTCCTGGACACGTGCGGAGAGCGCGTTGATGGCCCGCGGTGTGAACGCGTACGCGACCAGTTTGCGGATCCGGGTGTGCTCCGGCGCGCTGATCGCCAACAGCGAAGGCGGATCGACCGGGCCGAGCGCGTGCGGGTCGGTCAGGCTTTCGAGCAGCCGGTTGAGCGACTTCGTCGGCGCCACCGCTGGCGAGGCGAGGAAGCGGTCGCTGCGCAGGATCTCGTTCGCGGCCGCGTGGCTCGCGGTCCCGGCGACGAACCGCCCGGTCAGCAGTGGCCCCCTGGCCCGGATCTCGTCGTAGGTGGGGAACGGGTCGGCCCGCCGCGCCGGTTCGACGACGCTGCGCGCGAGGAGATCGCCCTGGCGCGCGCCCAGGCGCAGCGCCAGCCCGGTCAGCCCGTATTTGAGCACCCACGCCGTCGCGGACCGCGCGGCCGCCACCGGACGTGCGCTTCGCGGGCCGGATCGTTGATCAGTGCTGGTCATCGGGCACCCCCAGGTCGCGCCTGCCAGTTCGCTACCCGACGGTAGCCCCGCACACCCGCCCGCCGCCTCACGCCGTGGTACCCACCGCGTCTCCTACCACGGTCGGATACCCGGTGCCGACCACCGCAGCAAGACGGGACACCCGGGGAGTTTCTACGCTGGGGCGGTGCGGGGAACACTGGTGGACCGATACCGGGCGCGGCTGGAGGACAGCCTCGCCCGCTACGACGTGTCCCTGCCCTGGTGGCTCCCCACCTGCACCACCGTCATGAACGCCACGGGTGTGATCGCCGCGCTGGCCCAGCGGCACGCCCTGTTCCCGCCTGCCCCGATCGCGCTGGCCGGGCTGCTCATCCTGGTCCGCTTCATGTTCTGGCCCGTCACGGGCAACCTGATCCCGCCGGTACTGGGCGCGATCGCCGTCCTCATCGGCGTGCCGATCCTGCTCACCGACCCGGTCACCCCGGACTTCGCGCCGGTGCTGCTGGTGCTGCTGGCCACCGAGGTCGCCGCGATCGCCAGCCTCACGCTCGCCATCACCGTGACCTGCCTGAGCATCGCGGAACTGATCGTCGCCCAGGTGTGGAACGGGCTGTCCGGCTACCCGGTGTACATCGTCGCGGTGCTGCTCGGGCTCAGCGGCGGGGTGACGCTGCGCTGGTACCACCGCGCGCTGAACGCCGAACGCGGTAAGCAGGACGCCGCGCGCGAGCAGGCGATCCTCGCCGAGCGCCAGCGCATCGCCCGCGAGGTGCACGACGTGGTCGCGCATTCGCTCAGCATCACCCTGCTGCACCTGACCGGGGCCCGGCACGGCCTCCAGCAGGACCGCGACATCGACGAGGCCGTCGAGGCGCTCACCGAGGCGGAACGTGTCGGCCGCGCCGCGATGGCCGACATCCGCCGGACGGTCGGGCTGCTCGCCAGCACCTCCTCGGGCACCCGGCCGCTGCCGGGCATCGACGACGTCGCCGGGCTGGTCGAGCGCACCCGCGCCGCCGGGCTGGACGTCCGCTACGAGCAGGACGGCGATCTGAGCGTCGTGGGCGCCTCCGCCGGGCTGGGGCTCTACCGCATCGCGCAGGAGTCGCTGGCCAACATCGCCAAGCACGCGCCCACCGCGAGCGGGCGGGTCCGGCTGCGCGTCGACGCCGAGGGCACCACGCTCACCATCCGCAACACGCTGCCCGGCGGCGCGGCCGCGGCGACCGCCAGCGGGTCCGGTATCGCGGGCATGACCGCGCGGGCCACCCAGCTGGGCGCCGATCTGCGTGCCGGGCCCAGCGGCGGGTACTGGGTCGTCGAGGTCGCGGTTCCCGGCCCGCCACAGCGAAAAGCCGATACCGACACTCGCCAGGAGGTGACGCCATGACCGACACCGAGATCCGCGTCCTGCTCGTCGACGACCAGGAGCTGGTCCGCTCCGGCCTGCGCCGCATCCTGCGCCGCCGCGACGGGTTCGTCATCGCCGGGGAGTGCGGCGACGGCTCGGACGTGCCAACGGCACTGGCCGAGGGGGAGGTCGACGTCGTCGTGATGGACCTGCGCATGAAGGACGTCGACGGCATCGAGGCGACGCGGCGCCTGCGGCAGACCGGTGCCCGGCCGCCGGTGCTCGCGCTCACCACGTTCGACGACGACGAACTGCTCGCCGGCGCGCTGCGCGCGGGCGCCGCCGGATACGTCCTCAAGGACTCCGCCGCCGAGGACCTGATCCGCGCCGTGCGCGCGGTCGCCGCCGGTGACGCGTGGCTCGACCCGACGGTCACCACGCGCGTGCTCACCACCTACCGGCAGGCCCCGGCTCCCCGCCGCGGCGGCCCGGCACCCGAACTGCTCACCCCGCGCGAACACGACGTGCTGCGCGCGCTCGGGCGGGGCCTGACCAACTCGGAGATCGCGAACACGCTGGTCATCTCCGAGCTCACCGTGAAGAGCCACATCGGACGGATCTTCACCAAACTGGGGTTGCGTGACCGTGCCGCGGCGATCGTCTACGCGTTCGACCACGGCATCGTCACGCCTGGCTAGGACGGCCGAAATGACTATCGCGCATTCCCTCGACACCGAGCCCCGGCTCCGGTTCTCCGTACTCGGCCCGCTGCGGGCCTGGCACGGTGACCAGCCGCTGGACCTCGGCCCGATCCGGCAGCAGGCACTGCTGGCCGCGCTCGTGCTGCGGCCGGACATGACCGTCAGCAGGGACGAACTGCTCGACGGTGTCTGGGGCCTGGAACCCCCTGGCACCGGCGCCAAGGTCGTGCCCGTGTACGTCCACCGCCTGCGCCGGTGCCTCCAGGCCGCCGAGTGCGCGGCCGACGAGCTGATCGGCCGCAGCCGGGGCGGCTACCGCTTCGTCAGCGGCGACGTGTGGATCGACGCGGATCGGCTGGAGGAGGTCGTCGCCGAGGCGGGCGCGGCCGAGCGGTCCGGCGATCTGCCGACCGCGGTGGACCGCTACTCCGACGCCCTCGAACTGTTCCAGGGCGAGCCCCTCGCCGGGCTGCCGGGGCCGTTCGCCGAGGGACAGCGGCTGCGCCTCGCGGAACGCCGGATCGTGCTGTTGCAGGAGAAGGTGGACCGCCAGCTGCGGCTGGGCAGGCACGCGGACGCGGTCGGCGAACTGTCCGCCCTGCTGCCCGCGTACCCGCACAGCGAGCCGCTGGCCGCGCTGCTGATGCGGGCCCTCTACGCCTGCGGCCGCCGCGCCGACGCGCTCGCCGTGTACACGCAGCTGCGCCGCCGTCTCATCGACGACCTGGGCGTCGAACCGGGCGACGAACTGCGCCGGGTGCATCAGGACGTGTTGCGCGGCAACGATTCCGGCCTCGGTGTCGGCGCGCTGCCGACGCCGGTCACCCCGGTGCCCGCGCCGCCGGCACGGGTGCGTGACGAACTGCCCGCCGACGTCGCCGAGCTGGTCGGCCGCGCCGCGGAGCTGGCGCTGCTCACCGCGCCCGCGGACGCCGGGGCACCGGCGGTCGACGCCGTGGACGGCGTACCGGGCTCCGGCAAGACCGCGCTGGCGGTGCGGGTGGCCCGCCTCGTGCGCGACCGCTATCCCGACGGCTGCCTGTACGTGGACCTGCACGGGCACACCGAGGGCAGGGAGGCGTTGCCGCCCCAGCGCGCGCTGCGGCGGCTGCTGCGTTCGGTGGGTGTCGACGTCAACAACCTCACCGACGACCTCGACGAGCTCGCGGCGTCCTGGCGCGCGGCGACCGCGTCGCGGCGCCTGCTGCTGGTGCTGGACGACGTCGCCGGTGCCGAGCAGGTGCGCCCGCTACTCCCGGCGGGGACGGGCAGCCGGGTGCTGACCACCAGCAGGCGGCGGCTGGCCGGGCTGGACGTCGGCCGCCGCGTTTCCCTCGGCCCGCTCGCGCCCGGCGAGGCGGAAACGCTGCTGACCCGCATCGTCGGCCAGGAGCGGGCCGAGCAGGAGCGGGACGCGGTGCGCGAGCTGGCCCGGCTGTGCGGGCGGCTGCCGCTCGCGCTGCGCATCGCGGGCGCGCGGCTGCAGAACCGTCCGATGTGGACACTGGACTACCTGGTGACGCGGCTGGCGGACGGGGAGCGGCGGCTCGGCGAACTGACCGCGGAGGACCGGAGCGTCGAGGGGGCGTTCCGGTTGTCCTACGAGCAGTTGCCGAGCCCGGAGCGGCGCGCGTTCCGCGCGCTGGGCCTGTCGCCGACGCCCACGCTCGACGGGCGGACGCTGGCCGCGATGCTGGGCTGGACGGCGCGCGACGCCGAACTGGCGCTGGAACGGCTGGTCGACACCAGCCTGGTGCAACAGCCCAGCGCCGGGCGGTACCGGCTACACGATCTGGTCGCGGTGTACGCGCGGCGGCTCGCCGGGCAGGACCCGGCCCAGGTCGTGGCCGGCACCCGCGCCGGCGCCCTCCGGCTCTACCTCGCCGCCGGTCACCACGCCAGCGACTGGGGCCCGGCCGGGTTCCCGACCGGGCCGGACCTGGGGCCGGCGCCGTTCGAGGGCTGGCAGGACGCGGTCGCCTGGCTGGACGCCGGTGCCGGGGACCTCGCCGACGTCGTCGCCTACGCGGTCGAAGCGGGCGAAGCCGACTACGCCTGCTGGATCGCCGACGGCCTGGTCCACTACTTCACCAGGCAGGGCCGTCACCACGAATGCCGCGCGGCGCTGGAACTCGCGCTGCCGCTGGTCAGCCAGGCGAGCGACCAGCGGATGGTGTCCTCGCTGCGGATCGGCCTCGGCATCGCGTACGGGATGCAGGACCGGTACGAGCAGTCCCGCGCGTGGTTCTCCGACGCGCTGGAGATCAGCCGCCGGGCGGGCGATCCGCGCGAGCAGGCCAGGGCGCTGAACGGGCTCGGCGTCGTCGCCCGGCTCTCCGGCAGGCACCCCGAGTCCGTCGCGCACCTGACCCGGATGCGGGAGTTAGCCCTGCGCCTCGACGACGACTGCCTCGCCGGGATGGCGGTCAGTGACCTGGGCGCCGCGCTGCACTGTCTCGGCAGGCACGACGAGGCGTTGGAGTGTTTCGCGCAGAGCATGCGTTACGCCGAGAAGGCCGAGAACCCGAGGCTGATCGCGAAGATCCTCCGGTTCACCGGCGCTCTCCACCTCGGGCTGGCGCGGCCCGCCGAGGCCGCCCCGGCGTTCCGGCAGGCGGCCGAGCTGGCCGCGCAGGTCGGCGACCCGCCGCTGCACGCCTCCTGCCTGACCCGCTGGGGCTCGGCCGAGCTGGGTCTGGGCGCCGTCGCGGGTGCCCTCGACCTGCACCACCGCGCGCTCGCCACGGTCACCGCGGTCGCCGCCCAGACCAGCGTCGAGCTGGAGCGGGAGATCCGGCGGCGGCTGGGCGAGGCGTACGTCGCGGCCGGGCGCACCTCGAACGCCTGGACGGAGTTCCACCGCGCCCTGGCCCTGGGCCGGACACCCGGCCACTGAGCCCGCGCCCACAGGTCCACTGTGGACACCGCGGCGACAGCGGTCCGTGAATGCCACATTGAGGGACTCTGAGTCCCTCAATGTGGCATTCACGGACATGGGAGGGACCACGCGACGACGCGGGGAAGGAACGGGAGCCGGCAAGGGGGCTCGAACCCCTGACCTTCTGTTTACAAGACAGATGCTCTACCAACTGAGCTATACCGGCCGACGCCTCCGGGCACCCGCCCAGTGGCCGCCCCAGTATATCGGCGGGTCCCGCCGCCGACGGCACGGCACCGCGTTCCCGCCACGACGGGACCCACGACGGGGCCCACGACGGGGCCCACGACGAGGCCCGCGGCGGCACCCCGCGAAGACACCCGGAACGCCCGGGCCACCCGCCCCGCCGCCGATACGTCCGGACAGGTGATCGTCTTGACTTTTCACCCGGCTGCCGATCTTCCGACCACACGGACGAACGGCCTGGTCAGCGCCCTGTTCAGGGTGCGACGGTGGCGGCCACGGCGGTCCTCGCGGACGATCTTTCCCGAACGTGGTGGACGCCACTTCCGGATCCGTGCAACGGTCGGGGTGGGTTCGTCGATGCTCCCCCGGGAAACACCGATGAGTACGAGAGGAGGTGGCTGACGCATGAGTGCCAACGGCCGCGCGAACGAGAACATCGAGAGCGCCGAAGCGACCACGCACACCACGCAGTGGCCGATCCTGGAACCACCGCGACAGCGTGACGGCAAGCAGCGTTCCGGCGGGAGGGGCACCAACCGCACACACCGGCCACTGCTGCGCCGGCGCGCGTGGCACATCCTCGAAGCGCCCACCGCGGAACAGCCAGCGGTCGACTCCGCCGAGGCGATCGGACCGGCGCTGCCGGACGACGCGACGGTCAACTTCGTCCTCGATCTGGCGCTGCGCATCGGTGAGGTCCAGATGGCCAGCGGCGCGGGCGCCTCGGACGTCACCGCGACGATCCTCGCGCTCACCTCCGCGCTCGGCCTCCCGCACTGCGAGGTCGACGTCATCTTCACCTCGATCACCGTGACGTGTCACCGCGGCACCGAGCTCGAGCCGGTGACTGCGCTGCGCGTCGTCCGCTCCCGCAGCCTCGACTACACCCGGCTGACCGACGTCGAGATCCTGGTCCGCAAGATCGTCCGCGGGCACGTCGGTGCCGAGCAGGCGCAGGCCGAGCTGCGCCGCATCACCACGGCGCCGCACCCGTACCCACGCTGGGTCGCCACGCTCGCCTGGGGCGGGCTGGCCGGGTTCATCACGCTGATCATCGGCGGCGGGATCGACATCGCGCTGGTGGCGGTCGTGATCAGCGCGCTGGTCGACCGGATCGGCAGGCTGCTCAACCGGTACTCGCTGCCGTTCTTCTTCCAGCAGGTGGTCGGCGGCCTGTTCGCGACGCTGTCCGCGATGCTGATCGTCAGCAGCAAGATCCTCACCACCGACCAGCCGACACTGGTGGTGGCGGCCGCGGTCACCGTGCTGCTGTCCGGTTTGTCCACGGTGTCCGCGGTGCAGGACGCGATCACCGGCTTCAACGTCACCGCCGCGGGACGCACGATGGAAACGGCGCTGATGACCGCCGGGCTGATCACCGGCGTCGTGCTCGCGCTGCGGATCGCGGTCATGCTCGAACTGCCGCTCACCCCGCTGCCCGAGGTGGTCAGCTCCACGCCGCAGCACCTGCCGATCATCGTCGTCGGCGGCGCGGGCGCGGCGGCGTGCTTCGCGCTCGCGTCCTACTCGACCATCCGCGCGATGCTCGTCGCGGCGGCGGCGGGCTCGATCGGGGCGGCCGTGTACGGCGCGCTCATGCTGACGAAGTTCGACGCGGTGAGCTCGTCCGCGATCGCCGCCACGCTGGTCGGTTTCTGCGGCGGTGTGATGGCACGGCGGCTGCGGGTTACCCCGCTCGTGGTGGCCGTGTCCGGGATCACGCCGCTGGTTCCCGGCCTCTCGACCTACCGTGGGCTGTACCAGCTCGGCGTCGAACCGGGTGGCAACATCTCGACGCTGATGACCGCCGTCGCGATCGGCCTCGCCCTGGCAGCGGGCGTCATCCTCGGCGAATACCTCGCGCAGCCGGTGCGCTCCGGGCTGGGAAGGCTGGAGCGCAGGCTGGCCGGTCCGCGCCTGGCCGGCCCGCTCGAACCGGCCGAACGTCGCCTGGAGTAACCCTTCGCGCACCGGCGGATCTCCTGTTCCGCGATAGGGTTTCCCCCGGGCCGCGACCCGGGAAACGAGGGAGCAGCTGTGTCGGACCAAGCACTCTTGAACCAGGAGCAGGCAAACCGGGGCACCCAGAACTCCGCGGATTTCGTGGTGGTGGCGAACCGGCTGCCGGTCGACCTCGAACGCACCGCGGACGGCGGCCAGCGGTGGACGGCGAGCCCCGGCGGGCTCGTCTCCGCGCTGGAGCCCTTCCTGCGGTCCCGCAAGGGCGCGTGGGTCGGCTGGCCCGGCGTGCCCGACGTCGACGTCGAGGAGTTCGACGACGACGGGCTCGTGCTCCACCCGGTGTCGCTGACCTCGGCGGAGGTCCGCGACTACTACGAGGGCTTCTCCAACGCCACGCTCTGGCCGCTCTACCACGACGTCGTCGAGCGCCCGGTGTTCGACCGGGCGTGGTGGAACAGCTACGTCAAGGTCAACCAGCGCTTCGCGCGGGCCAGCGCCGAGGTCGCCGCGCAGGGCGCGACGGTGTGGATCCAGGACTACCAGTTGCAGCTCGTGCCCGCGATGCTCCGCGAGCTGCGGCCGGATCTGCGGATCGGGTTCTTCCTGCACATCCCGTTCCCGCCGGTCGAGCTGTTCATGCAGATGCCGTGGCGTGCCCCGATCGTGCGCGGCCTGACCGGCGCGGACCTGGTCGGGTTCCATCGTCCGGGTGGCGCGCAGAACTTCCTCTGGCTGTGCCGTCAGCTGATCGGGCTCGAATCGACGCGCGGCGCGGTCGGCATCCGCACCCGGCCCGGCACGATGCAGGTCGGCGACCGGACCGTCCGGGTCGGCGCGTTCCCGATCTCCATCGACGCGAACGGCCTCGACACGCTGGCCCGCACGAAGGGCGTCGCCGAGCGCGCCGCGCAGCTGCGCCGCGACCTCGGCAACCCGAAGACCGTCCTGCTCGGCGTCGACCGGCTCGACTACACGAAGGGCATCGACCTGCGGCTCCAGGCGCTGCACGAGCTGTTGCACGAAGGGCGGCTCCGGCCGGAGGACGTCACGTTCGTGCAGCTCGCGACGCCGAGCCGGGAACGCGTCGAGCACTACCAGCGCATGCGCGGCGAAATCGAGCAGATGGTCGGCCGCATCAACGGCGAGTTCGCGCGCGTCGGCCACCCGGTCGTGCACTACCTGCACCAATCGGTCGACCGAACGGAGCTGGCCGCGTTCTTCTCCGCGGCCGACGTCATGGTGGTGACGCCGCTGCGCGACGGGATGAATCTGGTGTGCAAAGAGTACGTCGCGTGTAGACACGACCTCGGCGGATCGCTCGTGCTCTCGGAGTTCGCCGGCGCGGCCGCGGAGCTGAGCAGCGCGTTCCTGGTCAACCCGCACGATCTGGACGGGGTGAAGGACGCTTTGGTGGCTGCCATTACCCTCGACCCAGCCGAGGGCCGTCGCCGGATGCGTGCCATGCGTCGTCAGGTCCTCACCCATGACGTGGACCGGTGGGCGCGCTCGTTCTTGCAGGCGTTGGGTGCCGAACCGGTCGACTGAGACCCGTTCCCCATACCCTTGACGAGCTCCTGGAGGAGTGTTGACCGCCGAGGCACTGCCCGCCGAGCTACGGCGCGCGATCATGCAGATCGCCCGTACTCCGCGCCTGCTGGTCGCCTGCGACTACGACGGCACGCTGGCTCCGATCACGGCCAATCCGGACGAAGCCCGGCCACTGCCCGAATCGGTAGGCGCACTGAGGTCCCTCGCGGGCCTGCACGAGACCACCACCGCGGTCATCTCCGGCCGCGCCCTGCGTGACCTCGCGACACTGTCGCGCCTGCCGGCCGAGGTGAACCTCGTCGGCAGCCACGGTTCCGAGTTCGACATCGGGTTCATCCACGCCCTCGACGAACGGGCCCGCGAGCTGCACCGCAGGCTGGAGGCCGAACTGGAACAGCTGGTGCTGGACGTACCGGGGGTGTCGCTGGAGGTCAAACCGGCGAGCATCGCCGTGCACGTCCGCCGCGCCGAGCACGAGGCCGGCCGTCACGTCCTCGCGTCCGTACACAATGGACCGTCCACATGGGAGGGTGTGTCGACCACCGACGGCAAGGAGGTGGTCGAGCTCGCGGTCGTGCAGACCGACAAGGGACACGCGCTCGACATCCTGCGTCACCAGGTCGGGGCGACGGCGGCGATCTTCCTCGGGGACGACGTCACGGACGAGAAAGCCTTTGCTCGGCTGTCCGGGCCCGACCTCGGCATCAAGGTCGGCGAAGGGGAAACCCTTGCGCAGTACCGGGTTCCGGACACCGTCGACGTCGCGAAGGTGCTGGGGTTCCTGCTGGAGGAGCGCCGGAACTGGCTGTACGGCGAGTCGGCGCCGCCGATCGAACGGCTGTCCATGCTGGCCAACGAGCGTTCGGTCGCCCTGCTGACCCCGGACGCGAAGCTGACCTGGCTGTGCCACCCCGGCCCGGACGCACCCGCGGTGTTCGCCGATCTGCTCGGCAGCGAGAGCGCGGGACACTTCTCCATCAAGCCGCACCGCAACGGCCTCCCGCTCGGCCAGCGGTACCTGCCGAACACGATGACCGTCGAGACGCGCTGGTCGCGCCTGCTGGTCACCGACTACCTCGAACCCGACACCGCGCCGCACCGGACGGATCTCGTCCGGGTGATCTCCGGCGAGGCCGCGGCCGACGTGGTGTTCGCGCCGCGCCCGGAGTTCGGCGGTGTGCCGGTCAAACTGGTCGAGGTGGAGGGCGGCCTGCGCGTGCTCGGCACCTCCGAGCCGTTCGCGCTGCGTTCGCCGGGTGTCGAGTGGACGATCACCTCCGACGGCCTGCACGACACCGCGACGGCACTGGTGCAGCCCACCGCCGACGCGCCGGTGGTGCTGGAACTGCGGTGCGGCACCAGGGACACCCGCGAACACGAACTGTCCGAAGTGGAACGACGGGACCGCGCGGGCCGGTACTGGAGCGACTGGGCGACCAAGCTGCGGCTGCCCGGCGTGCAGACCGATCTCGTGCTGCGCTCGGCGCTGACCCTGCGTGGGCTGTGCAACACCGACACCGGTGGCGTGCTCGCCGCGGCGACCTCCTCGCTGCCGGAGGAGATCGGCGGCGTCCGGAACTGGGACTACCGCTACTGCTGGATCCGCGACGCGGCGATGACCGTGCGCGAGCTGGTGCACCTCGGCTCCGTCGAGGAGGCCGAGGGCTACCTCCAGTGGCTGCACGGCGTACTGTCCACTTTGGCCGGTCCGGAGCGACTGCACCCGCTCTACACCCTCTCCGGCAGCGTGATCGGCGCCGAAGCGGTGATCGAGTCGCTGCCCGGCTACTCGGGCTCGCGGCCGGTGCGCGTCGGCAACCTGGCGAACCACCAGGTGCAGCTGGACGTCTTCGGCCCGGTGGTCGAGCTCGTCGGCACCCTCGCCGAGGCGCGGGGCGAACTGCGGGACGAGGACTGGCAGATGGTGCGCGCGATGGCCGAAGCCGTCACGCGGCGCTGGAACGAGGCCGACCACGGCATCTGGGAGGAGCGGCACGTGCCGCGCCACCGGGTGTACTCGCGGGTCATGTGCTGGGTGACGATCGACCGCGCGGTGAAGCTGGGCGAGAAGTACGGCCGCGGGGTCCCCGGCGGCTGGCCCGGCCTGCGCGACCGGATCGCCGCCGACGTGCTGGAGCACGGCTGGAACGACGAGGTCCAGGCGTTCACCACCGCCTACGACGGCACGGACCTGGACGCCGCGTCGCTGTTCGTCGGGCTCACCGGCCTGATCGACCCGTCGGACCAGCGCTTCCAGCAGACGGTGACCGCGATCGAGGCGGAGCTGCGCAGTGGGTCCACTGTGTACCGTTACCGCCGCGACGACGGCCTGCCCGGCGGTGAAGGCGGCTTCCACATCTGCGCGGCCTGGCTGATCGAGGCGTACCTGCTCACCGGCAGGCGCACCGAGGCACAGGAGCTGTTCGACCAGATCGTCGCCGCGGCCGGCCCGACCGGCCTGCTGCCCGAGCAGTACGACCCGATCGCGGAACGCTCGCTGGGCAACCACCCGCAGGCGTACTCGCACCTGGGCCTGATCCGCTGCGCGAACCTGCTGGCCGAACACCCCGCCTGAGAATCTCTTCCCGCTGTCCGTGAATGCCACATTGAGGGACTCTGAGTCCCTCAATGTGGCATTCACGGACCTTCACCTCAGGCGGTGGGCGCCCCGAACCACCGGGGCAGGTGCGCGCGCAGGTCCTCCTGATCCGCGCCGGCCCAGGCCACGTGGCCGTCCGGGCGCAGCAGCACCGCGGGCACGTCCAGTTCCTCGCTGACCTCCACGACGTGCTCGACCCGGTCCGCCCAGCCCGCCACGGAAAGCCGTCCGGTCTGGTCGAGCAGCAGCCCGCGACCCCGGTGCGTCAGGTCGTAGAGCCGGCCCCGCTTCAGGCCGATGTCACGCAGCCGCGTGCCGAGCAGTTCGTGTCCCTCGCCGAAGTCGTAGCGGATCCTGGTCGCGATGACCTTCTCGGTCAGGTACCGGCTCACCTCTTCGAACTCCAACAGCTCCATCAGCAGCCCGCGCACCGCGCGCGCCCCCGGTTCGGGCGACATCAGCTCCATCTGCGCGCGGGTGTTGTCCAGCACCGCGGCGGCCACCGGGTGCCGTTCGGCGTGGTAGCTGTCGAGCAGCCCCGCCGGCGCCCAGCCGTTGATCACCGCGGCCAGCTTCCAGCCGAGGTTGAAGGCGTCCTGGACACCGAGGTTGAGGCCCTGGCCGCCGGTCGGCGGGTGGACGTGCGCCGCGTCGCCCGCCAGCAGCGCCCGGCCGACCCGGTACCGGTCGGCCTGGCGGGTGGCGTCGGTGAAGCGGGACAGCCAGCTGGGCGAGTGCACCCCGAAGTCGGTGCCCGCGAACGCCCGCAGCTGCCGCTTGAACTCTTCGAGGGTGGGCGGGGCCGAGCGGTCTTCGGTCACCCCGTCGGCAGGCACCATGACGCGGCACAGCCCCTCCCCGAAAGGCATGACACCGAACAGTTTCTGGGTCTCGCGGACCTTGGCCGTCACCTCGCTCACCGTCTCCGGAGACGCGGTCACCGCCATCTCGCCCAGCAGCGTTTCGACCTTGGCGGGCTCACCGGGGAAGCCGACGCCGAGCAGTTTGCGCACCGTGCTGCGGCCACCGTCGCAGCCGACGAGGTACCGCGAACGCAGCCGGGTGCCGTCGGCCAGTTCCGCGGTCACGCCGTCGTCGTCCTGGCTGAGTCCCACCAGCTCCTGCCCACGCCGGACCTCCGCGCCGACCTCGACGGCGTGCTCGGTCAGCAGGCGATCGATGACCGGCTGATCGATGGCGAGCGTGTACGGGTGCGCGGTGTCCAACTTCTCCGCCACCGGCTTGACGCCGAGGAACCCGATCACCGGGTGCTTCGTGCCGAGTTCGAGAAACCGGCCCAGCAGGCCGCGCTGGTCCAGCACTTCGATACTGCGCGCGTGCAGCCCGCGCGCCCGGACGATCCTGGTCGGCTCCGCGTCCCGCTCCAGCACGAGTACCCGCACGCCGTGCAGCCGCAGCTCGGCGGCCAGCAACACACCGGTCGGCCCGCCACCGACCACGATCACATCCACCACGAAATCCCCCGCCCGCCGTTGTTCTTCCTGGAAACCGGTGCTCGGTTCACGCACTCCGCGACTCTCATTTCCTCGGATTCGATCTCGAGGCTCTGGCCTCGGCCGAAGATTCTGCGGCATCACCCTGGCCTTGCCGCAAGCCCCGGGGTGCGCTATAAGTTGAAAGTGGGACGGAGTTCCCCCGCTCGTCCGTAATGGACGGCCCCTTCACCGTTCGGCTGCTTCTCGCCATTTCGTGCGCCAGGTCCGCGCAGATCGCCTACGCTGAACGAGAAGGAGGACGCGTGCAGGCCTACCCCTACCACCCGGCGCCGCAGTTCGTCCCGCTCCCGCCGCAGTTCGCGAGCCGGGTCCGCTGGGGCTCGATCCTCGCCGGGACGTCACTGATCGTCGGCGCGCTGCTGTTCGTCGGCATCTCGGCGTTCTTCAACCACCTCAGGGCGCACAGCGCCTTTCCACTCGGCCCGCTCGGCACGGTGGCTCAGCTCGTGCCGCCGCTGTGCGTCATCGCGACGTCCGTGGTGGTCCTGACCTGCCGGCGCTGCCTGCGCGGCGACTATCTCGTCGTGGCCACCGCGCGTAGCACCCGTAACGCGCTGATCGGGTGTTTCGGCGGCACGGTCCTGGGTACCTTCGCGGCGTTCGTGGTCATCGCGCTGCTCCACGTCTCCAGCGGCGCCCGCACGACGCTCACCCCGGAAATGATCGTCACGTTCGGCTACCTGGCACTCGGCACGATGGGATTCGCGGTCGGCCACTTCTACGTCCGGCCCTCGCAGCGGACACTCCAGAAGTTCGCCGATCGCCCGGTCTGGTGACCGGGCTCAGAACCCGCCGTACAGGAAGATCCCTGAGACGGCCAACCCCGCCAGCCCCGCCACCGGGGCGGCCACGGCCCAGAGGACGTCCGGGAGCACATCGTGGTCGCGCCGGCGCACCAGCCTGCGCGCCAGCACGACCACGATGATGCCCAGCGGAGTCACCGCGAGTGCGGTGACAAGGGCGGCCAGGAGGAATCCGAGGCCGAAACCGCCGACCTCGTTCAGCGCCACCAGTTTGGCCACGTAGAAGACGCCGAAAACGCCGATGGCGACGAGTGCCAGACCGCAGCAAAGCGCCCTGACGAAGGACGAAGCCCATTTCGTCACGTTTTCCGACATCCCGGCCACCCTTGTCGAATCAGTCCTACTTCGATGTTACTTGTAGGCCAGGCCGAGGTTCTCGGCGAACAGTCCCCACGTTTCGTGGGCCGCGAAGTTGTTGGCCCACGACAGCCACCACTCGTCCCAGATCTTCGAGGGCTGTCCCCATGCCTTGACACTGAGGTCCAGCTTTCCCTTGTCGTTCCTCGAAACCCCGAATCTGATGTACTTCCCCGGACCTTCGAGGTGTTCCGGCGTCGATTCGAAGATGAAGAAGTCCGGGCCGACCTGCGCCACCCGGACCGGCCCGAAGATCGACAGGTCACACCTGCGGTCGACCTCGAGCTTGCCGCAGTCGGAGTGGATCGGGAAGTACCTGTTCAAATCGCCCTGGATCGCCGCCATGATCTCGGCGGGAGTGGCTGTCCTGGCGTCGATTCCGGGGTTGATCGGCCGCGGGTCCCTGATATCGAAATTGAAGTCGTAGCCGTAGCCGTTACCGGATTTCTCCGCTTCCTGCCTGGCCCGCTCCGCCGCGTCCGCCGACTCCTTGCGCCGACGCTCGATCGCGTCCGCGCCCGCCTGCGCGTGGTCGGCCGCCTTCTGCGCGTCGATCGCGTAGGTGAGCGCGTTGCGCGCGGCGTCCGCCGCGTTCTTGGCGTGCTGCTCCGCACGCGTCGCGGCGTCCTCGGCCGCCTTCGCGTCGGTGTCCGCCCGTCCCGCCGCGTCACGCGCCGCGATCGCGTCGGACTCCGCCCTGGTCGCCGCACCACGCGCCGCGGTGGCGTCCTTCGCCGCCGCCGCGGCTGCCCTGCCCGCGATCGCCGCGTCGCTGTTGGCCGCGTTCGCCGCCCGACGCGCCTTGACCGCGTCGTCGTGGGCCTGCGCATCAGCCTGGTTCGCCCGCGCCGCCGCCGCACGCGCCGCCGCACCATCAGTCGCGGCCTCGGCCGCGGCCTGCTGCGCCTCC